>JAYEPA010000220.1:0-2285 GCA_034723545.1 Thermodesulfobacteriota bacterium | reverse complement strand
CGCAACCAGCCTATGTCAGGTTATATTTTTAACCACCAGATTCTTCAAGAATATTATATTTTGGCCATTTTATGGCTAAAACCACAGAAAACTACGGGGATCTCTATTCTACTGGCATCGTGAGGCCCATGCCAGCAATGTCGAAGTAGATTATCTGCTGGCGTATCGGCAGAATATTATCCCGGTTGAAGTAAAAAGCGGCGCCACGGGAATCCTGCCTGCGTAGTCTGCACCTTTTTCTAAAGGAAAAATCATCTGTAAGCCCGCATGGAATAAGATTTTCAGGGCATAATTTTTCTGTTTACGAAAAAATACACTCTTACCCACTATATGCCGTTGCGAATCTGTTTCGGGATGGGCTCAATTTGTGATGACAAAAAACAGATTCCGCCCAAAATTCCGTCTAAAGAACGTAATATATTGTTTTTATTAGACAGAATCAGGATTCCTAATCCTGGTGTCGCATGTTCGAATCATGCCGGGGGCACCAAGTAAATAAAGGCCGAAACCGCTTGCCATAGGGGTTTTGGCCTTTTTCTTTTCCCTTGATTTTTATCCTTTCAAAATTTCATTTCAAGCAGTTCAAAATAAGAAAGTAAAGTATTGACCAATTTTATTTCTCCATAAACAAACGAATGATCCTGGCCAACATGGCCGATAATTTTTTAAGGGATGGCTATGACGACGAAAATATCTGAACTTGCAATCAGGCTGGGCCTTAAAACAATTGCTGAGTCAGTGGACAAAGAACTCGAGGAGGCCGCACGTTATGGCCGTCCGCCTGACGAATTGTTGATTCGGTTGTTTGAGGCGAAATTTGCAGATAAGGAAGAACGGAGCCTGGCTTATCGGATCAAACAGGCAAAGCTCCCTTGGGATTGGACTCTTGACTCTTTCCCGTTTGACCAGCAACCAGGTGTTAATAAGGGAAGGATACTTTCCCTGGCTGGTTTACAATTTATGAATCAGGCTGACAACATTGTCTTTATTGCTTCCCCCGGCACCGGCAAGAGTGGGTTGGCTATGGGATTGCTCCGCAATGCCTTGATAAACGGCCAGAGAGATGAATTATTCAGTGGAGCAATTGGTTACGGAGCATAACAGTCGTGCTGTTAGCTAAAATATTTCAGGCCAACTTGGTAGGCAATCAAGGAAACAAAATGTAGGTTATTTCCATGGCCCCGGTGCAGTCCAGTTTCTTACACTGCGCTGCCCGGTTATAATCATAACAATAACCGGCGTGAGGAATTCATCAAGGAGTGAGACTATTTCTTGAAGTTTTAGTGGAACATGATCCTGCTGTAGTTTTTTCCTGAATGACGCCCATTGAATTTGTTTTTCATTGATAAAAGATTTTGTGAAAGGTTCAATTGTATTGGGAAGGGCAGTTTTGCGTTGTTCAAAAGTGAGTCGGATCGCTTCTGCAGTGAGTCGGATCGCTTCTGCCAGATCGAGACAGGTAAAATTGAATCTACGGCACAGCAACCAGATGTCAAAAAATCCTTCATCCTGCTGTTCAGGAAATCCAATTTTATCATCGCTTCAAATTTTTCTGCTATGGCACTTTCACGACTGTAGCATCTATGACCGGGGGGGTGGCCTGTTTTGCCAGAGTCAGATAAAAATCATGCAGGCTTGCAGCTCCTTCAGACAGCCACCTCCAAGAGAATATTTTGCAATTTGCGAAGAGTCGAAAGAGGTGGTTGTACCAAGGGCGGAAGTCGATTGCGTGGTGGCGGTTGATTTTAGCATATCTCCGATTATCCGGGGCTCGAGTTTTGGATGTTGTAGTAGGTTTTTTTCCCTGTTCCACAACTTGAATTAGCATTGTCAGTTTTCAATGAGTCAGTGTGGTTTCTGCTTACCTTGCAAGCAAAGCGGGGAAGATTTTAACGAGATTTTTTTTATGCTACGTAGTCACAAGTAAACGGCAGCTTCTTTATCAAAAAAATCGCCTTTGACTTTTTTATATCGACGCACGACACTAAAGCGTGACATGCTAGTGTCGTTCTTTGCTGTCGTGCGTTGTCATGTTTGTCTCACAGCTATACAACGATGGCGTATAAATTTTCATTGCACTATGTAAAGGGGAAATGACCATGTCACGTATTGTTTCTTCCGAAGAATTGAACCTGATCGAACAAGTTATTTCAGAGTACCCGCCTTTCGGCCTGCTCCAGATGCCGAGATAGGGAGAAGGTGCTCGCTACCGTGAAGTCCTGTCTAAGCTGTTCCATTTCGCCGCCGTAAACCAGGATGCTGGGCCAGGGGACTTGATCAGGAAA
>JAYEPA010000219.1:0-9492 GCA_034723545.1 Thermodesulfobacteriota bacterium | reverse complement strand
GCCCATTTAGAGCTTCTCGAGTAGCATTAGTACGCTTCAAATCTCTAAATGAACAAATATGGGGCACATCTGAACAGTTACAGACCAAGTTTTTCGTAACATTTTTATACACGCTGAATAGTTACGTATTGATTAGGTATTTTTTTACTTTTTACGAGACCATCATCTTTAACAGGAGAAAATTTTTACTGCTGCGGAGGCATGTTATTCTCTTTTTTCGTAAAAAATTTTCTTGACCCGCTCAATGTGTGCGATTAAGTCGGGATTGGTGATGTGGTGATATATGGAAAGATCAAAGGTGTAGGGCAAGAGCAGGTCGTCGAGATCAAGGCTGATTTTGTTGAGCAGTTTCAGGTTAAGTTTTTCGCCTGTTAATGTCAGATCAATATCAGAACCGGGTCTGTAGTTCCCCATGGCGCGGGATCCATATAAAATGGCTTCCTCTACTTCTTCATGTTGAGCCAGGATATGTTTTATTTTTGTTACAGTTTCGTTTTTTAATCCGTAAGGCATGAGATTTTTGAAAACGGTTTATTGGGGAGTTGAGCACAGACTTTCCAGTTTTTTTTCCAGGCTGCGAAAAAGAGTATAATATACATTTGTAACAGCCTGGCAGATTTCTTCTGCTGTTTCTTCATTGTAGGTATGTGAGGTTTTATTTCTGCTGATCAGCATATCCATCCAGTTTTCCCCATCTTCAATCAGTCCTGACTCAAAAGCTTTCCGGATGGCGTCTCGTGATCCATAAATATCTGTTTGACCGCTATATTCGAGAAAGTCCTTTAAGGAGTTCCAGGCGAGCTCGTAGGTGTATTCAAAGGCTTTTACAAGGCCTTGTTTTTCAAGGTCCGACAATTGTCCTTTGTCGATAAATTTTTGCAGTTGGCTTAATGCCTTCCGGTAGTTTGAAAAGCGTTGTTCCCAGCGGATATCTTTGTTTGCGTGATGCATGATATGGTTGCTGTGGCTGATGGCTGATGGCTGATGGCTGATGGCTGATGGCGAATAGGGCTTAGTGATTTCGTGGTTCAAGTCATCTTGTGCATGGTGTCAAGCCAATGCTGCATAAGGCCGGCGTAATCCACAAGGCGGCAATATATTCCTTCGGCCACCCCTTCGTGGTAGGTATGGGATGTCAGATTACGATCATCCACCATTTCAAGACCGAGCTGTGTCTGGTTTTCGCTTAAAATGCCTACCTGGAAGCAGGAGCGGATGACTTTTTTTGGTGATGCTGCTTTAATGCCTTCAACTCGCGTAAGGTAAATTTTTGCGGCCTTCCATGTTGCCTCAAATGTATATTCAAACCGTTGTATGGCTGCGTCTCGGTGGATGATGGGGATATTTTCCTGGCCGATAAGCTCCTGCAGGGTTTTCAGGGCACTGCAGGCCGTATCAAGTTTTTCTGTTAACTTGTCCATTTTTTGCCATTATTGATGACATTGTTTTTAAACGTTTTTGAAGCCTGTTCCAGGTCGATAAGGTCAACAGTGTAAGGAACCGTGCTTTCTTCCAGGTTTTCACGAATGGAGCTTAACACGCCGGCTGGCAGAGATTCCAGGGGTTCCACCCCTATATCCACATCCGATCCCGGCATCGCATCACCGGTTGCCCTGGAGCCAAAAAGATAAACTCTTGTTCTGTAGGGCCGTAATCCTGCAAGGACTATTTTTTTGATAATAGCCAAGAAGTCGTCAGTTGAATTTTTCGCGTTACTGCCAGCTGCCGACATCTTCATTTTCTTTGTCACCGCCGGGTTGGTTGTCGGCTCCATAGGAATAAATATCAACCTCGCCATGTTCCCCGGGAAACTGGTAGATGTAGGGGTTGCCCCAAGGGTCGTTCGGGAGAGCTTTGGTCAGGTAGGGGCCATCCCATTTTTCCTCACCGGGATTCACCACCAGAGCATCCAGGCCTGCCTGCTGGGAGGGATAATGGCCAATGTCAAGACGGTAAGCATCAAGTGTGGCCATGAGCATTTCGATCTGGGTCTTGGCTGTTTTCTGTTTAGCCATTCCCAGTTTTTTAAACAGATTCGGGCCGACAAACGAGGCAATCAGTCCCAGAATCACCATCACGATCATCAGTTCAATTAAAGAAAAACCTTTTTGACCGCATTGTCGGGCCACTCTTTTTTTTAGTCGTTTTTTCATGTTTAACCTGCTGTCTGTATTTTGTATTTAAAAATGGGTGATTTTTGTAACTATTCAGCAAATTAACCGGGGGGGGCTGAACCCGGCATTTATTTTAAAAGTAACATTTTTCCCTCACCCTAACCCTCTCCCCAAGGAGAGGGGATATCCGAGGAAATAGCAAATTTACAATTATTAAATACGTTATTTAGGGTTGTCTCCCTCTCCTTGAGGAGAGGGCCGGAATGACGTGTACGATTTTTTTTACCTTATTTCTTCTGAAAACGGTACACCGCACGATTATGCTCCGTCAAGGTTTTTGAGAAATAATGACTGCCGTCATTGCGGGAGACAAAATAGAGGAACGGTCCCTGCTCCGGCTGAAGAACCGCTGCAAGAGCCGCCCGACCAGGACTGCAGATGGGCCCGGCAGGCAATCCTTTGATCATATAGGTATTGTAAGGTGATAGGGTTCGCAGATCTTTCCTGGTGAGGTTGCCGTCAAAATTTTTGAGACCGTAGATCACGGTTGGATCAGTCTGTAAACGCATATTGCGTTTCAGGCGGTTAAAAAATACGGATGCGATTTTTCCCCTTTCCTCCGGCAATCCGGTCTCCTTCTCAATAATGGATGCCAGGATGACCTGCTGATGGCTGGTCAGCTCGGGGTTGGTGGAGTCCGGCAGCAGGGAATCGCTTAATTCCTGCTGGACCCTCCTGAACCGGTCAACCATCATGATGATAATCTCTTCGGCGGATTGCCCTTGAAAAAGATGATAGGTGTCTGGAAAAAGATAGCCCTCAAGGCTTGTGGCAGGGATGGAAAATTGGCTGATAAAATCAGGATCACGGCTTAAACGGAGAAAGGATTCTTTTTCCACCCAGCCCTCCCGGGACAGGATATCTCCAATCTGATGGATATTCGAGCCTTCCGGTATGGTAACAGGGTGATGAAGAATGTCGCCTTTGGCCAGTTTACTTAAAACCTGCCGGGGCGTCATCCCTCCGTTGAAACGATATTCTCCGGCACGCAGGCGATGCGCCACATCCATGCTTCGGGCCAGCAGCCGGAAACGGAGATCCTTGCGAATAATTTTTTTTGAGATAAGGATTTGCTCGATCCGGCCCAGTCCGGCCCCGGAAGGCACCAGCACTTCCACCGACGTGTCCGTATTCAGGGGGCCGGGAGTGTCGCCATAGGAGCGGAACCACAAGAATACGGCAAACAACAGAAAAAGAAAACCGAGAGCGCCAATGAGCAGCCAATAACGGTTGCCGGGCCGCATCTCTTGTGTGTTTTGATTCACCGGCCGCTCCTTGCCAGAGGTTTTCGTAAATCTGAAAAACGTGGAGTAGGTATGAATAATTTAACACGTAGGAGCCCGCCCTGCGGGCGATTGACAAGAGCTCCAAGCCAACGCATTATCGCCCGCAGGGCGGGCTCCTACAGCACCGTGCCTAATAATGGCTGAAATTCGGTGGTAATCATATTTCAATAATATGGTGGCAATCTATAAAAAATTCCCCTCAATCCCCCTTTGATAAAGGGGGAGGTTGTCGGTATGCCACCATGTATTGAGAAGTGGTATTATTCATATGGGCGATAAATTGCCCTTAACTCTGAACAGTTACGAGAAGTCAAACAAAGGCTTTGGCTAAAATCTGATCTATATTCTTAACCGGTATGAACTTTAATTTGTCGCGCAGTTCTTTAGGGATTTCCACCAAATCCTTCCGGTTATGTTCCGGGATAATGATGGTTTTAATATTGGCCCGCAGGGCGGCCAGAGCTTTTTCTTTCAAGCCGCCAATGGGCAGCACTCTTCCTCTCAGGGTGATTTCGCCGGTCATGGCCAGATCGTTTTTAATTTTTTTCCCGGAAATCGCTGAATATAAGGCCGTAGCAATGGTGACCCCGGCCGAGGGACCATCCTTGGGAATTGCGCCGGCCGGCACATGGATATGGACATCAATTTCATCAAAATAGTTCTCATCAAGGCCCAGTTTCGACATACGCGAACGACAGACGCTCATGGCGGCCTGGCCTGATTCTTTCATAACGTCACCGAGTTGACCGGTCATGGTTAAGCCGCCTTTTCCCTTAAAAAGTGAAACCTCGATATAGAGAATCTCGCCGCCTACTTCCGTCCAGGCCAGACCTGTCGCCAGACCAGGCTGATCAATGGTATCCTGTTCCGCTTCGGGCAGAAAGTCAGGAGGCCCGAGATACTTACTCAAGGTCCTGCGGGAAATCACATAGGGTCCCTTGGCACCTTCGGCAATTTTCCGGGCCACTTTGCGGCAAATTGAACCAATTTTGCGCTCCAGGCTGCGCAGGCCGGCCTCCCTTGTGTAATGGGAGATGATATAATTGAGAGTTTTATCATCGAGTTTGAGATGTTTTTTTCGAATGCCGTTTTCCTTGATCTGTCTGGGCAACAGATAGCGCCTGGCTATGACGACTTTTTCCTCAAGGGTATAGCCGGACAACCTGATCACTTCCATTCTGTCAAGCAAAGGGGATGGAATAGTGTCCGACATATTTGCCGTGGTAATAAACATCACCTTTGAAAGGTCAAAGGGCATGTTCAGGTAATGGTCTGAAAATGCAAAATTTTGTTCCGGATCAAGGATTTCAAGCAGGGCTGAAGAAGGATCTCCCCGGTAATCAGATCCGACTTTATCAATCTCATCCATCATGAAAACCGGATTATTCGTTCCTGATGTTTTCAGACCCTGGATGATGCGGCCGGGCATGGCGCCGATATAGGTGCGCCGATGACCGCGGATTTCAGCCTCGTCCCGCATGCCGCCCAGCGAGAGACGATGGAACTTCCTGCCCATGGCCCGGGCAATGGATTGACCCAGAGAGGTTTTGCCGACCCCGGGAGGACCGACAAAGCAAAGAATCGGTCCCTTGGTGGATTTGTTCAGTTTGCGCACTGCCAGATATTCGAGAATCCTTTCCTTGATCTTGTCCAGGCCATAATGGTCGGCATCCAGCACTTTTTTGGCGTTTTTCAGATCAAGACGATCCTTGGAGCTTTTTTTCCAGGGTAGATCCAGTATCCATTCCAGATAGGTTCGGATCAGGGCCGCCTCGGACGAGTCCGGATGCATCATGTCAAGGCGTTTCAACTGTTTCAGGCTCTCATCCTTGACCTTGGTCGGCATTTTGGCTTTAGTCAGCTTTTCACGAAGCTCATCAATCTCCTGGGTTTTGTCGTCAATTTCACCCAGTTCCTTTTTCAGGGCCTGGAGCTGTTCCCGGAGAAAATATTCCCGCTGGGTCCGCCCCATCTCCTCTTTGGCCTCAGATTGAATCTTGGCCTGCATGGTGGAGACTTCAAGTTCCTTATGCAGGAAGTCAGCGATTTTTCTCAAGCGTTCAATCGCATCAATCGTCTCCAGAACAGATTGAGATTCTTCTGTTTTCAGTCGGAGATTCGAGACCACAAGGTCAGCCAGTCGACCTGGTTCATCGATATCATTAAGAATCGCCATAAGTTCGGCCGACATGACGCCCTTAAGGGACAGGATTTTCTCAGTTTGTTCCCGGACCGTCCGCATCAGGGCCTCAATCTCAACCGGATCACCTTCCCCTTCTTCTTCCTCAAGTAATTTGATTCGGGTCAGAAAAAATGGATCCTGCTGGAGAGTTTTCTTAATTCGGGCCTTGTGTAATGCCTGAACCAGCACTTTTAGGCGGCCGTCAGGTAATTTCAGGGTCCTCATGATCATACAGACCATTCCTACCTGGTAAACATCGTCAGGGCCGGGTTCATCAATTGCCGATTCTTTCTGGGTTGTCAGCAGAATAAGCTTGTCTTTTGTCAGGGCCTCCTGGATAGCGCTTACCGAGGCAGGCCTGCCGACGAAAAGAGGGATAATCATATAATTAAAAACAACCACATCACGAACCGCCATCATCGGCAGCACTTCGGGGATATCTTTCTTGTTTACTTCTGAAAATTCACTCATTCCTAGTCCAAAAGAATCACCTTCCACAGTGACCTCCATATTTTTGCAACATCATTTCATCACGCTGAATAACAAGGAGATGATGTCTTTGTTTTATTATTTTAGGTAGTTATTGAAGGCCGATAAGAAAGACCTCTAGACATCGAGAGGGTGGACGGTATTTTATCATCAGCATAAAAGCCTTCAGTATAGCTGCCAATTAAAGTGTATCAAAATTAAACACAGAACAAGATGAAGTCAAGGCTGGGATAACAGGCTAAATTTCATAACTTTTTCGTAAACGCTTACAGCTAAGTAATTTATCGAAACCCGTGCTCTTGGTGAACGGTTACACTTTTTCCGTTCATTTAAAAATCAGCTTGAACATATAATAAAATTGAACCATAGTGATCAATTGATAAATTTTCACAATTTGCCCGCTGTACAACATAGCCGTCAAGCTAAAGCCAAATAACGGTAATATTGTGGGATAGATCTGCCGTAGGAGTCCGCCCCTGCGGACGATTGGTGGCAAGAGCTTAAGCCAACGTATTATCGCCCGCAGGGGCGGGCTCCTACAGGGGTATAACTAGCAAGAGGAATCCATTCATGTTATCACCGGAAGATTTTTTTGATCTTACTTCATTTAAGCATAAATCGCTTTTGCTGGGCAAAGTGCATGTCTGGGACAGTTTGAAAGATCTTAAAGAGTATATGGATTGCCAGTCGTATTTTCCACTTGCGGATTTGTCGAGAAACGGTGAACCTTTATCATCTACTGTTGTCTACTATAACAAATCTTTTCAGGACGGAAGAGATTTTAGGATTGAATTCGGCGACGCGACAAAGGGAAAACTTTGTGTTTACCGGGATAATGAGCTGCTGGAAGGAGCCAGCGTGATTATGGCCGGCGCTGTTTTGCTGGGAGACCGGATCAAATTGGGTCGCTCGGTGTTGATTGAAGCGGGGGCGTTGATTAAATCCCCGGCAATCATCGGCGATCGGACTGAGATCCGTCAGGGAGCATATCTTCGAGGATATTGCCTGGTCGGTAGCCGGTGTGTTGTCGGCCATGTTACTGAAGTAAAGCACTCTATCTTTCTTGATGACGCCAAGGCCGGTCATTTTGCTTATCTTGGCGATAGTATTCTGGGAAACGAGGTTAATCTCGGCGCCGGCACCAAACTGGCAAACCTGCGTTTTACTCCGGGTGATGTCAAGATTAGAACAGCCGACAAGCTGGTCCCCACTGGTTTGCGTAAGCTGGGTGCGATCCTGGCTGATCATGTGCAGACCGGCTGTAACTCGGTGACGAATCCCGGTACGCTGCTTGGCCGGAAATCTGTCCTGATGCCGAATACCACGGCCCCTTCGGGCTTGCACCGGCCCAGCTCTCTGATTCGCTAGGCTCTCAGGGAGTCTATCAAATTTTGATTTCGGAATGCGGATTTCGGTTTTGTTCGTTCATTCCGAAATCAAAAATCCGAAATCCCAAATCAAAAAGGAGTTTTTTTATGAAAAAAATGACATGTATCAACCTGCTTTTCTTTTTTTGCTGTTTGGTCGCCAGTCCTGTGCTGGCTGATCAGGACGCAAAATCCTCCGATATTCTGGCAAAGGTGGGAGACACGGCTTTCACCAGTGAAGAATTTGCAGCCATGGTCCAGACAATGCCTCCGCAGATTCAGGTCATGCTGGAATCCAATCCTTCCATGAAAGAGGAACTGATCAACCGTTGGATTCAACTGACACTCCTGGTGCAAGAGGCAGAGGCAATGAAACTTGATCAGGATCCGGCTGTGAAAACCAAGATTGATGATCTGCGTAATCGTGTCCTTGTTGATGCCGTCATTGATAAACGGATCACCCGCTCAACATCTCTTCCCGAAGAAAAAATTAAGGCATATTATGATAGTCACGCGTCTGAATTCGAGAAGGGTGAGCAGATCCGGGCCCGGCACATTTTAATCAGGGTGGAGCAAAATGCGCCGCCTGAGGCTGATCTCAAGGCAAAAGAGACAATCGACATGATTGCCGGGAAGTTGAAAAAAGGGGAATCGTTTGAAACCCTGGCCCTTGAGTATTCCGAGGATCCCGGCTCGAAAATAAATGGTGGTGATCTTGGTTATTTTGGTAAGGGGCAGATGGTGAAAGAATTTGAAGAGGCCGCCTTTGCAACAAAAGTCAACGAGGTGAGCGAACCGGTTCGCACGGCATTCGGTTATCATCTGATCATGGTGACCGACAAACAGGCTCCGGGTAAGGTTCCTTTTGACGAAGTCAAAAAACAGATCGAGACAACGCTGCTTGCCGAACAGGACAGGGTCGCCTTGAGTGACCTGATTGAGGAGTTGAAGAAGAAGTATGAGGTGACAATTTATTGATGCCGTGGCAATGTCATTAACTTAACGAGGTGGTGTCTAATTTGTAGGTTGGGTTTCGTATCTCAACCCAACCTACGCAGAAACAAAAAAAATTAAGTAACTATTCAGCGAGTATCTCAAAATAACTAAAACCACCGAATGTATCTATTCAGATGTGCCCCATATTCGTTTATTTAAGACTTTGAAGCATACTGGTGCTATTCGAAAAGGCTTAAATGGACGAAGATGGGGTGCAGCTGAATAGATACAAAATTAAGTTAATGACATTGTGGATGTCGTGTTGCCTGCAGGATCACATTGGCCCCTGGGCCTTTTCCAGCTGAAGCAAGAGGGCGCGAAAATAGAGGTAGTAAAAAAAATTAATTGTCAGTCCCACGGTCAGGTAAATTCTGGCAATGCTATTCCAGGGCGGCCTTACCCCGTTTATTTTTCGAATAGTAGATACTATAATAAAGGTGATGCCAATGGAATAAGACACCATTGTCACCAGGTGATACGGCATGCTGATCAGGTAGATTGTCGTCAGTATGGTTAAGGATATTATTTCCTTATGCTTTTGTTTCATTTGCATGATCCTGGTCTTTGTTTCTGTTTGACGAGATAGATGAATCCTTAGATGAACCCGAAAAGTCTTTTTTTCACCACAGAGGACACAGAGAAATATTTTTTATTACAATAGGTTACCTCTGTGGTTTCCGTACGCTCTGTGCTTGATTTGTAGTTTTTACGAAATGCATCCTTTCATAACTTATTTTGTAAATATTCGGCTTGATAATAAATTATTACTAAAACCACTTAAATGTAAATTTTGGATAGTGCCCCATATTTGGACGATTAGGTCTGCGAGCTATATTGATTCATATGCGAGTAGGCCTGATCGTTCAAAGAGGGGGTGCTGGCCGAATATTTACCTTATTTTTACGGAAATTGAAATAGAATGACTCAGCTAACCGCGCTTCGCTTCCCGGACACATTGGTCACCACCGCTTCAGTGAGTCAGGAATTGTTCATTTTTG
>JAYEPA010000218.1:27653-29722 GCA_034723545.1 Thermodesulfobacteriota bacterium | reverse complement strand
CACATGGCCGTGGGACATGTTCGTTATTCAACCACGGGCTCCTCAAACATTATTAACGCCCAGCCGTTTACCGCCACCCACCAGGGAGAGACGACCTGTGTGGCCCACAACGGCAACCTGGTCAATATCCGCGCTCTGCGTCAGGAACTTGAGAATCAGGGTTCAATCTTTCAGTCCACCATGGACAGTGAGGTCGTCGTCCACTTTCTGGCCCGCCATAAGCATCTAGGCCTGAAAAAGGCTATTGCTGAAACAGTCAATCAGATCAAAGGGGCCTATTCCATCCTGCTCATGAATCATGATCATCTGGTGGCGATTCGCGACCCGCAAGGTTTCAGACCGCTCTGCCTGGGGAAATTGAGCAATGGGCATGAATCTTATATCGTTGCTTCGGAAACCTGCGCTCTGGATCTGGTGGAGGCGGAATATATACGGGACGTGGAACCGGGGGAGGTGCTCATCATTAATAAAGAAGGACTGCATTCCTTTTTTCCCCAGCCCAAAGAAAAGAACAGCTTCTGCATTTTTGAGCATGTCTATTTTGCCCGGCCGGACAGCGATATTTTCGGCTTTAATGTCTATGAAAGCAGAAAAAGGATGGGTGAGATTCTCGCCCGAGAATGCGCCATTGATGCCGATTTTGTCATGCCTTTTCCCGACTCGGGCAATTATGCCGCCATCGGTTATTCCCAGGCCTCGGGCTTGCCGCTGGAAATGGGAATGATACGTAACCATTATGTCGGCCGCACCTTTATTCAGCCTTCACAATCCATGCGTGATTTTACAGTCCGGGTCAAACTCAATCCGGTCCGTTCCTTTTTGCGGGGCAAGCGTGTTATCATTATTGAAGATTCCGTCATCAGGGGGACAACCGGGAAATCCAGGGTTCGTTCCCTGCGTGCCGCCGGAGTGAAGGAAATTCATATGCTGGTGAGCTGCCCACCCACTCGTCATCCCTGCTATTACGGCATTGACTTTCCCTCTTCCTCCCAGTTGATCGCCGCCGAGAACACAATTGAGGAGATCCGCGATTATCTAGGCCTGGATTCTCTTCATTATTTGAGCCTTGATGGGCTGGTGGAGGCCACGGGCCGGGACAGGGATACATTCTGTCTTGCCTGTTTCGATAATATTTATCCGGTTGCCCCGGACCTGGATTTCAGCAAGGAATCCTTGGAAAAGGGATAAACTATGTCCCAAGACCTCGCAAAAGAAGTTCTGAAAATAGAAGCAGAGGGGATTACCGCCCTGCTGGACCAGATCGGTCCGGAGTTTGACAGGGCCATCAACCTTATCATGGCCTGTCCCAGTCGGCTGATTATCACCGGGATCGGCAAATCGGGGATTGTCGGCCAGAAAATATCCGCCACAATGAACAGCACCGGCACCCCTTCTTTTTTTCTGCATCCAGTGGAGGCCATGCATGGGGATCTCGGTATTGTCGATTCCAACGACGTGGTGCTGGCCATCTCCTACAGCGGTGAAACCGCTGAACTGCCCATGCTGCTGCAAACCCTGAAAAAACGGGGAATAAAAACAATTGCTCTCACCGGTAATGTCAACTCCAGTCTGGCGGAATTTGCCGATGTTGTTTTGAGTGCTGCTGTGCCTCGCGAGGCCTGCCCCCTGGGATTAGCTCCTACTGCCAGCACCACGGCGGCCCTGGCCATGGGTGATGCCATGGCCGTTGTTTTGCTGGATCGCAAACAGTTTGCCGCCAGTGATTTCCGCAGGAATCATCCCGGCGGCAGCCTGGGGGAACGTCTCATGACCAAGGTTTCCGAGGTCATGCTTACCGGGGATCTTATTCCGGCGGTTTTCGAGACAACGACTTTTTCCGATGCCGTGGCCATACTGAACGAAAAAAATGTGGGTGCGGTACTGGTCATGAATGATGAAAACAAGGTCAGCGGCATTATTACCGATGGCGATATCAGGCGGTTGTTGGCAAATGGCACCGATCTAGCGGGTTTGATGCCGGCAGATGCCATGACACCGAAACCGAAAAGTATTGATGCCGACCTCCTTGCCGCTGATGCCCTGAGTATCATGCAGCGCCATGAGGTGAC
>JAYEPA010000218.1:1737-27553 GCA_034723545.1 Thermodesulfobacteriota bacterium | reverse complement strand
ATAATGAGGATAACATGGGAATCACCAATAAAGAGATAAATGCCGCTTTCAGTGCGGAAGTGACTGAAATTCCCGGCGGTGAATATCTGAATCGTTGTTTTTCCTGCGGGGCATGCAGCGGGATCTGTCCGGTCAGTCAGGCTATTCCTGATTTTGATCCGCGTAAAATCATTCACATGATTCGCATGGGCCTGAAAGACAGGGTGTTGAATTCGGATATGCTCTGGTACTGTTCCCAGTGTAAAAGCTGCGTTTTTGTCTGTCCCCAGGATGTCCGTTTTGCTGATATCATGGCGGCCCTGCGGAAGATGGCCATGGATGAGGGTATCATTACCGGCCAGGATCTTCTGGACAAAGGTAAGGCTGCCTGGGTTGAGCGGGATCTCTGCGTATCATGCCTCACCTGTGTTCGGGTTTGTCCCTGGCAGATTCCTAAGATTGACGATATGGGCGTTGCCGCCATTGACCCTGAGCAATGCCGGGCCTGCGGCATCTGTGTGGCAGAATGTCCGGCCCAGGCGATAAAATTAAATGAGTCCGAGGACGAGCGGTTGATTGCCGCCTGCGGCGCCTAAACTAAGAATGGGAGTAACTTTCAGCTGCACCTCATCTTCGCTCATTTAGTCCTGCTTGAGTACACAAGAACGCTTCGCAGACCTAAATAAACGAATCTAAGGCACATCTGAACAGTTACGGAACTGTGGTTAGGCAATTTGGTGCCCGACCTAAATAGTTACGAATGAGAAAAGAGATGAGTTTTACTCCTGATATTCAAGCATTTACTTGTCATTATACCTCTCAGCAGACCCTGGCCGAAGGTGAAAAAGGCCTGAAAGAAGATGGTCTTCCCGAGTCGATCACCTTGAACCGGCTGGTCTGTACCGGCAAGCTCCAGGTGAGCACTTTGCTGAAGGCATTTGAAGACGGGGCTGACGGCGTTTATGTTGTCGGCTGTCCCACGGATCAATGTCATAACGTCATGGGCAGCCAGCGGGCCGCGAAGCGGGTTTTGGCCATTAAAAAGGCCCTGGCGGAACTTGACGTTGAACCGGAACGAATTGAAATGTACCACCAGGCGCGCGGCTTTCATCCTGAATTTATTGAGGCCGGCCAGAAGATGGATAAACGGATAACCGAGCTGGGCCCCTGCCCGTTAAAGGGAGAGAGTAAATGATAGTTGCCGAACGGAAACCGATGAATGAAGTGCTGGGGATGGTGCAGGATGCCAAGCGTATTTTGGTACTGGGCTGCCGGGGTTGTGTAACAGTCTGTTCAGCCGGGGGTGAGCGGGAGGTCGAGATTCTCGCCTCTCTTATCCGTCTCGGTATGAAGAAGCAGGGTAAAGAGGTTGAAACCATTGAAGGCACACTGGTCAGACAGTGCGATAAGGAATATATCGACGGGATTGATCAATGGGATGGCCAGTACGATGCCGTCGTCTCCATGGCATGCGGTGTAGGGGTCAATTTTATCTCTAATCTGCTCCCTACAGCCAAGGTTTATCCGGCTGTCAATACCACCTTTTTCGGCGGTTCCGAAGACCAGGGTGTCTGGACCGAACAATGCGCCGGCTGCGGTGACTGTATTCTTCATCTTACCGGGGGCTTGTGTCCGGTCGCCCGTTGCGCTAAAAGTTTAATGAACGGCCCCTGTGGTGGTTCCGTGGATGGCAAGTGTGAGATTAATCCAAAGGTTGAATGTATCTGGCAGTCGATTCACGATCGTCTGGGACGCATTGACAGCCAGGAGATGATGAACCGGATTATGCCCATCCGCGATTGGTCAACTGCCGGGCATGGCGGCCCCAGGAAAGCATTGCGTGATGATTTGACTGTCTAGATGTTTAGGTTGATAGGCTGTAGGTATTTAGATTGTTAGCCTTACTAACCCGAACAGTTACCCATATTTTTAAAAAAAAGCCGGACGGAAATTTATTTCCGCCCGGCTTTTTTTTGTTCAGATTTTAACCTGTTCAGTCTGAGAAAGGCACCCCGATAAGTGGTGGCAACCTAAAAACAAATCCCCCTCAATCCCCCTTTTCCAAAGGGGGAGGTTGTCAGTACATCACCACTTATTGGGAAGTTACCAAGAAAGTTTTTCCCGTTTGTAAATACTTTAATTTCAACAGGTTCCAGATCCCCCGGCAAAGTGGGGTTCCTCTTTGTCCCTTCAGCCTACAGCCTATCAACCTGCTTCATCTACGCAAACCGATTCTTAAAATAAGGAGCCAGCACTTCAGGAATCTCAATGGCGCCGTCTTTTTTCTGAAAATTTTCAAAAATAGCGGCCAGGGTGCGTCCCACGGCAAGACCACTACCGTTCAAGGTGTGAACCAGACCGCTTTTCTGCTTCCCCTCGGGCCGATAGCGAATGCCGCCGCGCCGGGCCTGGAAATCCAGAAAGTTGCTGCAAGATGAAATTTCCCGGTATTTATTCTGGGCCGGCATCCAGACTTCGATATCAAAGGTCTTGGTTGCGGAAAAGCCAAGATCGCCGGAGCACAGCGTCACAACCCGGTAAGGCAGCTTCAGGAGTTGCAGAACTTCCTCGGCATCGGCCAGCAGTGCTTCAAGTTCGGCATCAGATCTTTCCGGGGTAGTGAATTTAACCAGCTCCACCTTGTCAAACTGGTGTTGGCGGATCATTCCCTTGGTGTCCCTGCCGTATGATCCGGCCTCGGAGCGGAAACAGGGAGTGTAGGCGCAATATTTAATCGGCAGCTCGGCTTCGGTCAGGGTTTCATCCCGGTGGATATTGGTAACCGGCACCTCGGCCGTGGGAATCAGATAGAGATCCCAGCCTTTAGCCTTGAAAAGATCCTCCTCGAATTTAGGCAGCTGGCCTGTGGCGGTCATGGTGGCACTGTTGACCAGAAAGGGCGGCAGGACCTCTTCATAACCATGTTTCTGGGTATGAAGATCCATCATGAAGTTGATCAGAGCCCGCTCAAGTCTTGAGGCCATCCCCTTGAGAATGGAGAAGCGGGCCCCGGCCAGCTTGGCGGCCCTTTTAAAGTCCATGGTCCCCGAAGCCTCGCCAAGTTCCCAATGGGCTTTTGGTTCAAAATCAAATTCAGGAACCGTACCCCATTTTCTGATTTCGACGTTATCGCCGTCATCATTGCCAAAGGGAATGGAGTCATGGGCCAGGTTCGGGATTTCCATGACAATCTCTTCCAGGTCCTCTTCAATGATTGCCAGTTGTTTATCCAGTTCCTTGATCCTGGAACCCACTGTTTTCATCTCACCAATCAGGCCATCGGCATCCTCTTTTTTCTTTTTCAGTTCGGCAATTTCCTGGGAAACCGTCTTGCGCCGGTTGCGGAGTCCTTCGACTTCGGAGAGCAGCTCTCGTCTTTTTTTGTCTATGGCAATAAACTCATCGATACGTGAATGTTCAATGTTACGGAATTTAATTTTTTCTTTTACAAGATCAATGTTTTCCCTGATAAAACGCAGTTCAAGCATGGTTGGAGGTCCTTTTCATATATGATTTTGGATTTCGGAATGCGGATTGCGGTCTGTAAAAAATTTGCATCCCGAAATTTGAAATCCTTCGGCTTCAAATCAGCTCATTATACCGTAAAATGGGTGAACCGTCACCATTTCGCCTTTGTTCAGGTGGCGACGATGGGGCGGAATCAGGATTACGGAATTGGCTGCTTCCCCCCTGGATACCGATTGGACAGAGAGATGGCCTGATTTTAATGTGAGCATTGCACTTTTCAGTGAGAGGAACCCTTTCTTTTTTGAAACGATTTTCTGTTTGAGTCGAATCCGGAGAGGGTGCGGTCCCGGTGAGTGATCCCCCTGCAGCTTGAGGAGTGCCGGCCGGACAAGTTCGCAGAAAAGGGTCTGGACAGCCGGCGGCGGACCGGGAAGAGCAAAAAACAGGGTATTGTCTTTCATGCCGAAAGCCGTGGATTTACCGGGACGGATATTCAGGCGCTGATAAAGAAATTCCACCCCGGCGTCCTGGAGGCATTGAGAGACCAGATCAAATTTGCCGGGTCCCATGCCGCCGGTTGTGATGATCATCCGGGTATCTTTGTCCAGAGCTCCGCGCACTGCTTCGCCAATGGCCGCTGCCTGATCGGCAACGGGCTCCATGTCCCGGGGACTCCCGCCGGCCTTCTTGACGAGGCAGTTCAACAGGATTCTGTTGGAGCCGATGGTCTGCCCGGGCGCGGGAGAGTCTGTCACCAGCTCGCTGCCGGTGCAGATGATGGCAACCACGGGTTTCCGGTAAACCTGAATTTTTTCAACTCCGCTACTGGCCAGGAGGTGGAGATGGGAAGGAGATATTTTTTCCCCTTTTTTAAAAATGATCCGGTTTTTTCGGAGATCACAGCCGGCTTTCCTGATATGCAATCCCGGGCGGGAGCCCTGGTTGACGAAAATAGTCTGATTTTGCTCATGGCACTGTTCAAAGGGAATAACCTGATCTCCGGAGATCGGGAGATGGGCTCCGGTCATGATCCGCACGGCTTCATTTTTGCCAAGAACAGGAATGTCCATTTGCCCGGCGCTGATTTCAGCGTTGATCGTAAGTTGAACAGGGCCGGCTTGCCGCGATCCGGCAAGATCCCGGCTGCGCACGGCAAATCCGTCCATGCCGGATTGATCAAAATGGGGCACGGCAAGACCGGCCCGGATTGGCCGGCTGGCCACACGGTTCAGGCCTTTGATGAGCGGGACGCTTTCCGATGGGGTTGGGGTCACATTCTGCAGGATCAGTTTTTGTGCCTCAGCCAGGGTCAGCATGGCGGATGCTCACTTTGCTGATTTGAATAACGGCCGTCGGAATTCTTTGGCAGCTTGGCAAGGTCGCTAATACGGTTGATGTTAACGAAAGTTTTCAGGTCGGAAATATGGGGTGTGATTTCTTCCAGGGAGACCTTGCGGATTTTCAGCTGATCAAAGATCAGCCGGATTTTACGCTGGTCGTTGAGCAGATTATTTTCAATCACCTCAAGGCAGCTTTTTCGGTACACGCCGTAAAGCGGTTCCGGACCCCTGTCAAGCCAGGGAACGATGATGTCCCAGTCCCCGGGAAGTTCACAGAGAAATTGAATCAGCCTGGAGTTGATGAGGGGCATGTCACAGGCGGTTATAAAGGCCCGACCGCAATTGATTTGTTTGAGGGCGGCATGGATGCCGGCCAGGGGACCGGCACCGGGAAAGATATCCGGGGTGACCGGCCAGTTTAAAAAATGATAATAGTCGGGGGTATTGGTCACCAGCAAACGTTCCGTGAAGAGATCGTTTAACAGGGCGGCGCCGTGTTCAATCATGGGGCAGCCGTCTATATCGGCCAGGGCCTTATTGGAGCCGAAGCGTCTGCTCTTGCCGCCGGCCAGGATGACACCGGCTGTATCCGTGATTGGAGTAACTTTCATGGGAGGCAAAGATACCAGAACTGCTGAATGGATCAACCTGAAATCAAATTGTGCAAAAAAAAACTCCCGGCAAAAAGCCGGGAGTTTTTTTAATTTGTAACTGCTCAGGTCGAAAGGCTGTAGTCTTTAGACTGTTAGGAGAGGTGAGCCTGTTACATCGCAAACCTGGAAAACTAATAGCCTTTAGCCTACAGCCTAACCCACTAAAGTGGAATAAAACATCAGGTTTTTTAGGATAAGTCCCTTAACAGTAGAGGCAGATAGCGAACTGAGAGAGACCTTCGAGTTGTTTATTTCAAAGAAGTTTTTGAATTTTTTGCCACAAATAACACGAAAATAATTTCTAAGGGACTAAACAACCTAGATATTATCACTCAGGACCGGTGCTCATGACAGTGCTCAGCTCTTCGATCTTGTTGTTTTTGATTCGCCATTCATGGATGTCCTGCATGTCCTTGAAGACCTGGAAGATCTGGAAGAATCCATGCCAGTGGGCGTAATCCGGTCCATTCATGGCTGCACCCTGGCGGGCCCGGCGGCCACAATGATGCCAGAGAAAGTACATCAGTTCCTGGAAGCCGTCGCGCCAGGCGTCTTGCTTCAGCAATCCCTTCTCGGCCAGCTCTTTTTTCATGACAACTGCACGATCCCAGTATTCATTGTACAGGGCAACCGAATCGTCAAGGGTCTTCCTGGTCATGTCGGTATGGGTCTTGCCATGACAGTTGATACAAACTTTGCGCATCAGGACATCACCCTTCTCGCCGTCACCACGGACGCCGCTGCGAATCTCGCTTCTCTTATGCATCAGATCCCATTTGAGACGCTCATTGATATTATGAGTCGTGGACAGTTCGCCAATGCCGCTCATATGGCAGACAGCACAGGTTGGGGCGGTGTAATCGCCCGGCTCCCAAGTATCCGGAGCGCTGTCCCATTTCCATTCCTCACCCTGGGTCAGGAAGACCTGGCCGTGCTTGCTTTCAATGTAGATCTCGATATCCGGATGGTCCGGGCCAAGATGGCAGCTGGCACAGGCCTCGGGTTTCCGGGCCTCGGCAACGTGGAAACCATGGCGGGTATGACAGACCGTACAGGTTCCCACTGAGCCGTCGGGATACAGGGTGCCGACGCCGGCGGGCCAGGAGCTGTTAATCGGTTTGTTGTCCGGGCCAACCTCAACCTCGGAGCCATGACACATCTGGCAGCCGGAACGGCGGGAGGCCATGTTGGTCGCGGAACCCTCTTTAACGCCCATGAACGCGCCGCCTTCATGGTGGAGCTGCAGGGCAACGAGCTTGCCGCCGGCCTTGTTTTTATCATAAACAGCTGCCCTGGAAAGATCGGCATGACCGCTTTTCAGGAACTGCTCAACCTCTTCGGGGTGGCAGCGGGAACAGGTTTTAGAGGAGACCATGGGGGAGATAAAGATCTTGGTGCCCTTGATGCCCTCACACTGGCTGGCCATGGGAGAGGTTTTGTCAACCACATGGCAGTCGTAGCAGGTGACGGCGGCATGGGCCATCTTGCCTTCTTTCCATCCCTCGACAATGCCCGGAGTCTTTTTGGCGTGACACTCGATACATTTGCTGGCGTCCTCGCTAATGGACCGCTTGACCACAAGCTCTTTTGTTCCTAAAAGATTGACCCCTTCCGCCTGGGCCACAGAGACTGACAGGCCTCCGGCCAGCAGGACAAAACCGGCTATTTGAATTTTACTGAATTTTTTCTTCATATTTTTCTCCTTTCAATGAAAAAAATGAGTTGGTGGCTCTTTGCCTGATTTGTATTGTAATTCTTTACCTTCAAGATTTCTTCTGAAAAAATTGAGTTGCTGTTTCAATCATGTCTTTATGGCCGACATGGGGATGGCAACTGACACACTGCTTGTCTGTGTTCCCAAGCAAATATGAACGATGGGCAATAAAACCGCCGGAGGGTAAGCCGGGCGGAGTTAGATTATGGTGACAATGGCGACAGGCGCTGTCATAGGTGAAATGCAGACGGTTTTCTTCGGCATTGGTTGCCCAATCAAAAGTGTATGGGTCAAATGTCAGGTTGTTAATTACGTCTGACGTGCCTGTTTTGGCCTTTGTCACAAAGTATTCGATGAAATTGCCATGGGGAAGATGGCAGTCCACGCATTGGGCTGTAAATCCCTGGGGATTCTGGCCGCCATGAACCGAGTTCTGCCAGGCTGTGCGAAAAGGTGTCATGGCATGGCAACTCACACAGAATGTGTCAGTGTTGGTTGTCTCAACCATGAATCCGGAAGCCAGGACAGTTACAACGGCCAACAGGAGACCAAGTGCCAGTCCCACAAACAGGACTTTTCCTGTTCCCGACTTACGCTGCGTTCTATCTAACGTCATTGAATCACCTCCTTTTTTCCTAATTAGGATCGTTACACAGCTTATTTGTTACAATAGCTTCTTGTCAATGCAAAGAGTGTTCCGACGATTCTTAAATTGTAAATATACTGATAGGGCTACTGGAGTTAGGGGGATTACAATTTTTGGTGCACACTCTGCTTTTTCTAACTCATTGATTTTTCGTAGGGTGGGTCATGCCGGCCATAAAAAAGAATATGACAAAGATCCGAAACTCCAAACTCAATTTTAGCTGGATAGAGAAATTTTCAACCCCATGGTAACAAAGCCTTGTCAGACCATGTTACCATTTGGTAACATGGCTTTTTTCAAAACAGACAGAAGGACATCTTGTGCATTTAAAAACCAGGTTCATCATCTTTGTCGGAGCCATTGTTGTCCTTTCATACGGTTTTACTTTTTACCGGACTTCCTCGTTTCAACAAAAACTGGTCTTTGAGCAGGCTGTCAATCAGGCCCGGATGCTGCACAGGCAGATTCGCCTGACCAGGCAATGGGTAGCTGATCATAATGGTCTTTTTCTGCGGAAGAGAGACGGGGTTGAAGCAAACCCCTTTCTTCCGGGTGGAGAGATTCGTGACAGTTCCGGCCATTGGCTGGTGAAGCGGAATCCGGCCATGGTGACCAGGGAGCTTTCTTTTTATGCTGCCGAAGAAGGTTTCTGTCAATATGGCGTGATTAGTCTTCATCCGATCAATCCGGCCAATGCGCCGGATGAGTTTGAAAGGAAAGGTCTTGAACGTTTCAGGAAAGGCGCCACTGAAGCAATTGAGGTCGAAACGCGCCAGGATGGCAAGTTCCTGCGTTATCTTGCCCCTCTTTATGTTGAGTCTGGTTGTCTCAAGTGCCATGGCAAGCAGGGGTACGAGGTCGGGCACATTCGCGGCGGTCTCAGTGTCACGGTTCCCATGGATTGGGCATATCAGGCTATTGCCCGAAACAATCAAATGCTGCTGATGATCGGCGTGGTCACTATCTGTCTGGTAAGTCTGGTTATTTTTGTCCTTTTTGACACACTCGTTGCCCGCCGTCTGGCCAGGCTGGCCACAGCTATGGACGGTCTTTCCGATGAGACGAACTGTGAGGCTTATGTCCGGCTGCCGGCGGGAAATGATGAGGTGGGCCGTCTTTCTCTGTCGTTTATGGATCTTTGTCAGCGCTTGACCGTTTCACGTCGGGAACTGGCCCGCACCCAGGAGCAGGTCATCTATAATGAAAAACAGGCCGCTCTTGGCCGGTTGGTGGCCGGACTTGGCCATGAAATAAACAATCCCCTGGCCGGTATGCTGAACTGTGTAAAAATTATGGAAAAAACAGCGGATGATCCTCGGGCACAGCAACGCTATCTTGGGCTTCTGGTCAAGGGCTTGAACCGGGTCAAACATATTGTCCGCCAGTTGCTGAATTTTGGCCGCCAGGAATCCCTTCATCCGCAAATGGTGAAAGTGGATGATTTGATCAGGGAATGCTGCGAGCTGCTCAGTTATGCCTTAAGAAATATTGCTCTGCAACTGGATCTGGAGGTCAGGCGTTCTTTTCCGGTTGATAAGGAGGCCTTGAAGCAGGTCGTGATGAATGTCGGCATGAACGCGATTCAGGCCATGCCGGATGGCGGCATCCTGACAGTTAGAAGCCGGAAGGAGAATGGGGTTGTTATCCTGGAGTTTGAAGATACCGGTACCGGCATTTCCCTGGAAAATTTATCCAAGATTTTTGAGCCTTTTTTTACAACAAAGGATGTGGGTGAGGGAACCGGCCTGGGGTTGTCCGTGACCTATACGCTGATCCAGCGCATGGGGGGCAGGATTCGGGTGAAAAGTAAAGAGGGACAAGGGAGCTGTTTTTATATTGAGCTGCCGGCAGCCTCTGAAGTCGAAAATAAGGATAAAACATGAACTGCTTGCATGCGGAGACGTTGGTAAAGGGAAGCATCCTGCTGGTCGAGGATGATGAAATCATGCGCGTCACCCTGCACGATCATCTCAGCGGATACGGCTGGAAGGTTGATGAAGTGGAGAACGGCGAGGCCGCGCTTGAGAGGATCGGGGAAAATTCATATCATCTGGTCCTTTCCGATATCCGCATGCCCGGCATGGACGGATCCAGGCTGCTGGCAGAAGTCAAAAGTCTGGCGCCGGAAACCGGCGTGATTTTAATGACGGCCTTCGGCAGTTCGGATGACGCAGTGGAGTGTCTGAAAAAAGGGGCTGATGATTATCTTTTAAAGCCTTTTGATATGGATGATCTGGTCATCAGGATCAATCGCATTCTTGAGATGCAGAGTATGAAGGTCAGATACCAGTCTCTGCGGGAATGCTGCGCGAGACATCAGGTCATTATCGGCTCGAGTCCGGCCACCCAGTCTCTCCTCAACCTGATCCGCCAGGTGGCGCCAACCGACTCCACTGCCTTGATCACCGGTGAGTCCGGCACCGGCAAGGAACTTGTCGCCGCCGCGATTCACCAGGGAAGCCGCCGGGCCGCCGGGCCCTATATCCGCGTAAATTGCGCCGCTATTCCCGATGGATTGATGGAATCCGAATTTTTTGGTCATGAAAAAGGCGCTTTTACCGGTGCTGTTTGCCGAAAGATGGGCAAATTTGAATTGGCCGATAACGGCACCATACTGCTTGATGAGATCGGTGATATGCCGTTTGATCTCCAGGCTAAGTTGCTTCGGGTTCTGCAGGAGAGAGAAATCGAACGTATCGGCGGCGTCAAAACAGTCAGGGTCAATGTCCGGGTGATTTGTTCTACAGCGAAAAACCTGCTTGAAGAGGTGAAAAAGGGCCGTTTCCGTGAGGATCTTTTTTATCGTCTCCAGGTCATACCCGTGGAAATACTGCCTCTGCGGGAACGGAAGGAGGATATCCCGGAACTGTGCACTTATTTTTTGAATGATTTTTCTAAGGAACGGGGCATGTCCATGCGCCTGTCGGAAGAAGCCCTGGCTGTGCTGACAGCCTATCATTATCCGGGAAATGTCCGTGAATTGAGAAATATTATTGAACGTCTTGCCGTTCTTGCCCCGTCATCAATTATTCAATCCTGGGAACTTCCCGTCGATCTGACCGGTCATGATGAAGTTGCGCCTGTCACATCCATGAAACTCAGCGATGCCCTGATGCAGACTGAAAAGACCTGCCTCCTTAAGGCCCTGCGCACAAGCGGCGGCAACAAGACCGAGGCATCCCGCCTGCTGGGCATTTCCCGGAAAAATCTTTGGGAAAAATTGAAATCACACCGGATTTCCGATTGAGAATTTTTTTTGATCAAAAAAGGGCAGCGGGATACCCCTTTGAGCCTCTGCCTCTTCTATGTTTTGTTACCAATCGGTAACATCTCTCTGTCTCATTTGTTACCGCCTTGTAACGCCACATCCTTTTTAGTCCCTTAGAAATTATTTTCGTGTTATTTATGGCAAGAAATTTAAAAATTTATTTGAAATAAACAACTCGAAGGTCTCTCTCCGTTCGCTATCTGCCTCTACTGTTAAGGGACTTACACCCGTCAAGCGAGCACTGAAAAGAGTCCTAAAAAACCTGATGTTTTATTCCACTTTCAGACCTCGTTAAATCATCGAAAAATTAATGCTGTTTTTTGGACATTCTGCTGCAAATTTGCACGGAGTCTCGTTCAAGGTTCAAGGTTCAGAGTTAAGAGGGTACCCGTTATCTCAAGGGCTACCAGCAACCTTGAACCCTGAACATTGAACCTTTTAACCCAGGCCAACTGTCCAGTTTTGAGCAAATTACTTGCCGACAAAGGATTTGCAGTCAATAATAAAAAGTTTTTTACGAGGTCTGACTTTAGTGGGTTAGGGCTGCTAAAACCAATCAGAACGATATTTCAGCTCAATTATTGCTGGAATATATCTTGCACATACTATAACGAAGAAAGTTGAAATCAATTCATGCAAGAGGAGGGAGTCCTGTGAAGCGAAAAATCATTTTGTCCATCCTGTTTACGTTTACGGCATCCGTGGCCATGGTCGGTTGTGCCGGGAGTCAAAGTACAAGCCCGCCCGAGGATAAGGCGAAACAGCAAACTGCCACACATCCCGAGTTAACCGAGCAGGAACAGTATATTGCCTGTTCCGACTGCCATAAAACCGAGACCCCCGAGATTTACGAGCAGTGGTTTCAGTCCGGTCATGGCATCGGTATGGTTAAATGTTATCAATGCCATGGTACCTATGAAGATTTACAGGTTGTGCCGGAAACCAGCAATTGTGCGGTTTGTCACAGCGGCGAATTTCATCAGACTCCTGCCGGCAGTCAATGCTGGACTTGTCATCCTGCCCATACCTTTGTGATGCATAAATGAGAGGATATAGAAGTCAGGATACAGGAGTCAGAAGTCGGAAGATAGAAAATAGAAATTAGCGAGGTAATGATTATGTCCCAGACAAGACGGGAATTTCTTAAGAGAACAGCCGCCCTCAGTGCGGCTTCATATATTGGCATGAATCTGCCCACGGAGAAGATGGGGCTGGCCCAGGCTGCGGATGCCGATTCCTGGCATCGTGGCAGCTGCCGGTTGTGCGGAGTGGGCTGCCGGCTGGAGCTTGGGGTCAAAAACGGCAATCCCGTGGCCCTGCGCGGTGTGCCGGAATCTAGAACAAATCTGGGTTATGTCTGCATGAAGGGCATGAAATTCTGGAAATTCATGCAGCATAAGGACCGCCTGACCAAGCCCCTGTACCGGGCCAAAAAGACGGATAAGTTCAAGGAGATTTCCTGGGATCAGGCCCTGGATATTGCCGCT
This sequence comes from Thermodesulfobacteriota bacterium, assembly GCA_034723545.1. Lineage (GTDB taxonomy): Bacteria > Desulfobacterota > Desulfobulbia > Desulfobulbales > SURF-16 > JAGHCC01. The sequence goes on along the minus strand of JAYEPA010000218.1, from coordinate 14,998 downwards.
GAGAAATTTGCCGACAATGTGACCACACATGGCAATGACTCGGTTGCCTATTATGGCTCGGGCCAGGCCCAGACCGAGGAGACCTATCTTTTTCAGAAAGTTTTCCGCGGCGGCCTGCAGACCAACAACGTGGAAGGAAATCCCCGCCTCTGCATGGCCAGTGCCGTGGGCGGCTATATCACCTCCTTTGGCGCGGATGAGCCCATTGGCGGCTACTCCGACATTGAACAATGTCACTGTTTCTTTATTATCGGCAGTAATATGGCCGAGGCCCATCCCGTTGTTTTCCGGCGGGTGATGCGCCGTAAACTTGATAACCCCAATGTCAAGATCATTAATGTTGATCCGCGCATTTCCCAGACCTCACGAATTGCCGACCTCCATATTCAGTTCAATCCGGGTACGGATCTGTCCCTGCTCAATGCCATGGCCAATGTCATCATTCAGGAAAAACTCTATGATGAGGATTTTGTTAATAATTACACCACGTTTCGCAAGGGAAAGAAGGTTAAGGTCGATTTCGAGGAATACAAGAAATTCGTGGCCGATTATACGCCGGAAAAGGCGGCCAGGACCATGGGCGGCAAAACCACGGCTGATGATATCCGCAAGACAGCCCGCTGGTTTGCCACCTCCAAAGGAACGGTGAGTATGTGGACCATGGGCATCAACCAGCGTAAACAGGGCGTCTGGGCCAACAACTTGATCCATAATCTGCATATCCTCACCGGCCAGCTCTTGAAACCGGGGGCCGACAGTCTCTCTCTCACCGGCCAGCCCAATGCCTGCGGCGGCGTGCGCGAGGGCGGCGGTCTCTGTCATATTCTGCCCGGTCACCGGCTGGTTAAAAAAGAAAAACTTCGCAACCAGGTGGAAGAGGCCTGGGGTATTCCCAAGGGCAGGATTCCCCCGAAACCCGGCTATCATACCATGGCCATGTTTACTGCCATTAATGAGGGGAAAATAAAGGCCATCTGGATCAACTGCACCAGCCCGGTCCAGAGTTTGCCCAACTGTAACTTGTATAATAAAGGCATGGCCCGGGAGGATGTCTTTATCGTCTGCACTGATATTTTTCCGACCCTGACCACGGAGACGGCAAATCTGGTGCTGCCCACGGCCTTTCATTTTGAAAAAACCGGAGTGTACGGCTGCACCGAGCGCCGTTCTCAATTGACCCAAAAAGCGGTGGATGCGCCGGGTGAGGCCAAACCCGAGGTCTGGATCGTCCGTGAATGGGCCCTGAAGCTGGCCCAGAAACTCAACGATCCAGTCATTGCCAAATGTGTTGAACCCTTTATCGGCAAGGAAGAAGACTATGAGCTGCCCAAGGCGATTTGGGATGAGTATACTCAAAAGGTCACCAAGGGACGTGATAACGATCTCGGGGGAGCCACCTATGATGTCTTGAAAGAAATGGCGGACGGTGTCCAGTGGCCGGCGCTCACCGAAGAGTATGCCAGAACCGGCGGCACAGTGAAGAAATTTGTCAAGGGAATGGATCCCATGGCCACTACCGAGTCGAAAAACGATCTGCCCTATCAGTTTTACGGACATGCCCATCCGGATCGCACCCTGTGGATCTGGCTCCGGCCCCAAGCCGATCCCGAGGAAATTCCGGATGCGGAATATCCCTTCTACCTCTCCACCGGGCGTATTATTGATCACTGGCATACCATGAGTATGACAGGCCGGGTGCCCGAGCTGCTGCGGGCCAATCCTTATGCCTATGTCGAGGTTAATCCCAAGGATGCCGCCAGGCTCGGGATCAAGCCCGGTGACATGGTTGAGCTGAAGTCCCGACGTGGTGTTAATATTATGCCCGCCAAGGTCTATGAGGGACCCATCGAGGGCATGGTCTTTGCCTACTGGCATGATCAGCATCCGGATCGGATGATCAATAAGGTGACCAAGGATGCCTATGATCCGGGTTCCAAGGAACCGGAATTCAAGATCTGCGCCTGCCAGGTGAAGCGGGTTTCCGGGCCGACACCGTTGCGGCCGTATCTGGTGTAGTTGAAGGCTTAAGGTATTAGGCTGAAGGCTGAAGGGCTGGTAATACTTTATCTCTTCAGGTAACTCGTCAATCCTTCAGCCTTCTGTCTTCAGCCTAAAGACTTTGAAAAAGAGGAAGAGTCGATGCCTGTGGGTGGATTTGTTATCACGGTTGATTCCGAGGTCAGGGATGACATCGTGGCGGAATTGGAGAGGCGTCCGGGAGTCTCGCTCTATGGCTCGGACGAACAGGGCAACGTGGTTGCCGTGCTTGAGAGCGATTCGTCCAAAGAAATGGAGAAAATGACCAAGTCCATTCAGAAGATTGATGGCGTACTCTCCCTGGGCATGACCTATCTCAACGTTGAGGATGAGGTGGAGAAGAGCGACCCGTGATGAAATCAGACAGTAATTCACCAACAGAAGAAAAGAGGACAGAAAGACGACTGTTTATTGGCGGCCTGTTGTCCTCGGCCCTGCTGGCGGTGGGAGTCAAATCGGAAGCTGGTCTTCTTTCCTCACCGGTGACCACGAATCGTCTCCGGCCACCGGGCGCAGTTACGGAAAAGATTTTTCTTGGAACCTGTATTCGTTGCGGCCGCTGCGTTGAGGTCTGCCCTTATCACTGTATTATCCCTCTGGACAGTCGCCATGGCGTCCATGCCGGCACTCCGCTGATTTTTGTCGAAACCATTCCCTGTTATCTCTGCATGAAATGCGTGGAGGTTTGCCCGACGGGCACCCTGCAGCCGGTTAAGCAGGAAGCGACCCGCATGGGGCTGGCCGTGGTGAACCGCCACCGCTGTTACACCTGGATCGGTCAGACCCTGTGCCGCACCTGTTACAACATCTGTCCCTTTACGGACAAGGCCATCATACTGGATGAATTGAGGCCGGTGGTTAATGAAAAACAGTGCACCGGCTGCGGCATCTGTGTCCATGCCTGCCCCATTACAGCCGAAGACGGCACAAAGGCCATTAACATTGAACCTCTTTACAGCCGGACGCAAGAGTCATGAGTGAGGCAAAGAAGAGACAGCATATCCGGCGCTGGCGGCTGTTGGTTCAGAGCGGCGCTTTGCTGCTCATTATTATTGCCCCTTTTCTGAATTTTTATTTTCGTATTGATTTTGTCCAGGGCTGGTATCAGTCCCTGGGCATCGGCAACCTCTGGTTTGTCTCTCCACTGGAAGGCCTGGAGAGTATATTGGTGGCCAAACGTCTTTACCTGCCCCTGTTGACGGCCATGGTGGTTCCGGTGCTCCTTGCCCTGTTTCTGGGCCGGGTTTTCTGCGGTTGGATCTGCCCGATCCATTTTCTTTCCGATCTGAGTGACCGTTTTCTGAAACTTTTTTCCAGGAAAAAATTAAGAAAGGATCATTTCCTTCTGCCCAAAACAATCATCTGGTACGTCCTGCTGGCAGAGCTGCTTCTCACCATGATTCTGGGCGCGCCGCTCTTTGTCTTTCTTTCGCCGCCGGGCCTGGTGGGCCGGGAAATGATGATGGCGGTCTTTTTTAAAACCCTGACCCTGGAAGGTCTGATTGTTGTCGCAGTTCTTGTTGCCAATCTTGTCACCAGGCGCTTTTTCTGCCGCTATTTCTGTCCTCTGGGCGGATTATTGGCTTTTCTGGGCAGCAAAAGAAAGCTGCGCGTGGTGCGGGATGAGGAAAGCTGCACCGAGTGCGGAATGTGTGCCAGGGCCTGTCCTTTGGGGCTCAATCCCGCCATTGGTGAGGCTGAATCAAGCTACTGCTGGAACTGCGGCGAATGTGTGGAGTATTGCCGGGAGTCGTCCCTGGCTCTGACCTGGGTCAAGGAAAGCGGCAAGAAATAACTGGAACAGATCGTAACGTCGTCCAAACCCGTATGGCATTTAAAATAGCCACGAACTGTAGGGGTGCCCCTTGTGGGTACCCTATTTTTTTGATCTCCCGATGGTCAGATGAATTTCTTTTGGATCCCGGCAGCCTTTTAAAGAGGAGATCATGCCGGTCACCGACTTGGCAATAAAGCGCTGGACAAAACTGTTTAAAGGAATTATTTCGCCGTTGACGATGAGGGAGACGTGTTGCTCCTTGTCGGGCTTAATGAATGTGGTAATGAGAAAATCAGCAATTCTGCTGATATCATCCAGGCCAAAGTGGGGGAGATCTCCTTCCTGCTTCAGATCCGTCACCATGCCGATCCAGGTTTTATCACGATTTTGCAGAGGTGTGTCAGCCAGCGCGTTTCTGAAAACCTCGATTTTAGGCAGGGCCAGCCTTTTATAGCCTTCCGCTATCACCAGATCCACATCAGAGAAATAACGACCAACCAGCTCCTCAACCGGAGTGTCTTCGGAAACATCGCGAATCAGGCCAAGGCCGGTGGGGGAAGAGAGAACGACGCTGTGGGCGCCGGCCTGTTTATGGCGCCAGGTATCCTTGCCCGGTTTGTCCATGTCAAATTTATGGACATGATGCTTGATCGTGCCGATCCTGTAGCCGCGTCGGTTCAGCTCCGGGATCAGTTTTTCGAGCAGGGTTGTTTTGCCGTGATCAGGTCTGCCGACTAGTGAGACAATGGGTGGCATGGCAGCCCGATCAACCCGGAGGCCAGGTCATGGTCCGGCCGCCGAGAAAATGCATATGGATATGGAAAACGCTCTGGCCGGCGTCTTCGCCGTTATTCAGGACAACGCGGAAGTTGTCACCAATCCCGTTCTCGTTGGCAATTTCAGCGCCGACACGCATCATCCTGCCGATAAGTTGTTCATCTGCGTCTGTTACTGCCGATGGTCCGGTAATATGTTTTTTGGGAATGACCAGAAAATGCTGCGGAGCTTGGGGGGTGATATCCCGGAAGGCAAAAATTTCATCATCTTCGTAAAGTTTGTCCGCCGGGATTTCTCCGTTAATGATCTTGCAGAAAAGGCAATTGCTGTCCATAATGGTTTCCTTTTGAAGGTATTGATTTTCACGGCCAAGAATAATGGGCTGATTCGTTGATGTCAACAGGAACAAAGGTTTCATTAAAAAAGGTTTTTTCCCCTATGTCCTATGCCATCAGCCACCAGCTATCTTGATGAGATCTTCGAAAAAACTCGCCTTTAGAGTCGAATTTTAGTATTTCTTTTATATGACTTCCGTATTTTTTGAAAAAAAAGAAAAAATCGGCGAATTGTTGGTCCGGCAGGGAAAGTTGCAACCCAATCAGCTTGAGCGGGCCCTGAGTCATCTTGAAACCGTACCCCAGAGTCTGGGCGAGATCCTGATGTCCCTCGGTTTTATCAGCGAAGAGGATCTCCTTGCCGGCCTTGCGGAACAGTTCTCGTTCGATATTTATTCACCGGAGTCCGATGACGAGTTCCTCTCTCTTGATATCTCTTCCCTTTTTCACCGGGAACATCATTTTGCCTTGATCAGACGGGGTGATAAAAATATTCTCATCCTGAACGATACCAAGGACGGTGATATTTTTTCTGCCGTGGAGATTCTTCTGCCTGAACCGTTCGAGGTCCAGCTCACCCTGGAAGCCACCTTGAAAAAAATAATGGACAAGGAGTATGAACTGGGTTCCGATGTTGAGGCTGCAGACAGTTCCCTGGTTGATGAGTCTGATATTGACAAGCTGAAAGACATGGCCTCGGAAGCGCCGGTCATCAAGTACGTCAACACCCTGATCGATACGGCCTTGAACCGGAGGGCCAGCGATATTCATATCGAGTCCTTTGAGGAAGGGCAGTTGATTCGTTTTCGCATCGACGGCATTCTCCACGATTATGAAATTCCGCCGATGAGCATGCAGGCGGCGATCATTTCCAGGATCAAATTACTGGCCACCCTGGATATTGCCGAAAGACGGATTCCCCAGGACGGAAAAATTTCTTTGCACATCGGTGGTCATGAGGTGGATCTCCGGGTTTCCACCATGCCGACAATTTATGGCGAGGGCGTGGTTATCCGCATCCTGGAGAAGGGCAGTATTATCCTTGACTTGAGTCATCTGGGGATGGCGGCGGAAATTGAAAAAGAATTCAGGGATCTGATCATGGTGCCAAACGGCATCATCCTGGTCACGGGCCCCACCGGCAGCGGCAAAACAACAACCCTCTACTGTGCCCTGAATCAGATCAATTCGGGCAACAACAAGATCATCACCCTGGAAGATCCGGTGGAGTACCAGTTGCACGGTATTAACCAAATCCAGATTCATCCTGAAATCGGTTTGACCTTTGCCAAGGGGCTGCGTTCCATTGTTCGCCAGGATCCCGATATCATCATGGTGGGTGAGATCCGCGATCTTGATACCGCTGAAATCGCCGTTCAGTCATCCCTTACAGGACATCTTGTTTTTTCTACCCTGCACACCAATGATGCCGTATCCGCCGTGACCCGGATGATTGATATTGGTGTTGAGCGTTTTTTAATTGCATCATCATTACGAGGCATTCTGGCCCAGCGGCTGGTCAGGCGTATCTGTCCCAAGTGCCGGGTCGTCATGCCCGGCGCTTTGGATGTGCATCTCAGTAAAGAGATCATGCAGGCTGTGGGGGGTGATTTTGAGATGTTTACGGGTGAGGGCTGCTCCTATTGTTCTTCCACCGGCTATTCGGGCCGCATCGGCATTTATGAGCTTCTGAGCATGAGTCAGGGGCTCTGTCGCGGCATTTCCCAGGCTGTGAACCAGGATGTTTTGGAGAAGATTGCCGAGGACGAGGGTTTTCAGCCCATGTTTATCGACGGATTGAACAAGGTAAAAGAAGGAAAAACAACCCTGTCCGAGGTTGTCCGGGTCTGCAGAGGTGTTACACATGGCTCTGTTTGATTATACCGCCCTTGACGGGGAAAATGAGGTGAGGTCCGGTGTGATGGAAGAGGCGGACAAGGGGGCGGTTGCCCAGTACCTGATGAGAAAGGGGCTGCGACCCCTGGAAATTAATATCCACAGTCGCTCCCGGACCCCTTTTTTTTCATTTACGGCATTCTGGGAGAAATTTCAGCCGAACAAGGTAACCCGGGCGGATGTTGACTTTTTTACCAAGCAGATCACCCTGCTCCTGAATGCCGGCCTTTCCCTTGATGCTTCCCTGCGCATCATGAAGGCCCAGAGCCGTAAGCCGTCCTTTCAGCAATTCACCGGCGAGGTTGAGCGTAAACTTAAGGAAGGGAAGTCCTTTTCCCAGGCCCTTGCCGAGTTTCCTTTTTTTTCTCCCATGTATGTCAATATTGCCAAGGCCGGCGAGGAAGGCGGCATCCTGCCCACCATGCTCAATAAGATTTCCGAGTATCAGGCTACTTTTCAGGAACTCAGGCAGTTCATTGTTTCCGCCTCAATCTATCCTCTTATTCTGCTGGCAGTGGGTGTGATTGCAATTATTGTTCTGGTTACGGCCATTCTTCCCAGGTTTGAGATCCTTTTTTCCGGTTTGGGACATCAGTTGCCTGTTAATGTTAAAGTGATGATGAGTGTGGCCCATTTCGTCAGCAATCATTATATCATCGTCCTTGTAGCGGTTTTCGGGCCGGTGGTTGTCCTGGTTCGCTACCTGAAAACAGCGAAGGGTCGTGAGCATTATGACCAGCTGGCAATCAGGATTCCCCTGCTGAAAGGTTTTGTCCGTGATCTGGAAACCACCAGAATTTTTAGAACCCTTGAGGTGTTGGTCAATAATGGCGTCCATCTGGCCACGGCCTTACGGATCAGCAGCGGTGTGGCTGTGAATTGCGAGTACAGGAGGGTTCTGAACAGGGCCACCGAGGCCCTGAAAGAGGGAAGGTTGGTGGGCAGGAGACTCAAAGACGAGGGTTTGTTGCCGGATCTTGCCGTGGATCTTTTATCAATTGGAGAGGAGTCGGGTCGGGTGGGGCAGGTTTGCGGTCAGATAGCCGATCATTTTGAAAATGAACTCCGCATCCGCATCAAGAGGATGATCTCCATGATCGAACCGGCGCTCATCCTCTTTATTGCCGTGATCGCGGGCTATGTGGTGGTCTCCATGCTGTCCGTTATCTTAAGTATAAATGATATCGCCGGCTAGTAAATATTCGGCAGCACTCCCCAGGAAGGCGATCAGGCTGCCCGGCATACCAATTATTTGAGAAGACCAGGTAAGTGAGTATACGAGATTCCGAAATGGGCGAAGATGGAGTGCAGCTGAATAGTTCCGGGTTTTCTTTGCTTGAACTGCTTACGGTTCTGGTTCTGCTTGGCGTTCTTGCCGCTGTTTCAGTTCCGGCTATCGGCCGTTTTATGGAGAATCTTTCTTTTCGGAAACAGGTTGGCAGTGTCGTGGCTAACCTTCGTTATGTCCGGCTGAAATCTGTCACCACGGGAGAGGATATCCTCGTAACTCTGGATGATGATGGCCGGGTTATGCGCTTGACAGGTGGGCTTCAGGAAGAGCGATTCCTGGATATTGTTGATGAGGCCCTCCTTGTTCTGGAACCCGGAGAAATAGTTTTTTCACCAAAGGGATATGTCACTCCGGCCCGGTTGACCCTGTCACAGGAGAAACGGAGTCAGACTATTATGATGGACCCTTTGACTGCGTTACCGGTCATTCAGTAAGATGCGACAAAAAGGATTCACATTATTTGAGCTCCTGGTGGCGGTTCTGCTGCTGGCGTTGATCTCGGCCATGATTTATTCTGTCTTGAATGTCGGGATCCGATTTTCCGAAAAAGGTGAAAAAAAACTTCTTGCCGTGGGGCGGGAACTGGGCCTGGCCGATTTGCTTCATCGTCAGATTAAAGGCGGCTGGTATGACGAAAAAAAGAAGAAGGTTATCATTTCCGCCGATGAAGACATCTTTCGCATCGTGACCCGTGTTCCACTGCTTTATTCCACTGCCGGGGTTGTTCTGGCTGTTTACCGGTATGATCCGGGGGAGAGGGCGCTCTATTATCAGGAAAAGCGCGATTATTACCTCAGTGATTATGATGATGAATATGTGCCGGATTATGAGGATATGTTCTGCCTGATGGCAGACCTGGATTCTTTTTTAGTGGAGTATGATGAGTCGTCCAGAGTTGTCGCGATCGAGTTGAATGAAAGGGAATATGAATTCACCGCGTGGTGCAGAAAAAAAGAGCTGTCGCGCCGAGACTGATGGTTTCACTCTGCTTGAAGTCCTGGTGGCGGTGATGATTCTTGGTCTTTCCTATGTCGCTGTCTTGCAAAGTTTTTCTCTTTCTATGCAGAAAATTCAACATCTCGAGACAAAAAGGATAGAGATTTTTGATAACCTGCTAGGCTTTGAGGAGGAGGCACGGTTTACAGGTGATTTTGATGAAGAAGAGGAGGAGACAGATTTCCCCCTTTTTTTGGAAGGACATAAGTATAATGTGGTTATTATAACAGATGATGATACTGATCTGATGAGCTTGAGGCTGGAGAAAAATCTTTGATTTCGTGTTTTTTCGTAGATTTCGGGGCAAGATTGAACTGCAGACATGACAAAATTATAACTGTTCAGGAGCACCCCATCTTGTCCCATTTTGGCCTTTTCGAATAGCACAAGTATGCTTCAAAGTCCCAAATGAACCAATATGGAGCACTCCTGAACAGTTACGGGACGAGGGTTAGGCCAATTTAGTGCACCACCTGAATGGTTACACAAAATTTTGACAACGGACAACGGAAAACAGAAAGGTTTTGCCCTGGTTGTCGTGATCATGATCATGCTGCTGGTCAGCTTTTTGGCCGCTCAGCTGATTTTGTCGGTGCGAACGAACCAGCAGATCGCCTTTCATGCCAGGGCCAGGGCCATTGGACTTTGCCTTGCCCAAGGCGGCCTTAACCTTGGAATTTTCAGGCTGCTTGATAAGCCGTTGGAGGAGATGGATGTCCTGGATGAGGCATTACTTCTGGGTTATCCCTATGATGCCTCCCTGACAAATGGAAAAATTGACTATTATGTGGTGAATGAATCCGGTAAAATTGATTTGAATAAACTGAACAAACCGCTCATCAATCTTTTTCTCGACTATCTGGCAGTTGAAGAAGAACAAAAGGCTATTATTGTTGATTCTCTGCTGGACTGGCGGGACTTCAATGATCTTCATCGCTTAAACGGCGCGGAGGGGGATTATTACGAAGCGCTTGATGACCCCTATCTGCCCCGTAACGGGCCGATAAAGGACCCGACGGAATTTTTTCTCGTCAAGGGGACGGCAGAACTGACTGACCGTTTTAAGGCCTCTGATGTTTTTACAGTGCATAACAGCAAGGGACAAATTAATTTTAACAGCCTTACTCCTTTCATGCTTGACTTTTTGACAGAGGAAGATGAGGAAAAAAAAGAGGCCTACCGGGAGGCCCAGGAAACACATGCCACTTTGACTGCGGCCCTGGCGAGGAAGATTCTGGGTAGCGAACGTTTTGATGCCTGCTCGTCCGCGTTAACTTATAAGGCGGGCAGCAATAAGTATTATTCCATAGTTGCCAGGGGCGGGCCTGGAAGGGTTGAAGCCGGAGAAGAGGAAGAGGAGTTTCACGCGGAAGGTGTGGAGACCGAGGTCCGGGTTCTGTTTGAGCGTCGCGGCGACCGGATTCGTTATCTGAGCTGGCAGGAAAGCTGAACAGACAGTACGGCGATTTTGCCAATTATGTGGTACCCCTGAATAGTTATCATGAAAGATGTGATAGAAATTATTTTCAAAAAGAACGGCTCCGCCTGGATCCATCCCCAGCAGGGAGAGGATCTGTTGATCGAGGTGGCGGGAAAAGGCCTTGGCAAACAACTGGCCGCCTTTTGTGTCGAAAGGGGATTGGGAATTACATCGCTGATCCTTTATCTTGATGAAGATCTACTTTATTTTAAAAAATTTCAATTGCCGTTGAAAACAGCCAACCTGAAGGAGGCTGTTGGTTATCAGTTGAGTCTGCTGGCCCCTTTTGCCGAGCCGTGTCTGCACTCTTTTACCGCAGTTCGTAAAACAGAGGCATATGATGTGCTGCTTTACGCGATTCAGGCCGGTCAGGTAGAGTCAATGGTTGAGGATCTTTTGGCTGGCGGTTTTCAGGTTACGGCTGTCTTTCCTGAGTCTCAACGTTATGTCAGCGGAAAGTTGAAAAAGACGAAATGGGCCCTGCTGCTTGGTGATCAGTCGCCCAAAATGCTTTCATTCGAAGGGAATCAACTCCAGGACCGGGTGCTCTGCAGAACGGGTCCTTCCTTTGAGGATGTCATCACATTTTCCGGGGCGGAAATCGTTTTCAGCAGCGGCAGGCCGGAAGATGATCGTTTTCAGCAGCTGAACACGATTGAAAAAACAGGGGGGAAGCAGTTTAATCTGCTGCCGGCCTCTTACCGGCGGCCGGATTTTTTTCGCATGATCCTTATTGTGCTGGTGGTTCTTAATATCCTGGCGGCCATCAGCGTGGCCGGCATCAAAGGATATCAGGTCTGGAGTCGGTCTAAATCCATTGAGGCCGAAATTACCTCTATTCTTCCCCAGGTTAAAGAAACCGAGGCCCTTCGAGTCAGGGAAAAAAGTTTGGAAAAATCAATTACGCGCATCGAAAATCTCGGCCGTAATTTTGACTTGATCCGGTTTTTGGAAAAATTGACCACTGTTTTACCGAAAACAGCCTATCTGGATCAGATTCGAATGGATAAAAAAACCGGGGCAATTCATATTCAGGGTTTTACCGAGAATATCAGTATGTTGACAAAAAAATTGCAGAAATTGGGTGATACCACTCTGAAATCAACCCGGCGCAGAAAAAATAAAACCTATTTTCATGTGGAGATCAGCCGCAAATGATCAATTTTTCCTTTTTAACAGGCCGAATTGATAAAAAACGACTGTTTATGGTCGTGCTGGCTCTTTTGCTGATTTTAAATATCGGCCGTCTGTCCTTGGGATATTATCAGAATCAGAAAGAGGAAGTGGAGAATCGGATCGATTTGCTCAATCAATATCGGAAAGCTGTTGTCATGCAGCCTCAGCTCAAAAAAAGAGTCGCACAGCTTGAAAAACGGTCCGAACAGATTGACAGGTATCTCTTTAGTGGCTCTTCCGTGGAAGAAATTTCCTCAGCTATGCAGATTCTGCTGCAAAACAAGGTTGCGGATGCCGGTCTCGAACCCGAGTCAATCCGCCCCATGCGCAAGGGAGCCAACGTAAAACCGGGCGAGATTGCAGATCTTGTCATCAAGATGCGCCTTGTTGGCACTCTTGATGAGTTTGTCGACTTTTTGGCAAATTTGTATCGCTCCAGTGAACTGATTAAGATTGAGACCTTTTCTTTAAAACCCTATAAAGGCGGATTAAAAATTTCTCTTGACGTTAAAGGGTTTTATCATCTGGCACAACCGGATTCATGATGTTGAAAATTGTCATTGCCATAGGGCTTCTCATCTCTCTTTCCTTTCTTGTCAACGAAGGGAGCCGGAGCATATTGCCCGGGGAGCAGGTCACGAGCCGGCCGGTGAAGATTAAAGGGGGCCATTCGGTTTCCAGGCAGAAAAAAACCGAATTCTATCCCGAGGTGCCTGCATCGCTACCGGATCTGCGTGACGGGTATCTGTTTAATGAGGGAAGAATGCTGGCGGCCGAGGAAGAGAGGCAGGAAGAGGAAGATTTAACCGGCGAGTACGAAGAGATCAAGGTGAACATGAATGATGTGATGTATGTTGGTTCACTGATCAGGGGAGATGTGCGTAGGGGGCTGGTTTCTTACCCGGCTCAGCGCAAAAAAACAAAATCGAAGGGTACAGTCAAGAGGACGAAAAAGAAGACATTGAGGTCGTCTAAAAATCGTGATTATGCTCGGATTCTTGTCGGTGAGAGTTTCAGTGATTATAAGGTTGTGGAGATTGAGGCCGACAGGATTAAATTTGAGAAGAGAGGGAAAACGGTTGTCAAATTTCTCAATGATCCCGGAAAAAATCGCCTCACCCCTCCGAAAGTAGAAAACAAAAGGCGCAAGGGGCTCAACAAAACTGCCGCAAAATCGACAAGGGCGGTCACAAGCAAACGTCAGCGGGTGAAAGTCAGAACAGCGACCCCGAGGACCAGACGGGTCGTTCCGTCTCCTTTGACGGAACATGACGATTTCCGTGATTAGTTACATGTGATGATTTCGTAAAAACTACAAATTAACCACAGAGCGCACAGAGCACACAGAGCACACAGAGCACACAGAGCACACAGAGCACACAGAGACAACTAACTGTAATAAAAAGAATTTCTCTGTGCTCTGTGGTGGAAAAAAGACTTTTTACAGGTTCATCACATGTAATTACATCAAAATTGCAGATTATTTGTTAATATCG
>JAYEPA010000218.1:0-1637 GCA_034723545.1 Thermodesulfobacteriota bacterium | reverse complement strand
CACAGAGCACACAGAGACAACTAACTGTAATAAAAAGAATTTCTCTGTGCTCTGTGGTGGAAAAAAGACTTTTTACAGGTTCATCACATGTAATTACATCAAAATTGCAGATTATTTGTTAATATCGACAAAAAATGATTATTTGACTGCATTAAGAGTCAAGGACGTAAAGGTGTTTCATGCCGAATAAACAGATACTTCTCGGATTGATAATTTTTTTCGTGATGTTGGGTGGGTGCGTTTCCAAAGAGAAAATCCACCCGTATATCGATCTTGAGGAGATAAATTCCCAAATAATCAAACCGGAAGGAAAAGCATCCGTCCTTGAGGAGGATACAAGCCCCAGGGTCAAGGATGACCGGCCCGGGGTCAAGGATTTGTCCCTGCAAACCAGCGGCACAAACAGCTTCCTGGATAAACTTGCTCCTCCGGCAAAATCTTCAGTTTCTGCAAAATCTACAGTCGCAGTTGAGGCTGGAGAGGGGGTTCTTTTAAACTTTGATAATGCCGATATCTTCGAGGTGATTCAGGTCATCGCCGAGACCCTGGATTTGAATTACGTTATTGATCCCCAGGTCAAAGGAGTGGTGAATCTTCGATCCGGAAAGAAGATTCCCATGAATCAGCTCTTTACCATTTTTAAGAAAATTCTTCACATTAACGGCCTTGATATTCGCAGTGAAGGCTCCTACGACTATATTTACGTGAGTAAAAATCTGTCCTCGCAGATCATCAACGCCCCCCGGCAGATTTCCGGCCTGGAAGAAGGATCTGAGGTGGTCATCCAGATCGTACCGGTCATGCATCTTTCCTCTGCCGAAGCGGCTAAACTGCTGGAGCCGTACCTCTCTGCCCAGGGGGCTGTCCATAACCTGCCCAACCAGAATACCCTGCTGATCCGCGATTATGAAAGTAAGGTTCTTGATGTCCTTCAGCTTTTATTCCGCCTGGATATTTCTCCTCTCTCTTCGCTGAAAATTCGGCTGGTCAAGGTTGAAAACGCGCCGCTTTATGATCTGCGTGACGAGTTGGTAGAGATTTTTGAGGCCATGCAGCTTAATAAGAAAGATTTTGCAGGTGTTTCCCTTATCCCCCTTGAAAGGGTCAACTCGCTTCTTTTGATCAGCAAAAATGAATCCCTGCTTGACTCTTCCCAGAGCTGGATTTCTGAACTTGATGTTGTCCCTTCCCAGGATCGGGACAATATCTATATCTATAATGTCAGAAATTCGGTGGCATCCGATCTGGCTGATCTGGTTAATACCCTGATCAGTGAAGAAGAATCGAAAAGTAGGACGTCACCCGCTGATCGCTCGGACTCGAAAGATAAGAAGCTCGGCCGGAAAAAAACGCAGACCACTTCCCGGGAAACGGTAAAATCAAAAGCTCCCCTGTCATCCCTGCGTTTTGCCGGCGCCCCCATGCTTCTTGCCGATGACAGTCGTAATATTATTTTAATCAGGTCATTGCCCGCCGATTACAGTCGGCTGATTAAACTTCTGGAAAGGCTGGACAACATGCCGCGTCAGGTTCTTGTTGAGGTTCTGGTGGCCGAGATCTCCCTGACCAATGAACTGGAACTGGGGGTGGAATGGGCCTTTCATAATAAGAATCTCGGTATTAACGGCAGCGATTAC
>JAYEPA010000217.1:0-29783 GCA_034723545.1 Thermodesulfobacteriota bacterium | reverse complement strand
TCAGACCCCACCTCACGGTGACGCCCTTGCCATCGGCTAGTAATTTTGTTACGTTTCACAACGTTACATGGAACATTTACAGGGGACTTTAACCCCATGAGTTCACGCCCATGTCGGGCGTACACAATGCGTTCAACGCCGACCCGCGAGAACGTGCGTTTTTTCGGGGTGATATAAACATTGTGCCACGCTCGAAGTTGGTAGCCAGCTCGTTGGCGGGCGGGTTAACTTTGACGTTAGCATATATTTTAACATCAATTAAAAATAGAGGACGGAACCATGGGTAAAGAAACTATCTTATTCAAGACAGAAGAAAAGATGTCAAGAAGTTTAGCTGCCAACCTGTTGCGCCAAATAGCGGACAAGCTTGATAAAGGAAAGGTAAAATTACAGCAGGGAGAACAAAAAGCTGTAACACTAAAAATACCTGACCAGGTAGAAATAGAGATTAAAGCTGAAAAGGAAGTTGGTAAACGAAAAACCAAAAAGAAATTGGAGTTTGAAATCGAGTGGCGTGTCGGAGGTCAGAAGGACAAGGGTACTTTCAAACTTGGATAGAAGTGAATAGCAAGTAGTAGTGGGCGAGAGATTGTTGGGATGGTTGATCGTAAGAAAATAATGAAATGCTAACAATTGTGTACAGTGGAACGCAAGAGGCTGGTTGTATAGCTTTTCTTTCCGTTCCGCTTTAAATTCGAAGTAAATCAATCGTGCAGGGGTGCAAACCCATTTTGTCGCACATTGAATTTATCGTCCAATAGCTCAATTTAAGACTGGACTCCACAGCCATTTTATCTTATCTTGACGGCCATGAATGAGTTTATGGTCATCCAAGGGCGCCAGTTAAAAAAATCGGATATAGATTTTATCCGTCAGTTGATTCAGGACAATTCCTCCTGGAATCGAACTAAAATTTCCAAAGAAATCTGTAAGCACTGGGACTGGCGCAGACCCAATGGCCAACTCAAAGATATGGCCTGCCGTACCATGTTGCGCAAGCTGCAATCCCGTGAGCTGATTATCCTTCCGAAACCACTGCATTCCGGCCACTATCGACGTAAAATTAAAGAGATTCCCCATGCAACTGAACCTATTCGAGATCCCCTCTCAGCATTAAAGCCAATACGTCTCATCGAAACACATTCCAGTCGTAATGACGATAATTTGTTCTGCTATCTGCTGAACCATTATCACTACCTCGGACTTCGTGCAACATTTGTCGGTGAGAATATCCGCTATCTGGCCTACGATATCCAAGGGCGTCCACTCGGTTGCTTATTGTTTGGCTCGGCGGCCTGGAAAACACAACCACGCGATACATACATTGGCTGGAATGCTTCGACCAGGAAGCAAAACCTGTCAATGCTCACCAACAACACCCGGTTTCTTATATTGCCTTGGGTGCAGGTAAAATGCCTGGCATCACATCTGTTGTCATTGAGCCTGAAACAGCTCAACCATGACTGGAAAAGCCGTTATGGGCACACGATTTCTCTTGTTGAAACCTTTGTTGACACGACACGTTTCCGTGGAACCTGCTATAAAGCGGCAAACTGGATCCACGTCGGACAAACAAAAGGCCGCAGTCGTCAAGATCGGCATACCAAAATGAACGTTCCGGTTAAGGATATCTACCTCTACCCGCTTATGGCTGATTTTCACAGAAAACTGTGTAGTCAATGACCATAGATTTCAGTTAGCAAGCACATTGCAATCGCAGGCCCCCGACAACTTCTTCAAACAACAGGGGCTTTACAATGCATTGCCAACCATTACAGAAATTCACAGATTCCATCCTTGAAATTCAACGAATTCCGGGGACAGTTTACTTTTTTTTGTTTTTCGAGCGCCATATGGAACAGACTATGACTCAAGTTAATTGAACAGTCTACGAAGGGAAGAGTCGGAGCAGGATAATTGTCAATCTTTGATACTTGGAGCGAAGAGGCTCGGTATCCATTTTTAAAAATTGTCGGTTTTGTACCTCCGTTCTTGACAGGATTAATTGCAAGTTATTAAACGAAGCATTTTACAAGATCGTTCGTGTCGTTTATGTTGAACCTAGTGTTTAATATAATATGAAAAAATATTTTTATTGCAGATAAAGTTCATTATAAAGGTATAGGGCCATGTCTCATCATCATCACCGTGCTGGACGATATATCAAACAATCAACAGGCTATTCAGCTTTTATTCCGGCTCCACTGCCGCCTGCGGATGCACTTCGTTACGATAATGAAATGCTGTCTCTTGTTTCCCGGGCAGACCGGGCATTAGGGCGGCTTGATGGTTCGATACAGACTCTGCCGGATGCCGATCTTTTTGTCTTTATGTATGTGCGTAAGGAGGCGGTTCTCTCCAGCCAGATAGAAGGCACACAAAGCTCGTTAAATGATCTTCTTGAAGCTGAAGCCAAGATATTGAGCCCCCATCGTCCCCGAGATGTGGATGAAGTACTCAATTACGTCAATGCCATGAATTACGGCATAAAGCGTCTTGCAGAGCTTCCCTTTTCCATACGTTTGACTAAGGAAATCCATGCCCGACTGCTGGAGGGGGTAAGAGGTGCAGAGTGCGAACCTGGCGAGGTGCGGCGCAGTCAAAACTGGATCGGCCCCGGTGGCTGCACTTTGACAGAGGCAACATACGTCCCTCCCCCTCCCTCAGAGCTTGCCCAGGCATTATCCGATCTGGAGAAATTTGTCCATGCAGATGATGCCATGCCCGCTCTTGTGAAGATCGGTCTCATACATGCCCAGTTTGAAACAATCCACCCCTTTTTTGACGGTAATGGCCGTATGGGCAGGCTTCTCATCTCCTTTCTTCTTTTTCAAAGTGAGATTCTGCTGAAGCCGGTACTGTATCTTTCCCATTATTTCAAACAACATCGTCAGCGCTACTATGATTTGCTGCAGAATGTCCGCGACAACGGTGAATGGGAAATTTGGCTCAAGTTTTTTTTGACTGCAGTCTCGGAAGTGTCTCTTGAGGCAACCGAGACTGCACGGCAGATTGTTGCTCTCAGGGAACATCACCGGCGGCGTATTGTTGATTCCTTTGGGCGTGCCACGGCCAATGGTCTGACCGTATTGGAATCACTCTATTCACACCCGATTATTACGGTAAACAATATAGCGGACATGACCGGGGTTTCATTTACCGCAGCAAACAAGCTGATGAACCGTTTTGTGGAAGAAAAAATTCTCATCGAATCAACAGGACAGGCCCGCAATCGGCAATTTCGTTATACCGACTACATCAATCTATTTTCAAGCCGTTAAACTGAAAGGAATACGACGCTGTAAAACAGGATAACTCCTCAACGAACATGAATAATTTAGTCCCTTAGAAATTATTTTCGTGTTATTTATGGCAAGAAATTTAAAAATTTATTTGAAATAAACAAGTTACCTCTACTGTTAAGGGACTTATCCTGAAAAACCTGATGTTGTATTCCACTTTAGTGGGTTAGGTAACTATTCAGCATATGTAAAAATGTTATGAAAAACTCGGAATTCCGGGGACAGTTTACTTATTTCTTTTGAAAATCGATAATATGTCGTTGCGAATCTGCTTCGGGATGGTCTCAAGTTGTGATGACAAAAACAGATTTCGGCCAAAATCACCTTGAAATATGGTCTTCATCTCGCTGATCTCAATTGGGTGTCGTGGTCTGACCCAATACCTCAGGTCCCTATAGTCTCACTGCTATTTTTCGTTGACAGCAGAACGAACCGGCAGTGCCCGTCGATTCATACCACGGCCTCGGTAGAATTTTCTGGTAGTGCCAAAGTTGAAGCCATAAATCACAGCCTTGTTGTTGGGTGACCTCCTGGAAGTCCAGACCCAAGGTGCCGTTACCTGAATGGATTTGGTTACCAGGTCGACGCTGAATTTATCCTCCTCACTTTTTATTTCCTTACTGGCTCCGTATAGTGTTGCCAGTTCTTCCGGAGTCGGCATCCGCCAATCCTTATGTCCCCCTGCAGAGTAATTCTTGCAATAGGCCAGGGCCTCACCCCAGGTCAGGTTAGCCCCATTGTCCTGGGCAGCCCAGATAAGGCCGGTTTTTTGGTCCTTGACCGTGCCGTTTTGCATGACCTCAAATCGTTCTTCTTGAGCTCTTGCTGGTTCGATTTGAATGTTAGGGATAATCAGGCAACAGCCAATCAGGAGGATAGTCCATAAAAATCTTTTTTTCGTTTCTTGCATTTTTTCTCCACACCAGGGGATGAACGATTTTGAGCCGGAGGGTAAGCCCGCCTAGATTCTGCCAAATTATCTCATGCTATTATATCATTCTGCCGGAAGCCCTGCATCACAAATAAAAGGCCGGTACCGCTTACAACAACGGTTCCGGCCTTTTTTGACTTATGATAGTCGTTTTGCAACTGCAGCAGAATGAAAAAGTTTTTCCGGCTGTGATCCCAGTATTTTTAGCCTTTATTCTGCAGTTCCAACCTAGCGGTCTGTCATTCCATAACCTCGTTCCCCGTGCAGGGAAAAGTCCATGCCGGCCAGTTCTTTTTCTTCGTCCAGGCGGAAGCCCACTGTTTTTTCGACAACAAAACAGATGACAATTGTAGCAACAGTAGCCAGGGCAATAGTTGCACCCATACCAATGAGTTGAATCTGGAGCTGGTCCATGCAGGTCCAGGTTCCGGAAGAAGAGGCTGCGGCGGCATCCGTCATCCAGCTTTTCCGGATAAAAAAGGCGAGAAGGACAACTCCAAGTCCGCTGCCCACGCCATGAATGCCGAAACAGTCAAGGCTGTCGTCGTAGCCGAGTTTTGCCTTGGCGATGAGGGCGAAATAGCAGGCGATGGAGGAAAGTGCTCCGAGAATGATGGCGCCTAATGGCTGCACGACCCCGGCCGCAGGGGTGATGACGACAAGCCCGGCCAGAATACCGGAAGCAAAACCAAGGGCGGTTGATTTACGATGGAAAAAAGCCTCGATCAGCATCCAGGTCAGCGCGCCGCTGGAAGCGGAAACCTGAGTCATGGTCAGGGCCCGGGCTGTATCAAGGCCGCTTTGCAGGGTGGAGCCGGCATTGAAGCCGAACCAGCCGACCCAGAGGAGACCGGCTCCCATCATGGTCATGACCAGGTTATTTGGCTGCATCAGTCTTTTTGGATAGCCGCGGCGTGCTCCGAGATAAATGGCAACGACCAAGGCGCTGATCCCGGCCGAGACATGGATGACAAGACCGCCCGCCAAGTCGATGACACCGGCGGCGCCAATATTGAAGAGCCAGCCGTCGGGAGCCCAGATCCAGTGGCACAGCGGGCAGTAGACCGCTAAAAACCAGAGAATGATAAAGAGGCAGTAGCCTCTGAAAAAAACGCGTTCAGCCAGGGCGCCGCTGATAAGGGCCGGGGTGATAATGGCAAATTTGCCCTGGAACATGGCCAGAACGTATTCCGGCACTCCATCCTTAATCGCGTCGTCAATACCCTGAAGAAGAAAATAATCTGAATTCCAGCCCACGAAACCGCCCATGATCCCTTGGCCGAATGTCAGGGAATAGCCGCAGACCACCCAGAGTACGCCAATAATGGCCATGGAAACATAACTGTGCATCATGGTTCCCAGGACGTTTTTCGATCGGACCAGGCCACCGTAAAACATAGCCAGACCCGGGATCATCAGCAGCACCAAGGCTGTCGAGGTCAACATCCAAGCCGTGGTGCCCGGTTCAACGGGACAACTTTCGGCTCCGGAAACAATGTGTGGCAAGAGCAGGGCCAAGCCCAACATTGCCAGGGAAACTCCTCCGGTTTTCATAATTTCTCCTAAAATATAATGAATGATTGATAAAAGGCGTTTTCTTTTCGTAGTGGGTATCCAGCAGTTATGGGTTGCTGCGGGGAATTTCAGTTATATTCAGCAAAGAGTGTGCCGTTTCGTGAAATTTTTTGCTATTCTTGATTATGCTGTGTTTTGGAGGGGGAGCGGTCAATCAAGAAGGGAAATTTGGTGAGATTGATGTTACGATTTTGTAATATTTAGGGTGTTGTCTTGCGAAAATGTAATATAGGGGTCATTCTCGTGTTGCATACATGACTTTCATGTTGCACTATTGCGGTCAGTCATATAGGCTTTATTAAAGGGTTTTGGTAACTGTTCAGGAGCACCCCATCTTGTCCCATTTCGGAGTCTACGCTTACCTGGCCTTCTCGAATAGCACAAGTGCGGAGTCTTCGCTCCGCTTCGCTTACCGTTCGAAGGCCAAATGAACCAGGTAAGCGTAGACTCCGATATGAAGCACTCCTGAACAGTTACAGAACGGAGCGCCCACGGAGTCTACGCTTACCTCTTTGTCCATTTTGGAGTCTCGTTGCACTCGCTTACCAGGGGTTCTCCTGAACAGTTACAGGATTTTTAAATTTGTAAAAAGTCGGTTGTCTGTCAAGCCCCCATGCCTCCGGCCGGTTTTACCCTGAAAGACGTAAACACAAAGTTATTAAATTTATAGCCGTGATTTTTTACGAAGCCATCAATGATTAATTCCCCGCCAACATCCGAAACTATTCCTGAAGAAAAAACCATTGCCGCTATTGCCACACCGCCCGGTGCGGGTGGGATCGGCATTATCCGCATGAGCGGTTCACTCTCCCTGTCTGTCCTGAAGGATCTTTTCAAACCACGCCGTCAGCTGTCCGGGTTTGTCAGTCATCACATGTATTATGGCTGGGTTGTGAATCCCCATTCACGAGTTCCCGTTGATGAGGTGCTTGCTGTTTACATGAAAGCTCCCTCCACCTATACCAGGGAGGATGTTGTTGAGATTCACTGCCACGGCAGTTATCTGGTTTTACAGGAAATTTTGACCCTTTTGCTGGAGCAGGGCGTCCAGCTGGCCGAACCCGGAGAGTTTACCAAGCGGGCCTTCCTGAACGGCCGTATTGACCTGACCCAGGCGGAAGCGGTGAGTGAATTGCTCCAGGCACGGACAACGGAAGGCTCTCGTTTGGCCATGGCTCATCTCCAGGGCCGGTTGGGCAGCGAGGTTGGCCGTATACGTGACAATCTTCTCAACTTGCGGGCTATTATTGAGGTTGCCATTGATTTTCCGGAAGATGATGTGGACATCATGCAGCCGCAAGAGATGGAGAAAAGGGTTAAGGATGAAATGATCGCCCCTCTCCGGCAATTGATTGCCACGTCGGACCAGGGGAAAATTTACCGAGAGGGGATTTCCGTTGTGATTCTGGGCCGTCCCAATGTGGGAAAATCAAGCCTGTTGAATGCCCTACTCAAGGAAGAACGGGCCATTGTCACGTCCCTGCCCGGCACGACAAGGGATACCATTGAGGAGTATATTGATATTAAAGGTGTGCCTGTCCGGATTATTGATACGGCCGGCATCAGGGAGGGGGCGGAAAATGTCGAGGAGATCGGCATTGAGCGGGCCAGGCGGAAACTTGAGGGCGCCGATCTTGTTCTTCTGCTTGTGGACGGTTCGACGCCGGTTGGCGAGGAAGATCGGAAGCTCCTTAACGCTGTCGACAACAAGAGTGTTCTGCTTGTCGTCAACAAGATTGATCTTGTCGAAGATTTTGATGTGCAGGATTACAACAGTACTTTTCCCGGCCTGCCTGTCGTCCCCATCTCGGCAAAGACCTATGAGGGTTTGCCCGGACTGGAGCAGGGGATTTTTGAAATCGTGACCAGAGGTTCCGGCTGGGACCCCGGTCATTGCTGTGTGCCCAATGTGCGGCAGCGTGCCGCTCTGGTCCGGACCTTGGAAGCAATAGATCGAATGAGGCAGGGACTTGATGACGGCCTGCCTCCGGATCTTCTTGCCATTGACCTGCAGGATGGGCTGGATCACCTGGGTGAGATTGTCGGCGAGACAACAACCGAGGATATTCTGGCTGAAATTTTTGAACAATTTTGTCTAGGAAAATAGAAATGAGTTCCGCCAAGAAAAAAGGGCCGAATCTGGCTCAGCAAATCAGTTTTTTACAAAAGCTTCCTTTTTTTGAAGATTTTGACCAGCATGAGATCAAGCAGTTTCTCTCACTCAGTCGTTGGCTCAGGGTACCGGCGGATACTCACATTATAAAAGAAAGCAGCATTGAAAAGGTCTTTTATATTCTGGTGAAGGGCTCTGTCTCCGTGGTCAAAACGTTGGAGAATGGCAGTCAGTCACGTTTGACGACTTTAGCAGCCGGGGACTGCTTCGGGGAGATGGCCCTGGTTTCAGAGACAAAGCGAAGCGCTGGAGTTATCACCCTGGAAAAATCTTATATTTTGATGGTGGAACCCGACATCATCAATAAAGCCTCTGTTTTTCTACAGCTTAAATTTTACCGACGGTTCTGTGAGATCCTGGTGGGGCGCCTGGTTAATGCAAATAAACGGCTGGCAAAGGCGGATTCCGGAAAGGATTTAAAAGATCAGAAAAAAAGTTCGGAAAGCCAGACTGAAAAGAAGCGCAGCATCCCTGATGGGGAACCGGCCAATTCACTTTTCGGGAAAGGCGGGACGATTCAGAAGGAGGTTGCAGAGGAAGATGATTATGATCCTGCCGAATTGCCGCCAATGCCCAAAAAAAAGCCAATGGGACGGATGAAGCTCAGGCGTCTGATTCAGGAGGATGATCTTGAGCTGCCGGTAAATCCCGCAGTGGCTGCTCAGCTTTCGCCATTCCTGCTGGGCCATTGCGAAGATACTAGACGGTTTTCCGAGATCATTTCCCTTGATCCGGTGATCACCGCCAAGGTTCTGCAGATGGCAAATTCCTCGTTTTATCGGCGCACAACGCCGGTCATGTCGGTTCCCCATGCTCTGATTACGGTGGGAATCAATCATATTCAGGAATTGCTCGGCGAGGAAACGATCAAAATCTTTGTTAAAAATCAATTCGGCGGGTTTACCTCTTTGGCGAAATCATTCTGGACGCATTCCGTGGTCGTGGCCCGCATCGCTGAATTGCTCAAGGATATTATGCGGGTCAACACAACCATGGATGTTTATGTGGCCGGTCTGCTTCATGATATCGGTGTTTTGGCTCTGGATCCTTTGAAACCAGGGTTTTATCCCCAGCTTCTGCGGCAGGATTTTCCCGATGATCTCAGTGAAGCTGAGAAGGAATATATCGGCATTGATCATGGTCAGGCCGGCAGTTTGCTCGGCGAGAAACTGAGTTTGCCGTTACCTTATCGTGATGTTATGACATATCATCACTTTCCTGAAAAAATACGTGATCATGGTTTGTTGACCGGGCTGGTTCATCTGGCCGATCTTTTTGCCGAGGAGCAGGGCTGCTGTTTCGGCGGCAAAAAATGTCAAGAGGTGAATCTGCATAATTCTTATGCCTGGGTGCTGATTCAGGATCAGCATACGACGTTCAGAGATGTGAATATTTCAGATTTTATCAGCTCGTTTCGGACGGAGCTGGACAGGGAGTGGCCGGAAATAATCGAGGATATCTCCTGGTAGGCAGAGTTGGCAATTACGTTAAAAGTTGTTTTTTCGTAAAAGATCACCAGCACCTCACGGAGTCTACGCTTACCTCTTCGTCCATTTAGGCCTTCTCGAATAGCACCAGTATGCTTCAAAGGCTCAAATGAACGAACCTAATGCACTGGTGATCTTTTACACTCCGAGTTTCCCTAAGTTATGTACCCCTTGGTGAACTATTACGTTTTTTCACCACAGAGCGCACAGAGAAATTTTTCCATACCTCTAAAAAAGCCAAATGGTCTATTTTTTTTAAGTTGGAGTTTATATCCTGTTTTTACGGGTGCTTATCTGGATAGGTTATTGTTTTTTTGTAGGAGCCCGCCCTGCGGGCGAAAGTTTATCGCCCGCAGGGCGGGCTCCTACAGAGGTCGTGTCCAATTATGCACCTGTCTGTCGCAAACGTTGTAAATTGATAGCATCTTACTATGCCATCAGGTTTTTTTGGGTTCAATTGGCTTTAAAAAGGACTGCGATGAAGAAAAAAATGATTCTTTCCCGGCAGGAGATCCAGGCCAGGGTCAGGGAACTGGGCAGGACCATTAGTCGGGATTATCAAGGCGGAAAACTGGTCATGATCGGCGTTTTGAACGGCGCTTTTATTTTTATGGCGGATTTGGCCCGTGCTATTGATCTGCAACTTGAGGTTGATTTTATCCGGGTGGCAAGCTATGGTCAGTCCGACTCGTCGTCGGGGAAGATCAGTCTGAGCAAGGATGTTGAAATGGATCTGGCCGGTAAGGATGTCCTTCTTGTTGAAGATATTATCGACACCGGACGGACTCTTGCCTATCTGAAGGATTATTTCAGCCGGCATCGGGCCGCATCGGTGAAAATCTGTGCCCTGATTGACAAGAAGGAACGGCGCGAGGTCGAGATTGAGGCTGATTATGTCGGCTTTGACGTGGTCGAAGGTTTTTTGGTGGGTTACGGGCTGGATTTTGCCGAACAGTATCGACAGTTTCCGGATGTCTATCACCTGGAAAATCCTGAGAGTTAAGGATGAGAAAGTTCATGAGTTTAAATCTGCAGGAAAAAGATAAAAAAAACCTCTGGCATCCCTACACCCAGATGAAGGATTACAGTCAGCGTGATCTGCTGATTGTAGATCGTGCCGAGGGGATTTATCTCTTTGATGAAAATGGCAGGCGTTATTTTGACACCATCTCTTCCTGGTGGTGCATTCTCCATGGTCATAATCATCCCACCATGAAGGAGTATGTCCGCCGCCAGCTGGAGAAACTGGATCATATAATTCTGGCCGGCATCAGTCATGAATCAGTCATCCTGCTGGCTGAAAAACTGGTGGACATCACTCCTGAACCCCTGTCCAAGGTTTTTTTCTCCGATAACGGTTCCACTACCTGCGAGATAGCCCTAAAGATGAGTTTGCAGTTCTGGCGGCACAGCGGCCAGCCGCAACGAAACCGTTTTGTTTCCGTGCTGGGCGGCTACCACGGTGATACCATCGGCGCCATGAGCCTGGGAGGGGTGCCGGAGTTTCATGAAGAGTTCAAGGATCTGCTTTTTGAATCCTTTTCCATCCCTTCACCCCACTGTTACCGCTGCCCCATGGGGAAAGAGCAGGATAGTTGTGAGCTGGAATGTCTGCAACCCCTTGAGGATCTCCTTGACAGAGAAGGACAGCGCATTGCCGCCATGATTCTTGAACCTCTCATCCAGGGGGCCGGGGGCCTGCGGATCTACCCTGTCCGCTATCTAAAAAGGGTGGCGGAGTTGGTTCGGCAGCATGGAGTGCATCTGATTCTTGACGAAGTGGCCACCGGTTTTGGACGCACCGGCAAAATGTTTGCCATGGAACATGCCGGTGTGGTTCCTGATTTCCTCTGTTTATCCAAAGGGTTGACCGGAGGTATGCTGCCCATGGCGGCAACCATGACCACTGATGAAATTTATAATGCCTTTTATGATGATTATGTCGAGAATAAAACTTTTTATCATGGCCATACCTTTACCGGTAATCCCCTGGCTGCGGCCGCGGGCCTGGGCTCGCTGCAGGTTTTTGCCGATGATAGGCCTTTCGATAGAATGAAGCAGACGATTCCCCATCTGCACCAATGCATGGAACGATTTCGAGACCTGCCTTGGGTGGGTGATGTGCGTAAACTCGGCATGATTTGCGCCCTGGAACTGGTCAAGAACAGGGAAACCAAAGAAGCCTTCAGCTTTGGAGATCGGGTGGGTTGGAAAATTTATCTTGAAGGATTAAAAAAAGGATTGATTTTGCGTCCCCTGGGCAATATCGTCTATCTGTGGCTGCCCCTTTCCACAACCATGGAGCAGATTGATGAAATCACCGAACTGACCTACCAGGTTCTGTCTGACCCGGCCAACATCAACGGCTGGCCCGGCTGATTTTGGCAGGATGTTCTTAGCAAAGCGCCCGTAGCTCAGCTGGATAGAGCACCGGACTTCGAATCCGGGAGTCGCAGGTTCGAATCCTGCCGGGCGCGCCACTTAGGGCTTGTTCCCAAATAAACTTTACAATCTCACTTGTCTTTTCGCCCATACCCTGCGTTACGAAAATAGTTACATAACACAGCTATGCGTCTGTTTTCGTGCCTTGGTTATGAACGAAAATTTTGCGTGATATCGTAAAGTTTATTTCATCACAATCCCTTAATCAAATGACATAGTGCGTTAATACAGCCACTCGTGTCCACAACCGATCTGCACGCCGAAACCGGCTATTCGCCTTTACTCAATGGAGTCTCTTTGCGGTAGTTTTTGCAGACATGTTCGGCAAAAACAGCAGCAACCTCTGAATAGAGGTTAAATACCAAGGTTGCTCCTGCCTCTTTCAGTTTTTCTACTTCGTCATCGTATTTGGCCATTGCGATGACTTTTCCAGAGAAATTTATGGAATTTAACTCTTTTAAGGCGGTCATGTTGGCCATATGGTTGGGCATGGCCAGTACGACCAGACGTACTGTTTTATCTTTTCGTTCAGCCAGTTGATCCCAGAGATCCTTGTCAGCCGCATCCCCCCAGAAGACATTGCGTCCTTCCCGGCGGTGTTTACTGACAACCTCCTTGTCGTGGTCCATCGCTGCTACGGTCTTGTTGCAGAAATTGACCCGTGCCACATCATAGACATGAGTCCCAACCCGTCCCATGCCAAATATCGCAATCTCCGTGTCACCAGTGGAGGCAGGGAGTTCGCCGGGCAGTCTGGTTGTAGCCTGAAATTTTTTCAGTTTTGGAGCAAAACGGTCATATACGGAATTGGCGGCTGTATTCAGGGGCGAAGCAAGAACAAAAGAAATGGTCAGGGCCAGGGCGAGGATGATCAGCCATTCATTGGTGATCCAGCCATTATATGCTCCGACTGATGCGACAATAAGTCCGAATTCGCTGTAATTGCTCAGGGCCAGTGTGGAAAGAAGAGAGGTTCTGGCACGAAGTCTGAATCTTGTAAACAGGTAAAAAAACAGGCCGGATTTAAAAATGACCAACACGGCGAGACCTGCGGCGACAAGCAGGCTTGTCAAGGTGGGTATTCCTGTCATCCCAATGTTGAAAAAGAATCCGATGAGAAACAGATCCTTGAAGTTCATCAGTGATTTAGAGAGCTTTGATGCCCTGGGGTGGTTCGCTATCATGGCGCCAATGACCAGAGCGCCAAGATCAGGTTTAAGCCCGACCAGTTCAAAGCTCATAGCGCCACAACCGAAGGTAACGAAGAGTCCAAAAAGAGAAAAAAGCTCTCCACGCCCGGTTCTTTCCATGAAAAAAATAATTACGGGCCGTATGAGAAAGAGAAACAGCGGAATTCCAAGGGCCCATAAGGATGGGAACTGGCCCTTTGATACGGTGAGGAATATTACTGCCAGAATATCCTGGAATACCAGAACCCCTATGGCAATCTGGCCGTATCTGGCGCTCATGTCCCCTTTTTCTTCAAGTATCTTCACCGCGAAGACAGTACTTGAGAAACTCAGGGCAAAGGCAATCAGTGCGGATTGAGCAAGGGTAAGAGAGGCAAAGACCGAGAGACCGGCTATGCTGAGGATATAGATTCCCGTCCCAAATGCCAGCACTGTAAGAAGAGTATGGATTCCGGTGCTGGCCCATATTTCAGGCTTGAGAAGGTCTTTTATGTGGAGCTTCAGCCCTATGCTAAAGAGCATGACCATGACACCGATATCACCAATTCTTTCCAGTGCCAGAGTCCCTTCTGTCAGTCCAAGGGCTTTAAGCAGAAAGCCTGCGCCAAGAAATCCGATGAGTGGAGGAAGTCCTGCCTGGCGGACTCCAAAGCCCATGATAAAAGCGGTGGTAATCCAGATTAAATCAATGTGTACGGCTGTCATGGCGGGAATAGATCCTTTTAAATAGGTATCAGTTTTTTAACGGAATGGCGATTTGGTGAGGATTCAATTTTGGGGCTACCTTACTGGCGGAGAGGGTGGGATTCGAACCCACGGTGGGCGTAACCCACAACGGTTTTCGAGACCGCCCCGTTCGGCCACTCCGGCACCTCTCCCCAAAATCAGGAGAATACAACATTATGAAACCTTATTGCAAGGGGATCGTAAAATTAGCATTATTTTTCCCGTATTGTTTCGCCTTCCGGAGGCTCGCCGGTTTTGCGCCCCGCGGAAAAGATATTCAAGTCGGAAAATGCACTGATTTGTGGCCAGGCAAATTCCCGGGTTGTATTTTTTGCCCTAAAGGGTACAAATATGAATTCATCTATATTTTTGGATGGTTATTAAACTGAGAGAATGGAGAGGGGACATATGTTTCGTTTTCTGCACGCGGCGGATCTTCATCTGGACAGTCCGCTCCGGGGGCTGGAGGGGTATGAAGATGCCCCGGTTGACGAGATTCGCGGCGCAACCAGAAGGGCTTTTGAAAATCTGATCAATCTGGCCATTGAAGAGGGTGTAAAATTTGTTTTGCTGTCCGGCGACCTGTTTGACGGAAACTGGAAGGATTTTAATGCCGGCCTTTTTTTTATCAATCGAATTTCCCGGCTCAGCCGCAAGGGGATTAAGGTTTTCATGGTTTCCGGCAACCATGATGCGGCAAGCCGGATCACCAGGGAGTTGCGCCTGCCTGAAAATGTCAGGATGCTGTCTGCTAAAAGTGTCGAGTCTCTGTTTCTTGATGATCTGGGGGTCGCAATCCATGGCCGGAGTTACCAGACAAGGGCGGTAACGGAGAATCTGGCGGAAAACTATCCACAGCATGATCCTCATTATTTTAATATCGGTCTGTTGCATACCGCTCTCACAGGCAGGGAGGGGCATGAATCCTATGCCCCCTGCTCCCTGGATGATTTGCTGGCAAAGGGCTATGACTATTGGGCCCTTGGCCACATTCACAAGCGGGAGGTGGTGAACCGGGACCCTTGGATTGTATTCCCCGGCAATATCCAGGGGAGGCATATCCGGGAAACCGGAGCCAAAGGGGCAACGCTTGTGACCGTGGACAACGGTCAAATTCTTGATGTGGAGCATCGGGATCTTGATGTCCTGCGCTGGTCCCTTTGCCGGGTTGATCTGGCCGGCTGTGAGACCCTGGAGCAGGTTCCCGTCCGAGTCGGGCAGGCACTTGAGGAGGAACAGGGTCTGGCTTCAGGGAAATCCATGGCGGTGCGGCTGGATTTGAGCGGAGAGTGTCCCGTCCATTCCGGGCTTTTTGAGGAGAGTGAAAGGTTGACGGAAGAGTTCCGGGAAATTGCCGCCGGTCTTGGTTCAATGTGGCTGGAAAAGGTTCTTTTTAAAACCACCAGCAAAGTTCGCATTGCAAAGGCTCTGGATAAGGAAAGTCCCCTGGCCGCTCTGTTGAGGGGTGTGGAGCAGTGCGACTTTGATGCCGATGCTTTACTGGAGCTTGCGCCGGAGATCAGCAATCTGAAAAGTAAGCTGCCGGCTGTCCTTGTCGGAGCTGATTCTTCTCTGTTCCCGGAAGGGGAGGAAGAAATTGGGATTCTACGCAACCAGGTCAGGGAACTTCTGCTGGCCAGACTGATTCGACATGGAGAGAATTCTTGAGAATCAAGAAACTGGACCTTACAGCATTTGGCCCGTTCACCAATCAAAGCCTGAAATTTGAGGGAGATGGGCCTGGTCTGCATATTATTTACGGCACCAATGAGGCCGGGAAAAGCAGTTCCCTCAGGGGGCTCAAGGCTCTGCTGTATGGTTTTCCGGAACGGACAAGCGATAACTTTCTTCATCCCAGCGCCAAATTGCTGGTGGGGGGGTGTCTGCAAAGCCCCACTGCCGGGGAGATTTGTTTTGTGCGGAGGAAGAAGAGGAAAGGGGATCTGCATGATCTTGATGGAAAACCTTTGCCGGCAAGCGTCCTCAATCCCTTTCTTCACTCCATTGAGCTGGCTGTTTTCGAGTCTCTTTACGGCCTTGATCATGAGGATCTTGTTCAGGGTGGCAGGGAAATTCTGGCTCAGAAGGGAGAGGTTGGCCAGGCCCTGTTTTCGGCCGGAGCAGGTATTTTGTCGCTCAGGAAAGTGCTGGCGTCTCTGGATGATGAAGCGGAATCGTTGTTTAAGGCTCGCGGTTCAAAACAGAAGATCAACAAGGCTGTTGCAAAATACAAGGAGTTGCAGAAGAAGATCAGGGAAGCGACCCTTTCCAGCAGCAAGTGGCAAGAGCTCAGTCAGAAGCTGAAAAAGGCGGAAGATGATCTCGTCGGGCTGGAACGAGAGAGGAGGGCAAAGGATAAAGAGCTGCGTCGTCTTGAGCGTTTGCGGCGAACCTTGCCGCAATTGGCACAGCGGAGAGATCTTCTGGCCGGAATTGATGAGCTTGAAAAAGTGGCTCCTGTTCTGCCCAGGGATTTTGCCGACGTTCGCAAAAAAGTTGAGCAACATCTTTATACAGCTGTTTGGCAGCATGACCGCGCGGTGAGTCGTCTTGAGGAGGTGCGGGAAAAAGAGGGGAATATTTCCTGTGATGAGTCAATTCTCGATCAAGGCGCGCTGATTGAGGAGTTGTACCAGAGGCTGGGAGAGTACCGGAAAGGATTGAAAGATCTTCCCCGCCTTGACGGGAGGCGGATGAGTTGCCGGAAAGATGCGGCCGGCCTGTTGAAACAGATTCGGCCTGATCTGGCTCTGGATCAGGTGGAAATCCTGCGCCCCTTTTTAGGCAAGAAAAAGCTCATTCAAGTCCTGGCGGGAAAATATGAAGCTTTTGTGCAGCGCTCCAGACAGGCACAAATACAGCATCGTCAGAATAAGCAGGAACTTGAAGATGTTCGCGGGAGCCTGTCTCAATTAGCCGATATGATCAATACCACAGATATGCTCCAGGCCGTGAAATTGGCCGAACGATCCGGATATGATGAAAGAATAAGGGAAAAATTGAGAAATGCGTCCGACTTGCGAAAACATTGCGGACAGGAGTTAAAACGGCTTGGGCTCTGGCAGGGTGAACTTGCGGGGCTTGCCTTGCTTCCTCTGCCGTTGCCCGAGACAGTGAACCGTTTTGAAAGGGGTTTTCAGGATGGCGCCAGCCGTCATGGTGAAGTTTCCAGGGAAATTGTCAAGATCAAGGAAAGTCTGAGCCACGTATCCGCCAGAATAAATGAGCTGCGGTATGGAGGCGAGGTGGTCACGGAAGAGGAGTTGGGCCAGAGGCGTCAAATTCGGGATCAGGGCTGGGGACTTCTGCGCCGCCAGTGGCTGGCCGGAGAGGATGTGAGCGTTGAAAGCCGGTCGTATCAGCAGGATTTGTCCCTGCCGGATGCCTTTGAGGAGAATGTGAAAAGGGCAGATGAAATCTCCGATCGCCTGCGCCGGGAAGCTGACCGGGTGCATCAATTTGCCACATTACAGGCAAAGTCCAAAATGGAGCGTAACAGCCTGGAAGAGCAGATCAATCAGGAAAAAGAGCTGCAGGACAGTTCCGTGGCTCTGGCACAGGAATGGGATAAGATCTGGCAGCCCTGCGGGATCCGTCCTTTGCCGCCCAAAGAGATGGGAGCCTGGCTCCAGGGCATGGAGAAGGTTCGTTTTGAGGCTGGAAGCATCGGCAAAATTGAGGAGGAAATTCAGACTATTCAGGCGGAAAGGCAGGTTTTACGGAAAAGCCTGATTGGCCGATTGAAAGAAGTGGGAGAGTCAAAAGAGTTTCCGGGGGATGAACTCGAACCTGTTTTGACTTTTGCCGACATCGTGCTCGACCGGTTAAGCAGTTCAAAATCGGAGCGTGAACAGCTGGTTGGAAAAGAGCGCGAGGTCGGCGCCAGGATTGTAAATGACCGTCATGACCTCCAGACGGCGGAAGAGGACCTGCAGAATTGGCGGAACCAGTGGCGGGAAGCGCTTTCCGTGTTGGGGGTTGACCGGGAAATTGCGCTCAGCGAGGCAAATGAAATTGTCGAGGATTTGCAGGCCTGTTTTGATAAATTAAGAGAGGCGGATGATTTTCGCGCACGGATTGAAGGGATTCAGCGTGACGGAGAGGATTTTCGCAGGGAAGTCGGGAGTGTCTTGAAAGGAAGCGGCCAGGAGTTGTCCGGCCGACTGGCGCAGCAGGTTGCTGAACTGCATGGCCTGCTTGGCCGGGCTAAAAAGAATCAGGCCCTGCTTGAAAAATACAGTAAAGAGGTTCATGAGGCCGAAGAAGAAGTGCGGCAGATTGAGGCGGACCAAAAGAGTTTTGCGGAGCAGATGACCATATTGCGCCACCAGGCCCACTGCGAAAAAAATGATGAACTTGAAGAGGCCGAACAGGCTTCAGGGAATTTGCAACGGTTCAAGGCCAGTCTTTCTGAAATTGAGGAGCAGTTAATCAGGAGCGCAGATGGACTCACCCTTGCAGAACTTGAGGGCCAGGCTGAGACAGTAAATCCGGATGAATTGCCGGGAGAGATAGAAATCCTGAAAAGAGCAGTTTCCCGGGAAATAGATCCCGGCATCAAAAGTCTTTCCCAGATTATTGGTGAGAAAAAAAAGGAACTGCAGCTGATGGACGGGAGTGGAGTTGCGGCGGATTTGGCCGAAGCAGCGGAGCAGCTACTGGCCCGCATTCGCCGTCTCGCCGGTCGTTATGTGCAGCTCAAGGTCAGCGCCGGAGTTCTGCGGCAGGAGATCGAGCGTTATCGTCTTGAGAACCAGGATCCGCTTCTGGAAACCGCCTCCGGTTATTTCAAGGCCTTGACTCTGGGTTCCTTTGCCGGACTGCGGGCAGATGAGGATAGCCGTGGCCGGCCGCTCCTTGCCGGTTGGCGTTCTGACAGATCCCGGGTGGAGGTGACAAGGATGAGTTCGGGAACCAGGGATCAGCTCTATCTTGCTCTCAGGCTGGCTTCCCTGGAGCGCCGCCTTGAAGCAGGAGAGCCCATGCCGTTTATCGTTGACGATATTTTAATCAACTTTGATGATCTCCGCGCCACAGCCACCCTGGAAATTCTCGCCTCATTGGGAGCCAAAACCCAGGTGATTCTTTTTACCCATCATAAGCAGATCGTGGAGGCGGCCGGAAAGATTAAAACCGATAGCGCAATTGAGATTCACAGGCTTTAATAAGGATGCGGACTGAAGGGAAAAAATATTCACATTTATCGATTTCTTCAGCGGGAATTTTGTAAAAATGATAAGAGACTGAATCTTTACCTTTTGGCTACATGCGTTGTCCTGCCTGCAAATTGAGTGGCCAGAGTCACTGTTTCATGTAAAAATCTGAAGTTTTTCTGAAATTATTTTCCATTTACTTGCATTAAGATATTTGCTCTCAAGCCATTTTGTGTTATGTAAAATCTGTTAAAAATGAATGAAGGTTCAGAAAGTGAATAATTTATAAGTCATTTTGCCTTAGGGGGAGGAGGAGGAAGAAACAATTGATAAAAGAGAGAGATTTGTAGTGAGAGAAAGGGGTTAACTGTTGCCGATCCTCCGGGACCGTGGAGGTTGAGAAGAAATTTGTAACAGGCTTCATGAAAAAGTGAGATGGAGTAATAAGTATGAAGAAAAAAAGACTTTTGGTATATGGCCTTTCGGCCATGTTCATGTCATTTGTATTGCCGGCTCCGAGTATTGCGGATGTCAGCAATGACTCGTGTATGGAATGTCATAGCGACGACTCCCTGGAACGTGATGCGTCCACCGGTCATAACCCAGGTCTGTTTGTCGATATAGAAAAATTTAATGCTTCACCGCATAATTTTGATGAAGAATCCTGTGTAGGCTGTCATAGCGATATTGAGGAGCTTGACTGGGATGCCGACTTGCCCCATGGAGTCGATCTGGCGACTCCCGATTGCGCTGAATGTCATGACGAGACGGCTCCGGCCTTTGCTGAGAGTGTTCATGCAGAAAACGATATCACCTGTTATGCCTGTCATGTTTACCATGGTCCGGAGCAGGTTGCCTCAAGGCTGACTGCGGCGACCCTGCAGACCGATTTTTGCGGCAATTGCCATGTTGCCACCGATTCCCATGACTGGCTGCCGCAGAAGGAACTGCATTTGAGTTCGATTCAGTGTACGGTCTGTCATGCTCCGGAAGGTGGAACGCATGTCCGTTTCCGTTTTTATAATTCCTATGCCGATCATTACCTGAGTGCTGCTGAAATCAAGGCGGGCCTTAAAATCGACGGCGATTTCATGGATGTGTATGATGCGGATCAAGATGGCTTCATCAGTTCAGCTGAGTACTTTACGCTCAGTCAGGATATCCGGAAACGTGCTTTTGTCTCGGATTTTCGGGTAGAGCTGACCTCTGATTCCGATCCGTTGGTTCATAAAATTCATTCTGATGGAGCGATCAGAGACTGCGAGACCTGCCATGGCGCAGACTCCGCCCTGTTTGCCAACGCCAAAATCGAGTTAAGGGGTGATGACGGTAGTATTCGACTCATTCCAGTTGATGGCCAGGCGGCAGCGAGCTACAATGTCAAAAATTTCTTCAGTCTGAGCGCCACCAGGTTTCTTTTTCTTGACTTGACAGGTCTCCTGTTGATCCTTGGCGGTATTGGCGTTGCGATGCTGCATTTCAGCATCAGGCAGTTTACCCAGCCGATTCGTGACAGAAGAAAAGCGGCTGAAAAGTCTCACTGATAAGGGAGGAGAAATTATGTCTCACGAAAATATGGAATATGTCCATCCATTGCCGGTTCGCATCTGGCACTGGGTTAATGCCGCGGGTTTTATATTACTGGTGATCACCGGTTTTCAGATTCGTTTTGCAGAGTATCTTGGTTATATGTCGTTTGAAACAGCGGTGACGGTGCATAACTGGGTTGGTTTTATCGTCATTGCCGATTATTTCCTCTGGTTCCTTTATTATTTCGGCACCGGGAAGATCAGAATTTACTATCCGGATCTTAATACCTTCATTCCAAGGATGATTAAACAGGCCCAGTTTTATGGGTATGGGATCTTTGTTGGCGATGAAAATCCGCACCACATGACAGCGGATAACAAATTCAACGCCATGCAGCAGAAAGCCTATATCATGATCATGTTCATTCTGGTACCTCTGCAGCTGCTCACCGGCCTGTTTCTCTGGGATATCACCCAGTTTAGCGGTTTCGTTGATTTCATGGGCGGAGTGAAGATCGTGGATACCATCCATGTCTTCCTGTTTTACTTTTTTGTCACATTTATGTTTGTTCATGCTTACCTATCTACCCTGGGACATACAGCGACGGCTCATATGATCGCCATGTTCACGGGTTGGGAAGAACATCATTGATTGCGGCTGTCCATATGAACCAGGGAGCCCCTATGGTTCCTTGGTCATGTGTTGCCTGTGATATTAGTCCCTTATGAATTGTTTCGTGTTATTTGTGGCAAAAGAATCAAAAACTTCTTTGAAATAAAGAACTTGCCTCTACTGTTAAGGGACTTACACCCGTCAAGCGAGTACTGAAAAGAGTCCTGAAAAATCTGATGTTTTATTCCACTTTAGTGGGTTAACGTAACGAAATAATAAGATATTTGGAGGATAGATATGGCTGGAACAATTAAACTGCCGCCTGAGAAATTAATGAATGATGATCCTTTTTTGAACGATGTTGCCACCCGGGTTGGCCAACTTGTCGTTTATTTCCTCATAAGTGGTGCCGGGATGTTTGGGGTATGGGCGTTGATTTCCATCCTTGCCGACATCAACGGACATCCTGTTGTCTGGGCCAAGTATTGGCTTAACTATGCTTTTGGGTTGGGTTTGTAGCAGGAAACAGAGAAGAAAGAAGAGAAAAAACCGGTCTGTTGCTTAATGCTTCAGACCGGTTTTTTGTTTTGTAACTGTTCAGCAGCACTCCACCTGCACGCGATCAGGCTGGTTCACATAGGACTACTATAACAGCGAAGCGGTGTCATCACAAGCCTGCTCGAAGTCTGCGCTTATCTGCGCACATCTGGAGCACTGCTGAACAGTTACAGACCGAGTTTTTCGTATCATTTTTACATATGCTGAATAGTTATCTTTTGTTTTAACCATTTCAGAATCAGCATTTCAGCGCTGTACTGGGCCTGCAACAGACCACCCGTGGCTTTTTCCAAAGCCCTGAGTTCATGAGCCTCAGCCCTTTCCAGGATCTCCCGGCAATTATAATTCAGGCAGAAGAAGGGTTTGCAGAGGAGTGAACAGCCTTGTTCACCTAAAAAGTAACATTCAAAACCATCATCCCGTTGAAAAACGACATTTTGGCCAAGAAGGAGATTGATAAGCAGCTGGATCGCATCGGTTTCATTGGCCATGTAAAGGCTGCAACAACCGCCTTCCGGTCGGCTGCCGCATTGGCTGCATCGCTGAAACATGGCCATCCCGGCCATTTGAGCCCTCATGGCCATGGCGAGTTCCCGGAGTTTTTCAAGCTGGGCGCCCAGTCTTTTATCCTTTTTTAATTCCACCCCATGGAGATCATTGAGGTTGCGGGCATGATCGAGTTTAGTGGCTACATCGCTGAAATACAGATCGTTGATCGTCAGGTTGTTCATTGTTTTGTAATCTATTTAATTTTCACGCAGAGGCACGGAGACCACAGGCATTATTCTTTTTTCTCTGTGTCTCTGTGGGAGATAAATTTTACATTTTGGCTAGTCATTAATCCCTGCTCATCAGGACCCAGATGCACCAATTTTCGACTTTTTTTCGTTCCAGAAATCTGATTCGTTCCTGGGGGAGCGCGGCAAGAAGGTCCGGTTCCATTGAGCTGATAAAGCCTGAGAGAATATAGATTTTCGCCTGCCAGAAAGATGGATTTTGAAAAAGATCTTGCAACAGCACCTGGTAGAGATTGGCAATGACAATGTCAAAGTTTCCCGTATCCGGCAGGTTGTGTTGCAAGTCAAGCTGTTGGACTGTGACCTGGCGGTCAACTTTGTTTCTTGCCGTGTTCATTTTTGCGACTTCGCAAGCCATAGGATTGTTGTCCACAGCCAGAACCCGTCCGACTCCCTGGCAGGCCGCCGCAATCGAGAGCAGTCCTGTACCGGTTCCAAGATCGAGCATTGAATGGACGTTAATTTCCGGTGTCTTTATGTATTGCAGCAGAGTCTGCAGACAGGCACGCGTGGTTGGGTGAAAGCCGCTGCCGAAAATGATACTTGGATCAAGGTGAATGTCAGCGGGACCGGTCTCCCATACCGGAGCCACGGTTAAACCGTCAACCGTAAAGGCAGAAATATCCTGGCCGCTCTCCCAGTCAATATAATCAAGATCTGCCTGGTAAATGATATTGCAACTCTTTTTCCGGCAGATTTCAGTAACCAGTTCATCCTTTGGCCGGTGAAAAAAAAGCACTGATGTGTCACCCTCAATCCACACGCCAATGAGGTCAGGATCATCGATTTTCAAAATATCCGTGAGGTCAAGATGATAGACATAGAGGCGGTTATAAGAGCTGTATGGTGGTTTCAGCATATTGGCAGGATTGATGAGTTTGACTGATAGAGGATGGATTTTACAGTTGTTTTTCTTTTGCGCTCAGAATGAAATCGACCCGACTGCCCGGACGCCCCGTTGAATGGCCCGGAACCACCCGGCCGATGTCATCAAGGATAATGCAATGGGGGTTCATCTTCAACTTTTTAAGTAAATAATCGTGTACATGCGTAGCCCGCAGAAGGGCAAGTTCAAGCAGGTCGTTTTTTTTGACGCTAATCGATTTTTCTCCCTGCGTGTCCGCAGCGGGTTGAGGTGAAAGATGAATCTCTTCCTGGCCATAGGTACGGGCCGCTTTTTCCAGAGACCTTTTTTCACGCATCATTTTTTTTTGAAAATTTTCTTTTCGGAGGCTGGCGAGAAGAACCTGCCCGTCAGTGGCATCGTCGGCAAAGCCCTTGATCGTGATAGTCAGTTCCGGTCGTTTTTTGAGAATCGATGCCAGGTCAATAAGCTGCTTTTCCGCCTTTTTTGTCAAGCCGGCCTGGCCAAAGGGGAACAGAAGATGATCCGCCGGCGTCTCCGCCCCCTCCTCCAGGGATGGAAGCAGAGAGAAAGGTGAAACAGCGGTTTTAAGGCGCAGGTTCTGTAATTCCCTGGCAAGAAGGCTGTATGGGCCGGACAACTCATCCGCGTCACCGGAACCGGCAAGATGCAGGTGGATACGGTCGTCTGTGTCCTGCAGTAGGGCCCTGGTCAAGTCAAGGTTGGCGTTTTTCCGCAGTGGGCGACCGACCTTGATGTCGGTGAGAATAATTTTGCTATCCATCTTCACCTTGCCGCTTTCCTGCCGGTAGACTGCATCCAGGTCGAAATTTCCAGCCTGAATCTCATGGCTGAATAATTTTTCCAGATAGGGAATAAACGGCACCACGGGTTGCCCTTTGATTTCGGCATGCAGGGTGACATCCCTGTCAGTAAAAAAAGAGGTTTCACAATCAAAGTTACACGGCGCTTTGTCGTCGGTCAGGCACTGAAAGGAGAATTTCGTTTTGTTGTCTGTCTGGCTGACAAGATCGGTTATGGTCCCGGAAAGAATAAAATTTATGGCAAAATGAGGTGAGAGAGTTCGGTCATGAAAGGAGATGGTGATGTTGCTGACGCGAATTTTTTTTATGTTGATGTGATTCCCGTTTTTAGGGAAAGAATGAATTAAACGGGCAGTAAAATCCGGCTCATCCGCAGATCTGGTCCAGTTCAGAAATCCTCTGTCAATATGAATCAATGGCGTCTTAAGGCTGAAAGGGTCTAGCCGCAGCTGGATGTTTTCTGAATTTGCCAATCGCCATCTCAATAATTTACGGCCGGAGTTGTCATTTGCTGCAAAATTTTTGATTTTCGCAAAACCGCTGAAAGAATGTTCCGGGAATTGAAATGCGCCTTTGGCAGTGAGTGTCCCGGAGGTGATTGCAGGGATGAGCCTGCTCGCATGCAAAGGCTTCACCTTGGAGAGCTTGATTTTGTCTGCGGGGCCTTTTTTGTGCGGCAGTGGATGATGGGTGGCCAGGTAAACGTTATAGGAAGGAAGGGGCAGATTCTCCATGTCCAGCCGGCCCGCAATTTTCAAAGGCGAAAATGATAATTGGCCCTGGCTGGAGATTGTGGCGCCGTCCTTCGTTCGGCCGCTGAGGGAAAAGGTCCCCTCTTCCTTCTCTTCCGAAAAGACCAGTTTCAGGTCAATTCCGTCAATCGTTTCAGTGAATCCTCCTTTGACGCAGTGGTCAACAAAGGAGAGCGTCCCGTTTTTGAAAATAAGATGGTCAATATGAAGGCTGGACCGGGCACCATTGTTTTTTTTCAGGAAAGGCAGTTCTGGAAAGAGAAAAGAGCCGTTTTTTTCTCTTGTCAGATGAATTTCAGGATCCCGGCATTCGATTTCCTGAAATCGGTAACGCCCCTTAAAGGGAGCAAATGAACCACTTATTGTAGTCCGGGGGAAACGGCTGGTTCGGCCACCGCTGTCCTGGATCCAGACATCGGCGAATTGGCCGCTTCCTTCGATGCGCATTTCAAGACCACCGTCGGCCGGCTGGCTCATGACCAGATTAAGGTCAAGATCAGCCTGTCCCTTGCTGATTGTAAAATTGTCCACTCCCGGCAGGTAGGATAAATATTGCGGCAGATCAATGGTGTTCAGGATGAGATGGAAGCGGGCCTCTATGGCGTCTGTTGTCGTATTTGTCTCACCTGTAAAGTTGACGGGGCTGCCGTTGATCATGGCAGAGAATCTGGGCATAATGTTCTGATTGGCTGAAAGAAGAAAGGGTGATTCTGTCCCGTCCCCATCAGGGGT
This sequence comes from Thermodesulfobacteriota bacterium, assembly GCA_034723545.1. GTDB lineage: Bacteria > Desulfobacterota > Desulfobulbia > Desulfobulbales > SURF-16 > JAGHCC01. The sequence goes on along the minus strand of JAYEPA010000217.1, from coordinate 4,134 downwards.
AGCCAGTGCGGGCAGGGCAAGCGAGATTTTTTCAATGGTATGGGTTTTCTCAGTGGGGCGGTCGGAGAAAAGAATCCGGCTGTCCTCAATTTTAATGTTTTGCAGGGCAAAGCCGAAGGGTACAGTGGAACGTTCACTGTTTTTTTTGACATCGCTAATCATCTCGACAAGATTGTAGGTGTCATCACGGTTGCGAACCAGGTGGAAAAAGAGCTGGTTTATCGTGAAGTGACTGCAGACGAGTTTTCTTTTGAACAGAGAGGAGATGTCGATGTTGGCCTCCAGTTCACTGAATGAGAGAACAGGGTCCACGGGATCATCTGGATCGCTTAACCGGGGGCCGATGATAGAGTTGCGTAGAGTCAGGTTGAGGGTCAGGGGATTAAAGACGGCGCCACCCACGGTGACCGGTCGGTTCAGGTATACGCCCAGCTTGTTGGAGAGGGTTGCCCGGCACAACAGGGGAACGACCAAATAGCCGGCGGCAAGATAGAATAGGAAGAGCAAAAAAGGAAGAGGCAGAAGCCATTTCCATCTGGACGAGCTGCCGTTATTGAGGATGCGTCGCTTGGCGTTGTTTTCTTTTGGTTCAACCGTGTATTCGGGTTCCGTTGTCTCCAGCGGTTTATCTGCTGAAATGTTGATGGATCCCACTGGATCGTCGGATGTATTGTTTGTCATTTTTTGTTGAACTGCTATATTAACATTTCAGAGATAGATTCTATTCGATTTTTAACCTGTTCAGGTTGAAGGCATATAACGGAATACATAAACAAAAAACTTAATAGTTCACCAAGGGTTACATCACTTAGAAAAACTCGGAGTGTAAAAGCTCTCCAGTGCCTTGGATTCGTTCATTTTGGCCTTCGAAGCATACTAGTGCTATTCGAGAAGGCCCAAATGGGCGAAGAGGTAAGCGTAGACTCCGTGAGGTGCTGGTGAACTTTTATCAAAAAACACTACCTTTTAATTTGTAATCTTTTCAATGATAATCGTCAATTTTTTCAGAGGGCTGTTTGTCCTTATCCTGGTTTCGTTTCTTACCCCGTTGGCCAGTCTGGCTGCTCTTGTTGCCATATTCTTTTTTCGTTGGCCGCCGGTAAGGGTCGTTGTTTTTCCTCGGACCTGGGCCAGGTGCATTCTTGCTATCAGTGGTGTTTCCGTCACAGTGGAAGAGCAGGAACCACTGGATCCGGAACAACCCTATATTTTTGCGGCAAATCACCAGAGTCAGTTTGATATATTTGCCCTGCAGGGATATTTCAAGACCGATTTTCGCTGGCTGGCCAAGAAAGAACTCTTTCGTATTCCGCTTTTTGGGCCGGCCATGCGCAAGTCCGGACATATTTCCATTGACCGTTCTCACGGCCGTAAGGCTCTGCTGAGTTTGAAGAAAGCGGCGAAACGAATCAGCGATGGCACCTCGGTCATTATTTTTCCCGAAGGAACCCGCAGTTGGGACGGACAATTGAAACCGTTCAAACCGGGAGGAATGTACCTTGCCATCAAGGCCGGGGTCCCTCTTGTTCCCGTGGCCATTATGGGAACCCATGAAATTCTGGCCAAGGGAAAATGCATGGTTCGGCCGGGCAGCATTGTCATTCGGGTTGGAAAACCCATTGATACCAGAGCCTTTACTCTTAAGCAGAAGCAGGAACTGGCGGAGACTGTCCAGCAGGCCGTGGCCGATTTGATGAAGACGGCATGTAACTATTCAGCGTAGGCTGGAAATTACCCTTTACTCCGTAGTGTAACTGTTCAGATGTGCTTCATATTTGTCCATTTGGGGCTTTGAAGCATACTGGTGCTATTCGAGAAGACCCAAATAGACGAAGATGGAGTGCAGCTGAATAGTTACGACGGCATAAGGTAAAATGGCAACCTCAGTAAGTGGTGGTATACCAACAACTTCCCCCTTTAGCAAAGGGGGATCGAGGGGGATTTGTTTATAGGTTGCCGCCACTTATTGAGGTTACGGAAAATGGCCGAGAAATCATTCTCGGATACAGGGTTGGCAAAAAAGAAGTGAACTGCTCTCGCTGTCCATTTCAACCTCAACTCCAAGCGGCAGGATTATGTTTTGTTCTCCGTGGCCAACCGGAAAATTGGACCAGATTGGAATTTGATCCCCAAAGAGTTCCAGTATCCTGTTCCAGATTAGTTCGGTATCGCCGCAATTCGTAAAATCTCCCAGTATCAGACCGCGAATTCCCTCAAATCGGCCTGCCAGTTTAAGCTGGGTCAGCATTCGGTCAATGCGGTAGGGTTGCTCGCCAATATCTTCAATAAACAGAATTGAGTCGTCAAGAGACGGTTCGTATGGCGTTCCGATAAGATGACTCAGGATGGTGAGGTTCCCTCCCAGCAGACGCCCCCTGGCTGTCCCCCGACGCAGGATTTTTAACCGGTCCGGCCGCAGAGCCGGCGTCTCCCGACGAGTGAGGCATAAGAGAAATTTTTCCATTGACTCTTTGTCCATGCCGGCAAGAGTGGTCAGCATGGGGCCGTGAAAGGTGATGAGTCCGGTATGGCGGTATAATCCGTTCAGCAATACGGTCACATCACTGAAGCCGACCAGGATTTTGGGATGTTTTTTGATTAGATCAAGATCAATGGCATCGATCAGGCGCAGACAGCCGTATCCTCCCCGGACAGCCATAATGGCCGAAATCTCCGGGTCGCGCCAGAGTTCATGAAAACAGTCCAGGCGGTATTGGTCCGAGCCTGCCAGGTAAGGAAAACGCTGGCCGGAATTCGGCGGCAATCTGATTGTAAAACCCAGATCGGTAAGGAACCTGATTCCGGCGGAAAACTTCTGGTCGTCCCATGGCCCTGCCAGGGGGGCCAGGCCGATTGTGTCGCCTTTTTTCAGTCCAGGCGGTAAAAGCGGGACTGATGGTGGATTAGTTGTTTTTTTCATAGAGCAGCTGCAGCCCCTTTAATGTGAGCATGGATTCGACTTTTTCTATGGCGGGCGCGTAGGGGGCGATGAGTTCTGCCATGCCTCCCGTGGCTATGACCTTGGGACGTTCAGGCAAAAACTGCTTTTTTATTTCTTTGACCAGTCCTTCCACCAGACCGCCATATCCATACAGAACGCCTGATTTGATCGCTGCCACGGTGTTGGTGCCAATGGGTTTATCCGGAGGCGATGAGATGTCGATTTCAGGAAGTTTGGACGTTTTTCTTCCCAGGGCAGCCAGTGAGATTGCCAGCCCCGGGGCAATCGCCCCGCCAATGTAATCACCCTGACCGGAAACACAATCAAAGGTTGTTGCCGTGCCGAAATCAACAACGATGAGGGGCTGGGGATAACGGTTGTACGCGGCAACCACGTTGACAATACGGTCGGCACCCACTTCGTTGGGGTTGTCGGTGAGGATTTTCATTCCTGTCTTGAAATCACTGGCGGAAACCACCAGTGGAACCAGGTTGAAATATTTTTGCGAAAAAGAATACCAGGCGGATTTAATCGGCGGCACCACCGATGCGATGATGATGCCGTTGATATCGGCAAAGGAGATGTCACGTAAAAGAAAAAGAGAATGCAGCTGGACAGCCAGCTCGTCAACCGTACAGTTCCTGTCTGTCTTGACCCGCCAGTCCCATAGCAGTTTTGATTCCCTGAAAAGGCCAAGAACCATATGGCTGTTGCCCACGTCAACGGCAAGTAACATAAAACGCTCCGCAAAAATATTGTCAGTAATTTGGTTAAGTGATTATAATTGTGAAAAATGAGTAATTTATCAATAAGTGGTGGTGCTTGTTTGGCGTAGGAGACCGGCCCTCCGGGCGATTATATATGGTCGACCGATGCTGTAAACTTCCATTATATCGCCCGGAGGGCCGGGCTCCTACGAATTTCCACACCGCTGGCAATTTAGTAAGCCGGATCTGTTTGGGGAAGATTGCCACCACTTATTGTGAAGTTACAAAAATGATTCGTATCTATAAGATTTGTGTAACTATTCAGCGAGTATCTCAAAATAACCAAAACCACCGAATGCATCTATTCAGATGTGCCCCATATTCGTTTATTTAAGACTTTGAACGGTAAGCGGAGCGAAGCGTAGACTCCGCACTGGTGCTATTCGAAAAGGCTTAAATGGACGAAGATGGGGTGCAGCTGAATAG
>JAYEPA010000216.1:0-2352 GCA_034723545.1 Thermodesulfobacteriota bacterium | reverse complement strand
GGATCATAACCGGAAGGACCTGAGATGGCTGGCCATGGTAATTCCCTGTCCTGTCTGTCTCGGCGTTATCCTGGTAAGCATTGCCTTTCTGCTGGCATACTTCCCGGATGCTGATGACATAGTGGCCATGTGGGCATGCGCAGGCTTTTTAAGCATTAATCTGTTAACCATGGCGGCACTCACGATCTGGAGGAGTCAAACCGGTTCCACCCATGAACAGGTATTGGGAATGGCCATGCTGCTTATTGCTGTTTATTTTTTCCTGTCTGTTATCCTCATACCGCAGTTCAGCGACATTGAGGCAGTCTACCGTCTGGCAAGTTATACCGGTGACACCGGCGGTGCTCAAGGAGTCAGCATGGCCTGTCAGGTTATTCTCTATGGTGTTGCCGCAATTTCTTTTGGAGCTGGTTTCCGTTTCATGCACAGAAAAATAGGGAGTACACGATAGTTTATGGAAACAGGGGCATTGCTGAAGACATTTATTTTCCTTATTGCATCATCGCTTCTCTATCCGGTTTTGCTGCTGCTTGTGCTGCTTACCTTTTGGATACTGATATGTGCCGGATCTTTTTTCGCAGAGTGGATAGAGCGTGTGAGACTCGACAAGTATGCGCCGGCTGAACTGCCGGATATAATACGGAAAGGCGGCCGGGATATGCTCTCCCACCGGGTCAGAAAATATGTGGGGAATCTGGAAGACGTGACAGGCAGGACCGGGCGTTGCATAGAGGTGGAAATTGAAAACATGCTTCAGGAATACATTCTTGGGATCTTGAAGAGTCTCGATGGCCTGAAAATACTCATCCGGGTGGCTCCCGGTCTGGGATTGATCGGCACACTTATCCCCATGGGGACCGGACTGGCCGCCCTGGGTCAGGGCGACATTACCAAGCTATCTTCAGACCTTGTGATTGCCTTCACCACGACCGTGGTGGGTCTGGCCCTGGGGTTGACTGCCTATTTTTTCTACACGGTCAAGCGAAGATGGGTGGAGGAGGACATCAAGAACATTGAACTTGCCACCGAGTTGATAGCCGGTGAGCTTTTTGCGGAGCGGAAATGAGATACTTTGGGAAAAAACAAAACCAACAGCCGGCGATGTCACGCTACAGGCAGGCCATGGGTGATAATGATCCGCTGACCGGGGTTGCGAATCTTTTTGATCTTGGGCTGGTATTTATTGTAGGACTCATTATTACCCTGTTTTCAGCCTATCAGCTCCAGGATCTTTTCAGTGAGAAATCCAATTTTACCATCATGAAAACAGACGAGAGCGGCCGCCTGGAGATCATTTCCAAAAAAGGCAAAAAAATTACGGCCATAAAAGTCACCAAGGAGAAGGCCAAAGGCAGGGGAGAACGCCTGGGAACAGCTTACCGGCTTGAAGACGGAGCCATGATATACGTGCCTGATTAGAAAAGGATTGGTAAGCATTCACAGGGCACCGCATCTGCTTTGTTGCCGGGCACTTGAAGTACAGGGAGTACGTCTGCGTACCCGTCGCCTCGCATCTGCAGCACCCTGTAAACGCTTACAGTTTGGTGAGTTGCGGTAAAACGGGCGTTGTAATCCCGTGAACGGTTAAAAGGATTGATATGAAAATACCCATAGTCATGGCCGCCTTTGGCACAACCACCAGAGCGCTGGCGACCTACGAATATATCGACAAAAGGGTCCGGGAGCGTTTCCCCGGCCACGAAATTACCTGGTCCTATTCATCCCGCATGGTGAAGGACTGGATTAAAAAAAGAAAAAATATTGATCTGAAGCATCCCCATGAGGTGTTGCAAGAGCTGCATGAAAAGGGGCATGAATGGGCTGTTGTACAGTCAGTGCATTTTCTGGCCGGGCATGAGTTCTACCGGCTGCTTGCCGAGGCTGATCAGGCATTGATTCGGACATCAATCGGCCTCCCCCTGCTCAGTTCTCCTGAAGATTATCTCTCTGTTATCAATGTATTACGGCCAGTGGTTGCTGCTCACCCAGACGAGGCAATAGTGCTGGTTGGACACGGCACGGATCATCCGGGCTGGTCAAGTTATCTTGCTTTGCACCATATGCTGCGCGAAGAAATCGGCTCGCGGATTTATGTTGGAGTGGTTGAAGAATACCCTGAACAGGACGTTATTGTAGCCCATGTCAGGCAGGCCGGATTCAAAAAAGTATGCCTGGTGCCGTTTATGCTGGTTGCCGGGGTACATTTTGAAGAGGATCTGATTGGCGAGAATGAGGATTCATGGAAGTCGGTCTTCCAGGACCAAGGGATTACTGTGTCAATTGAAGGAGAGGGGTTTGGATTATATCCCGGCATCAGTGACATATTCTGTGACCATATTGAGGCGGCACTAG
>JAYEPA010000215.1:0-9667 GCA_034723545.1 Thermodesulfobacteriota bacterium | reverse complement strand
CTGTTTCTAACCGGATATCATTCACCAACGGATGATATCCGGAAACAGGATACCATCACATGATCCAAATTCCAGCCAAGCTCATCAAAAAATATACCGCCTTTATCGGCTTAAAAGGAGTACCGCAAGGGCATCAACACTGCTATGCCAAATGGCTACGTTATTATATTGATTTTTGCCATAAATACGGCTTTCCTGATCGTGAAACACGCTCTCTTCCCGCTTTTTTAGAAAAGCTTAAAGAAAAGAAACAGGCTGAATATTTGAGGAAACAGGCATATCATGCGGTCACTCTATTTCAAGCAATGGCGGTTGAGCCTGCAGAAAACAAACCTCTGAAACCATATTACATGTAGCGTATGTTGACCTTCTTCCTGAATTCCTCTCAGATCATTGAATCACACCTGAAATATTTTGTATAGAAATTTGGGAAGAAATATCAGAAGAGATCCAGTGGCAAGATTAAGAATCTTAGCAAACCTGCAACTTAACATTCTTCCTGAATCTTGAAATTGAACATCTGTCAGATTTGAAGGAAACCAGAATTTTCAAATTGTCAGATCAGATGTGAGTTTTTACAAGTCTCTGTGGTCTTTGCGCTCTGCGGTTAATTTCTCAAAGAAGAGAACTCACCGAATCAAAGAGTTGTTCATTTTTCCTGATCTTTGTTTCGCTGCCGATGACACAGCACTGGCCTTGCGCCATGGCGTTTTTCATGGGATCGGCAAAAGACGTGAGATCCCGGGTTGTGGCAGCCAGGATCTCATCCCGCTCCCTTTGCTGCTCCTCATAACTGACATGGGAGATATAATCCCCTGAGGCTCGTTCACCTTTCATGGATGGGGTCAGGGGAGCGTCAAGGCGGCCGATTGTACCGATGATGTATTTGCGCAGTTCCCGTTCCTCCGGTTTGAAATCCCGCAGATAGTCGTGAACCCCATCGTATATATCAAGGGTTTTGGTCAGATTCGGATCGCGGTAGGAGGAGAAGAATAGCATGCCGTCATGGACAAAACGGCAGGCCGCGCCGTAGGCCCCGCCCTTGACCCGGACGTTATTCCACAGATAATCGGTGGAGAGAATGGTCTGTAGTAATTTCAAACGGTGATCATAGGTCGAGAAAGGGCCGAGATCCGTACACTTGGCCACATACTGCACCTGGCCTGGAATGATGAAGCCTTCGTTTTTCCTTGCCTGTGGAATTTTAAGCTCTTTTTTATGAATGGCAGAGGATGGGCAGCGGCTGACAAGGGTTGCCAGGGCATCTTCAACCCGTGGGCAATCATCGGCTTCGGCGGTGATACTCGTGAGTGAGCCGTTCTGCTGAAATACGGTTTGCGCGGTTCGTTGCAGGTTGGTGACAATATCATTGGCCAGCTCGTCAAATCGGTCGTCAAGGTTGGCGATGAATTGGTAAAACGAGATGCCGGCCAGCTTTTCATGATAGGCCCAGCGGGCGGACAGAGAGGAGGCGGCACGCCTTCGGGCATAAAGATGACCGGCCTGCATGATATCCATCTCCATCCGGGAGCGGGTCTCGCGGATGATCTCCCGCAGCCGCTTTTGATCGCTGAAATCGCTGGCCAGAATGACCTCGCCCATCAGCTCCGCCATTTTGCCTGTGTTTTCCATCAGACACTTGGCCTGGATCGTAAATTTCGGATAGAACAGCCCACTTTGCCTGTATTCACCAATTTCCTGGGCCTCAAAGGCAAGATCACCCAGATGAATATTCAGCTCATTGGCCAGTGACATGTAATCGTAACGGTTGGTATCCATCCGGCCCATGACGGTTTCAAGCAGTCCCAGATAAGGAATCAGTTCCAGCTTCACGCCGGCCGAGTCAAAATAAAGATCCACGTAGGCAATGTCATTGGTAAAGAGCGGATGAATGATGGTTTCCACATCAGCGTCTGCCTTTTCTTCCAGGGGCAGCTTTTCCGCCTCTTTGCCGATATCATCAACTTGCAGCAGGGGAATTTGGTCAAGATTTTCGCGGGAATCCGGGGTAAGTTGATACTGGCGCAGTTCTTCAGTCCGGCTTACAATCCCGCTGATCTCGTCCACGGTCAAAGTCTTGCGGTATTGATCCAGTTTTTGCTGCAGCTCCTTCTCACGCCTGGAGATCAAACCCTGCTCCGGGGTCAGGGTCACAAGGGAGCCATGGGGATTTTCAAGCAGGAACTTTTTGATCAGGTTTTCAAAATAACCATTTTCAGCCTTATTTTTGATGGCCCTGAGATGCTTGTTAAACCTGAGGGGCTCCAGCGGATCAGCGCCATAAAGCCAGTTGGTCATGCACTGGAGATTATAGACCAGTCCTTTGGGAAAGGAATGATAATCCGCCTCCCGCAGCTTGAATTCCATACCATTGAGAGCACCGGCTACAAGTTTTTTGTTCAGTCCGTTTGTTGCCTCCATTTCCAGGGTTTTGTGCACCAGCTTTTGGAAACGGTCCAGATCGTCTCTTTTGGCATTCTGGACGACGATGGAAAAAACCGGCTGCCTGATCTCGGAATCAAAGACCCCCATGATATCCTTGCCGATTCCGGCCTCGATCAGCGCCCTTTTTAATGGTGAAGCCGGGGTCTGGAGCAGGATACGATTCAAAATAGCCAGACCAACAACGGTCTCCGTATCCGAGATTTCGCCGGTGACATAATTCAAGGCAAAAAAGGCTTTGTCCTCCCCATCTTCATCACTGCCCACGGGATAGGCCACTTCCATTTCACTGGTCTGCGTAAAGGGTTTCTGCAGGGGGATCTTCGAGGAGATCTTAATACGTTCGAAATCGGCCAGATAACGGTCATTTAAAAAGGCAAGCTGTTCATCAAGATCACCGTTGCCATAGAGATAGATAAAGCTGTTGGCCGGATGATAATATGATCTGTGAAAATCGAGGAACTGCTCACGGGTCAGATCAGGGATGTTGTCCGGATCTCCACCCGATTCCACGCCATAGGGCGTATCCGGGAACAGAGACTGCTCAATCTTGCGAAAGAGAATCTGTTCAGGCGATGAAAAGGCCCCTTTCATCTCATTATACACCACGCCGTTATAGCTGAGATCGTCCTCCGGGCCTTCGAGTTCATAATGCCAGCCTTCCTGGAGAAAGATCTCGGGCTTGCGGTAGATATTGGGATAAAACACCGCGTCAAGATAGACATTCATCAGGTTGAAAAAATCTTTGCTGTTGCGGCTTGCCACCGGATAGCCGGTTTTGTCGGAAAAGGTGAAGGCGTTGAGAAAAGTGTTCAGCGAACCCTTCAACAGCTCGACAAAAGGTTCCTTGGAGGGAAATTTGCGTGATCCGCAGAGCACGGAATGCTCCAGGATATGGGCCACTCCCGTGGAGTCCTCCGGCGGCGTGCGGAAAAAGATGGAAAAAACCTTGTTGTCATCATCGTTTGCCAGATGGAGCAGGCGGGCGCCGCTTTTTTCATGTTTAAAAATTCGCGCCCTGCCGTTGACTTCTTCGACAATGCTTTCTTTCTGTAATATGAAACCGTGCTTTTTTTTTGTCATTATGTAAGGTTCAGGGTTAAGATGGTATCCGTTATTTCAACGGATGTGTTATGTCAGGACGCAAAAATTTGATTCGGAGAAACTTGAAAAGGATTAATGATGGTTGTTCCTTCTATAACCTGCTCATGTTGCATATCTTCACTGATTAGATAATGGCACTCTGCATGAATTGCCGCTGCAACAATCAAAGAGTCCCACCAGGAAAAACCAAACCTGTCCTGGACCTGCCAGCCTTGCTCGATGATTTTTCTGCCTACAGTGACAGGGCGCCACGCAAGCAGGTTTCTCATATCGGCTCTGGCCTCACCATGCGACAAGCCTGGCTGAAGCCGTTGTGTTACGACAACATAATATTCGTTAAGAACCTGAAAGCTTACGCGGCCCGATTCCTTTTCCCATAAATATCTGAGCCAACGGGCCGCTTGCGGCTGTTTTTCCTGCTCTGATGCATCACGAAAGTAGACAAGAACATTGGTGTCGACAAAGCATTTACCGTTCATGGATGTCTTCCCTGGTCGGATATTGTCCCTTCTTTTTGAGGGGCTGGGGCGGCGTCGACAGAAATTGTCTCATGGCGCCCCTGTATCCCTGCTCTTCGAGCATCCTCTGCCGAAGCACCTCTCCTACTAGCTTCGACACGCTCGTATCATGCTTTGCGGCCCATACTCTTGTCCATTTTGCGACTTCTTCCTGCAAGGTAATAGTAACATTTTTCATAGTACACAAATATAGTGCTTCACGATTTTCGTGTCAAGAAAGCATTGTTTTTTTTGTTGTAACTATTCAGGTTGGGCACCAAATTGGCATAACCACAGTTCCGTAACTGTTCAGATGTGCCTTAGATTCGTTTATTTAGGTCTGCGAAGCGTACTTGTGCTACTCAAGCAGGCCTAAATGAGCGAAGAGGTAAGCGTAGACTCCGTGAGGTGCAGCTGAATAGTTACTTTTTGTTTATCCTTTCTTGACACTTGAAGCAGACAGGGTTTACATATCTTCACAAAAACACAAAACGTAAATGTTTGGCTAGCACCCCAATTTCGTCCGATTCGCCTTACTCACATATGACTAATATGGCTCACAAAGCGATTTGAACGAACTTGGGGTGTTATCCAAACATTTACAGTCCGAGTTTTTTGAAACTTTTTCACACAAGTCTAATATTTACTACAAAACAGATGGTAACGCATTTTTGTCAGTCTCGTTGGTTTTTGAGACCGACAATTTTGAAGACACAACATCCGGAAAGAAATCATGACACTTACATTTAAGGCAATAAATCAGGATCCTTATTTTTTTGACCGGGAAGATTTACAAAAGATAGCGGATGAAACCGCCATCCGCCAAGGCCTTGCCTGTTACAAGGAAAATCGGGTCTTTGACCTTGACTATGACCAGGAAACGCTCTGGGCCAGGGTAGAGGATGAAGATGTTGCTGATTTTCCACTGGATATTGAAATAAAAGTAAGCGAAAATAACGCTCTTTCATTTTATTGCGACTGTCTTGAGCCGGATGATAAAATAGTCTGCCGTCATCTTGTGGGCGTCCTCTATGCCTACGCCGACCACCATGGCGAAACCAGCGAACTTTTGAGCGCCACGGACAGCGCAATTAAGGACAGGATGAAAAGGGGCCGATCCGAGGTGCGTGTTGAGTCCATGAACAACGGGGCCTGGTTTGGTGACTGGCGCGCCTCCTCCGTAACTTCCACCACCCATTTTCCCCAAAAGTATCGGGTTACGCTTCGCAGTCTCCATCGCCGGGCCAATTTTTGTACCTGTCCTGATTTTGCCAACAACCAGCTTGGCACCTGTAAACATATCGAGGCGGTGCTTCACAAAATCAAAAAACATCCTGACTATTCGCAATTCAAAGAACAGGCCGCGCCCTTTTCCTATGTGTATCTTGCCTGGGATGTAGATGACGCGCCCCGCATCCGCCTTCACAGAATTTCTTCGCTTGCCGATGACCTGCAGACAATCCTGGCCCGCTATTTTGATTCGGCCGGCTTTTTTCAAGGCAGATTGTCGGACGAATTTTTCCGGTTTGTGGAAATGGTTGATGATCGGCTTGACATCCATATCGGCCTGGACGCAGGCGATTATGTCAACCGTCTTGCCGCAGTCGCCGTCCACAAGCTGCGTTCTACGGAAATTCACGATCGGATCAAAGCATCGAACGGCAGGCTGCCGGGAGTTCAGGCCCGTCTTTATCCGTATCAGGTTGAAGGAACGGCTTTTCTCGCCGGAACAGGCAGGGCGCTTCTGGCTGATGACATGGGGCTTGGCAAGACCCTGCAGGCCATTGCCGCCGCTGCTTATCTGGGGGAACATGAAAACGTCCGGACAACCATGATTGTCTGTCCGGCTTCCCTGAAACAGCAGTGGGCCAGGGAGATTGAAAAATTCACTGATCTCGACAGCCAGGTGATCCAGGGGCCTCCTCGGGTTCGGGGCGTCCAGTACCGGCGGAAATGCAGGTTTTTTATCATCAATTATGAACTGATCCTGCGGGATCTTTCCCTGATCAATGAAACCCTGCGGCCGGACCTGATTATTCTGGATGAGGCCCAGAGGATCAAAAACTGGCGCACCAAGATTGCCTCGGCCGTCAAACTGATTCCTTCCCGTTACGCCTTTGTTCTCTCGGGCACCCCCCTTGAAAACCGTCTGGAAGATCTGTACAGCCTGATGCAGGTGGTGGACCCGAAAATTCTTGGCCCCTTATGGCGCTACATGATTGATTTTCATGTGACCGATGACCGGGGCAAGGTCCTCGCCTACCGTAATCTTTCCATGCTCAGGCAGCGGCTTGCCCCGGTTATGCTCAGGCGTGATCGGCGGCTGGTCAAAGACCAGTTGCCCGACAGGATCACCCAGCGGCTCGATGTGGAGATGACCGAAAAGCAGATTGAGCTGCATAATGACGCCATGAACGCGGCAGGCATCCTCGCGCAAATTGCCAAAAAACGGCCCCTCACCCCGTCCGAGCAAAACCGCTTGATGGCCGCCTTGCAGCAGGCAAGGATGGCCTGTAATGCCGCCGGTTTGGTGGACAAGGAAACCGAAGGCTCGCCAAAGCTTGATGAACTGGGTGATATTCTTGATGAACTCTGTCTGCAGGCGGGTCTCAAGGCTGTTGTTTTTTCCCAGTGGGAACTTATGACCAGGATGGTGGAGAAGAAACTGCGCCGCATGGGGCTTGGCTTTGTCCGTCTCCACGGCGGTGTGCCCACGGCAAAACGTGGAGCGTTGATGGACCGCTTCCGCGAGGACGATGACGTCCAGGTCTTTATTTCCACTGATGCCGGCGGGGTGGGACTCAACCTCCAGAGCGGCTCCGTCCTGATCAATCTCGATGTCCCCTGGAATCCGGCCGTGCTGGAACAGCGTAACGGCAGGGTTCACCGACTCGGCCAGACAAGAAAAGTTCAGATTATCACCATGGTGGCCGCCAACTCCTATGAAGAGGATGTCCTTGCCCTGGCCCAAAACAAACAGAATCTTTTTGATAATGTGATCGGCGAAGACGGTACGGAAGACGTTGTCGGCGTCTCCAAAAAATTGCTGGAGACCCTGGTGAAAAGTTTGGCAGGGAAAAGTGATGACGAGACTGAAAAAGCCCCCAAACAGCCTGAGGAAGACAGCAAGCCCCAGGAAGATGCTCAACTCACCGGTCGTGATGCAGGAGATAGCAGGCTTGAACAGGCCATAACTCTCTGCATTGAAGAGCTGCAGCATGCTTTTGGCCCGCGGATTGAACGGATCATTGGCTCGGGAGGAGGACTTCTTGTTGTTCTGGATCTGGTGAGCGGTGAGGATGACCGCGTTGCCGCCGATTTATCGGCTGAGGTGGTGGTGGCGGTTATTGACCAGCGGGCCCTCAGCAGTCTTGAGCGGCTCGGCGCCGGTTCGCCGCTGGCGGATTCTCACACCTATTATGATGCCGCCGAAAACAGGGATGAAAGCAAAAAAACGTCCCGACTGGCGGCCCTGGCAGCTGAGAAACTCAAAGCAGCCCAGGTTCTTGTGGAACAGCAATGTCCGGATTCCGCCGTGGAACTGCTCCTGTCCGCTCTGCTGGCAGCGGCTTCCGACCGGGCCGGACTTGATCACTCAATTACTTCCCAAGACGCGGGCGTGTGGATCTATGGCGAAGCGTTGCCCAAGGGGATTCTTAACCAAGACGAGACCGCCCTGATCATGCGCGGCATCACTCTGGCCCAATCTCAATCCGTGCCGGAAAATCTTATAACCCAGCTCGTCGACGATGTGGAATCCTTTGTAACATATGGGTCTGACATGGCATAGCGCTGAAGTGAAAACGGCCACGGAAGAAAGAAAATCATCCGTGGCCGTTGTTGTCTGAAATTTTTAGAAAGGTTCTTTTTTATGCTGAAAAATTATACCTCGCCGTTAATGGTGACATTCTTGGTGACCATGTCAATAATTGGCAGAATAGGCACCTCGGTGATGCCATAGATCGCATCAAGATGAATATCTCCGGGAACAACTCCCAGAAGTTTTTCGGCAACTTTCTGGTCGGCCTGACGATACCTGAGTTTCACCTCCAGGCTGACGGGTTTTCCCTTCTCTGCTGAAATCCCGTAATGGACATCTTTGTAACCCTTGGGCGGGATCGTGTCGTGCCTGGCAAAGGACTGGATTGCCCAAGGGTCAAGAGCAAAATGCAACCCTTTGTCCTGGCCGTCCGAATTCAATAAGCGAACATCATCCGGCAGTTTGCCTTTCTTGTCCACCGTACCGGTGGTCATGATAACTTTGCCTTCAGCGTCTTTGGCGGTCACCTCGATCCACATCTGCCTGATATTGGTCAGGGAGGTTGGCAGGTTATGACCGGCCCGCATATTTTTTACCCTGACCTTGATTTCGGCCAGTCTGTCATTGCGGTAAATCGGCATGATCTCCATGTCCGCGGCTGCCTGCAGCCGGGCAATGGCCATCTCGAATTTCTGATGGGCGCTTGCCGCCAGTTCCTCGTTGCCCGCCTTTTTAGCGGCCAGCTCAGTGAGGTGGTAGAGCAGGAAATTGGCGCCGTTAAAATAATGATGGTACTCTTCCCTTTTGGGACGGACCATAGTGTCGGCTGACCGTTTAAAGGTGTCGATATCAACCATGTGACAATCCTGGCAACTGACTCCTTTGTTGGCATAAGGTCCGTTTTTCCATTCCATGTAGGTTGCCTCAAGGGGGGTATGGCTCTCGTAGTGGAAGACCTGGTGGCAGGAGGCGCACAGCTCGGCCTGCAGGAACAGGGGAGACTCGACGCATTCATGGAAACCGTCACCGCAGCCTTCTTCTGGAGCAAAAGGACCGTGTTTGGTCAGGATCGCTCCGTCTTCACTGTTCTTTCCCGGAGAAAGAATCATGGAGCCGTTTTCAGGCTGATGATAGGGGGTCTGCCAGTGGGTGTGGCCGCTGATGGAGTGGCAGACGTCGCAGGAGACGCCGGCTTTGGCCAAGGGACTGAGTCCCTGCAGACCGGCTCCTTTTATTTCTCCCAAAACCACGGCTGCGGGGGTATGACAGCCCTCACACTGTTTGGCGATTTCATGGCCAACAGCCTTAATTGCCATGTTGAGCTCACCCTGATAAACCGGATCCTGGAAGGCCATGGCGTGCATGGACCCCATCCATTCACTGTATTTATCCGGATGACATTCACCACAGGTTTCAGGATCGGTGAACTCGGCTTCAGTTTTGTCCCATTTGACCAGTGAAGGCGCATAAGGATAGAACTCCTTGTCCGTCTTCATGGTGGATTCCGCCATGGCACCAGACGCTAATAAGCCAAGACCCAGCAGGGAGCAAAGAATCGTTTTGTTCAGATGTTTTTTCATTTCTTCTCCTTAGTAGTAAGGTTTATTGTCTGGGTAGACAAAATAATAAGTTTTTATTTTTTATCAAGGCAAAAAACTTTTTTGTGTATTTACACAAAAAAAGCACTCTCTTTCTCTGGCGGCATTCCCCCTTGCTGTTTTTTTTGTAACTATTCAGCATCCTAACCGGGGGTGAAAATACCGGCGTTTATTATAAAAGTAACAAAAAAATTATATCGTCATTCCGGCATGTTTTTAGCCGGAATCCAGGATGGAGTGAGTAGCAAGTTTCTGGATCCCGGCTA
>JAYEPA010000214.1:0-2361 GCA_034723545.1 Thermodesulfobacteriota bacterium | reverse complement strand
GACAGTGAGTTTATCTGCTCGGAATACGTAGAGCGTTGCTATGCTGAAATCGGCATTAAAGTTAAATGGAACCGACTCGGCTTTATAGCCCCATCAGATTTTGCGGCAGATCCAAATTTTAAACTTATCGGGGTTTTAAAAAAGAAATGACAGGCCCAGCTGATGTTTAAGGTGAAAAGACTGTTGTCTCTCACCTTAAAAAAACATGTATCGTGCCTGAGGCTCAAGGTGGTGGCAACCTATAAACAAATCCCCCTCAATCCCCCTTTTTCTAAGGGGGAGGTTGTCGGTATGCCACCACTTATTGAAATTACTAATTCTTTTGTTACTCTTAAAATAAATGCCGGGATCTTCACCCCGGTTGCCTTGCTGAATAGTTGCCAAAAATCATAGGAGAAAAAATGAAATTCTGTTTCACAATCCTGAGTTTTTTCCTTCTTCTCATTGCCGGTTGCGCACAGGTGCCAAAAGAATCGGTTGAATTGTCAGCAACTCTTGGAAGAGATATAGCCATAATCCAGAAAGCGCATGTTCAATTAGCCTCGCTGCTTTTCACAAAAATGAAACAGGACGTTAACCGTTTTATTGATGAAGTGTATGCGCCACACCAGATACGGGCTGCTCTGGAAAGACAAAAGGAGTTAGCTAATAGTGACGACGAAAATGAAAGAAAAAAGTCCCTGTTATTGGGGATCAATGCGGCTTTTCAGCCCGGGGCTTCGGATAAATTACAACAATCAGTATTAAAGGGAATGGAGTTACTTCTTACAAAAATACGAAATGATGTTGAAGACATGCGAAAAAAACTGCTCGATCCATTGAACCAACAGGAGCAGACCGACTGGTGTCAATAAATAGTGCCTATCAGCAGATGCACTATGCAAACTCCATCGTCACCGGGCATTTGTCTTCAGTAGTAAAAGTCCACGAAGTGCAAGCTGATTTATTATCTGAAATCGGCATTGAAAGAGATTTACGCAAGGAAGTTGGAGAGGGGATTTCAAAGGTTTCAACAGAGATAACGCTGCTTGTAAACAAGGCGGAAAATGTAAAAGAAGATGGCGATACTGTCGAAAAAAATGCTCAAAATCTTCAAAATATAATTGGTGCTCTCGGTCAGATTTTAAAATCAAATAATAAGGAGTAAGAAATAATGACTGATGAATTTGAATTTGATCTGGGTGGCTTTGAGAAGGATTTGGATGAAACCCTTAAAAAAAGCCGTAAAGCGTTTATGGGTAAATACAAAAATGAACTTAATGAACTGGCTGGCCTGTCAAAAGAGGAAATTGATGCAATATCGCCTGGCATTACCGATCTTCAAAAATATGACGAACTCATAACGGTTGTCAAAGAAGCTTCAAGAGTCAACCTTCAACAAGCAGAATTAAAAAATCGTATAATACAGCTGGGAGACCTTGCTGTCACCATAGCCAAACGCGTTCCGTCACTGGCGGCAATATTCTAGACTTGAATTTCAAATATACAAACGCCGTAACCGTTCACCGTGGATTAGAACTTTACAAGAACCTCAGTCCTGTACCAAGGACTGGGTTCGACAAGCACAAGGAGGGACGTTGTGGAACATATAATAAAATTATTTTGCAGTGGAACTGTTCAGGATCAGCTGGCCGACAGTTACGAGACCATCGAGCGTTACGACGGTTTCATGTTGATCAGGGTCGCCGAGGATCAAATCGAGGAGATTGCCCGACGTTACCCGGTCGAGGACATCACTGATCTTTATACAATCCGCATCGGCGAGCACAATTTTGACACCACGCAACCCCGTATTGACGTCAAGGGCAAGTTGCGCACACATCCGGGTTATAAGGGTGTAAAACGGCTTTCGCCCGGCCACCATCACCACCTTGTCCAGTTCATTGGTCCGATCAAAGAGGCGTGGTTGGCTGAGGTCAAAAAGATGGGTGGTGAGCCCCGCGCGCCCTTTGAGGCCTTCAGCTATATCGTTCGCGGCGACGACAAAGCACTGGCCGGGATCACTGGTCTGCCGTTTGTGCGTTGGGTGGGTCACCTGCGGCATGACGATCGCATTGCCTCATCAGTGATAACAAATATTAGCCGTAAAGCGGGAGATGTTACATCTGAGTTGCCGCGCACCCGGGTGCTTCCCGGAGTATACACGGTTGAGTTTTTTGGCAAAGCGAACATGAAAGCGGCCCAGTCCGACATCAAAGATATTGGCTTTGAAATATTGGAACAAGAGGCCGAGGCCAGTGTCATTGTCATCCGTGACCCAAAGACCGACAAGGGAAGAGCAAAACGCATCCGTGAACTTTCAGCTGTTCATGGTGTGCGATTTATCCATGAACGCAGTTTAAAACGGACATCCAATGATGT
>JAYEPA010000213.1:0-2374 GCA_034723545.1 Thermodesulfobacteriota bacterium | reverse complement strand
ATATGTGCTTGAATATATTAAAATTATCTTTTATCCGCTTTGATTGTGAGTAATTATTCAGCGTAGGTAAAATATTCCGAAAAACTCGGTCTGTAACTGTTCAGATGTGCTTCATATTCGTTCATTTCGGAGTCTACGCTTACCTGGGCTTTGAACGGTAAGCGGAGCGAAGCGAAGACTCCGAACTAGTGTTATTCGAGAAGGCCAAATATGGGCGAAGATGGAGTGCAGCTGAATAGTTACGATTGTGATAGAATTTTATCTGACACAGCAAAAGCGGATAAATTTTTGTGTGAGTTCATCAAGGGCTAAAAAACTTGGTAAGACTTTTAGCATTTTAATGGTGGAGAGGAACAAATATGAGCAAAGGAAAAAAAATAATCCTGTCCGGCCAGGATCTGGAGAGATCCCTGACCCGAATGGCTCTGCAGATCATGGAAAGAAACCGTCATGAAGAAAATCTTGCCCTGATCGGTATTCACACGGGCGGGGTTTTTCTTGCCGACCGGCTGCAGAAGCTGATCCTGTCCCATGAGGGGCGGGAGCTGCCTCTGGGCCGTCTTGATATTTCCCTTTATCGAGATGACTGGAGCCTCGCCTCCCAGAATCCCATTGTCAAAAAAACAGATATCCCCTTTTCCGTGGAAGGCTGCACTTTGATTTTAATTGATGATGTGCTGTATACCGGCCGGACCATCAGGGCGGCCCTTGACGCTGTTATGGATCTGGGTCGACCCAGGTCGATTCAGCTTGCCGTGTTGGTTAATAGGGGCTGTGGCCGGGAGCTGCCTATTCAGCCGAATTATTTTGGGGTGGATGTCCTGGAAAGCCCTAACGAGCATATTAATGTTTTGCTAAAAGAGAAAGCGGGACGTGATGAGGTTGTGCTCGAAGCACAGGGTATCCATGGCTGAAAAGAAGCCTCCTTCAATAGATCTGAGTCATGTCCGCGCCCGGGTTCATGAGAAACAAGAGGATTACCGGGGCTATGGTTTTTCAAAACGGCAGGACGATATCCTGAAGATTTTTTTTGATCTGGCCCAGGAATATGATTCCCTGGAAGATTTTTACCGCACCTGCGTAACGGTACCGGGGCTCTGTCTAGATCTCGATGTCCGTCTTTATCTTTTTAACCGAAAACTGCAGAAGATGGAACTGGTCTGTGACAGCACGAACGGGCTTGCTGCCGTCCGACAATCGGCATCTGAACCGGTGCATCCCGAACTTGCACCGTACCGGGTCGGTAATTCCTATTTTTTTCCTGTTTTTAAGAAAAATTGTTTCCCGGAAGAAAAGGAGAAAAGGAAATATCGCTGTTTGTCAGGTCTTCTTGAGGTCCAGACCGACAACGGACATCTTTCCCAAAAGGATCAACTCTTTTTTACTAAATATGCCGGTCGTGTTGCCTTCAGGCTTCATAACCGGGTGATTGCCAGGCAAAATATCGATCATCTTAAGTTTATCAATAATCTGGTGCGGGATATTGAGCATAATGTCATTATCCCGAATATGTATTTCCGTTACCTGTTTAATCAGCTGCGCAAAAAAATCAGGGATCTCGGTGAACTCAAAGAGACTGTTTTGTTGATGAAAGACCATCTGAACCTGAAGGGAGAAGAGTGTCAGATGGTGTTGAGCGGGATATCGAAACTGCACAAGGATTTGCTTGAATACCATGAGGAGGTCCAGAAGCAGCACGCCAATTTGAGCCTTTTTCTGGAAAGTCTCTTCAGGAAAGATCATTTTGCCAAAGGGCGTCTGGTTTTGCGGCCGAAAAAATGTCTGGTGGAAAAAGCGATCATTGGCCCGCAACTGGAATATTATGCCAAGAGGTTCCAGGGCAGGCAGATTGAGATCGTCCGTCCCAGTGACATGCGGGATGAAGAAATTCCTCTCATGGTTGATATCGGCTTGTTGGCCCAGGTTTATGCCAATCTGTTTTCCAACGCAGTAAAATATACCGGTGAAGTGGTCGGATTGAACGGCAGGATAAAGAAAAAAATGGCCTATGGCCGACACTACATGCCTGACGCCTTCGGGCCTGGAATTGCGGGTGTTAAATTTAATGTTTTCACCACCGGTCCCCATCTCAGTGACGAGGACGGAGAAAATATTTTCTCCGAGGGCTACCGGGCGGCCGGCAGTTCCTCTCAGTCCGGCAGCGGTCATGGTCTTAATTTTATCAAGCATGTAATCGAGATCCACGGTGGCCGGGTTGGTTACGAGTCGACTCATGAGGGGAATAACTTTTATTTTATTCTCCCTCTGCCGGAGACGGACGGCTGATTTTGTGGTTCGCTCAAAAGGAAATGTAATTATTCAGCAAGACAACCGGGGTGAAGATACCGGCATTTAGTATAAAAGTAACAAAAGA
>JAYEPA010000212.1:0-2384 GCA_034723545.1 Thermodesulfobacteriota bacterium | reverse complement strand
CGGCATTGGCTGCCTGATAAGCCGCTTTTGACTGGCCGACGCCAAGTTCAAACAGGGTGCGATCCAGCAGCACAACAACCTGACCCGCCTCGACCCAATCGCCGATATCCACCAGAACAGCATCGACACTGCCGGCGACCTTGGGGCTCAAAAGATTTGTTTCACGCGCTCTAAGTGTGCCGACAGCATCAATCCTGTCTTCAAATTCATGAAAAACAGCGGGAACGGCATCTACCGATACCGAGGCCTGGCCCACTTTCATATGGTCCCTGCTTTTGTCTTTATCCATGGCTCGAAAGATAAAAAACAAAGCACATAAAACAACTGCGGCAATGAAAATATAGATGAAAATTCGTTTCATTGGACCGGCTCCTTTTTCCCATGGTTGGTATATTCTTTAAAGTTATTTCCAATCGCTCGTTCAAGCGTTGCCAACGCCACATTATATTCAAAAAAGGCCTGGACATGATTCGCTTCAGCCCGGCTGAAAGCCGTTCGGGCATTCAGTACATCTGTATTGGTGCCTTCCCCTGCATGGTAACGGGCCTTTTCCATGCGGTAAGCCTCGCTGGATGTCTTCAAAGCGGCTTCTGCTGCCGCAATGTTTTTTTCCGCTTTTCCGAGATTTAAGAAAGCCGTTCGAACTTCAAGACATATCTGTTCCTCGACCTTCTTATACTCAATTTTCGCCTGATTAAGCTTAGACCTATCTTTTATGACCCCTGCCCTGGTTTTTCCCCAGTTCCAGAGTGGAACCTCGGCGCCGATTCCAACTGTCCAGTGAGAATCTCCGTCCATCTCCCTGGTATCGCCCTGAATGTATTCATAACGTCCCTCCAGGGCAACACTTGGGAAGTACTCTCCCCTGGCCGCAGCCAACCCTTGTTCAGCCGCCGCAACCTGTAATTTTAAAGACAAAAGTACCGGCCGATTTTCAATGGCCATTTGGGTGAATATGGCAAGATTGCCTGCAGGTTTTGGAGGGCGGTCAAGGTCCTGGGTCAAGAGAACCGGTTCCTCCAGATCGATAACGAGAAGATTTTTCAGCCCAGACAATGCAATATCAAAAGCATTGACAGAAGCATTGAGATTTTTTCTCGCATCCGCAAGATCCGTTTTAGTGCGAAGCAGATCGACCTCCGGATTCGCCCCCTCGCGAACCAGTATAGAAACGTCATGCTCATGTTTCTCGAGGAGCTCGACGGCCTCAATAGCAACATGATGGAACGCCTCGGCTACCTCTGCGGTCCAGTAAACCCTGGTGACCTGAAAAACAATTTCCTCTTCAATACTTTTTTTGTCCTGAATGCGGGCGTCCCGTGAATATCTGGCCGCCTTGCGTGCTGCATTGAGTCTCCCGCCCGTATAAATCGGTTGCCGGAGAACAACTCCGCCCTTGTAAATATCCCGCTCCATGAAAGTTACAGAGGCCGGACCCAGACCAAACACCAGATCTTCATCCAGTCGTGTGTAACTTGTCTCAACGCCGATAAAAGGAAGCATAGCCGACCATGCCCTGGTGATATCGGCATCGGCCTGAGCCAGTGTCTCTTCAATGAGGTGAATATTCAGATTTCTCTCCAGTGCGATATCAATGCAGTCCGTTAATGATAGATGAAGTTTCCCATTCCGCCTGAAGGGCAGAAGCATCTCGCTGCCTGAACGAGATATCCTGCTGCCGAGACCGAAAACAGTGCTGAGTTGGCTGGAAAAAGATCCGTCGTCCATCGGACGGTTTTGTGCCGACATGGCCTCCGATACCTGATACAGTTCGATCCAGAAAAGCAAGAGCAATATAACAACCAATACTTTCCGTGAATTTATCATCTGATAAAAACTCCTATAAATTTTCAGGTTGCTCACGCAAAGGCGCTAAGCTCACAAAGAAAAAATAAAACAATATTTTTAACACGTTTAATTCTCGTCGTTTTTTAACCGTGAACCCTGAACCCTGAACTGTGAACCTGAGTAATTACAAAATCTTTTTATTTGTTCGCAACCTTCTTTATATCCTTCGGCAATAGCCTCTTTCGCTCGATTGAATTCAAGGAACTTGAGATGACCCAAATTGGGCTGAATTAGAATGTCAGGCGGATCGGTTTTCAGGTTTGTGGCTGTAATTTGTGTCTCCATTATGTTGATTGAGGTCACTAACACTTCAAAAATGTTAGGGAGCGGATCCTCCATTCCCGCCCATTGCCTTACCTGCGTTAGTGTCGGAATATCAATAGTCCTGACTTTTTTGTTTAGACCATTCAGCAGCCTGTTTTTTTCTAACAGACTCTTCCCGCGATCTTTATCCGGATTCATATTTTCGGGGCTGAAGACAGGGGCCTTCTTGCCAACAATATCATGATTAAGGTCAACCGCTATTACAAAATCAG
>JAYEPA010000211.1:0-9804 GCA_034723545.1 Thermodesulfobacteriota bacterium | reverse complement strand
AACCTTATGTTACAAAACAAAATAATGAAAAAATTATGGATGGCAACGATCCTGTTTCTGTTGTGTGCTTCTCCTGTAAGTGCGAAAATGGTCAGCATTGCCAGTGAATTTGTCAACATGCGCTCCGGACCATCCCAGAATAACTCTGTTCTCTGGGAACTTGGCAAAGGATACCCGCTGAAGGTAATCGGCTCCCAGGGAGGCTGGTACAAAGTTGTTGACTATGAAAACGATAAAGGCTGGATCTTTAAAAAACTGGTTAACCGCACGCCCCACCTGGTGGTGAAAAAAAAGATAATCAATATCCGAAGCGGCCCTGGAGCAAAGTACAAAATTATTCGCCAAGCCAAAAAAGGCGTGGTCTTTACTACCCTGAAACGCAAAACCGGTTGGGTCAAGGTTCGACATGAAGAAACCCTACTCGTCGGCTGGGTCAAGAGAAGTCTTCTGTGGGGATGGTAACATGAGATATCGCCCGTATTTTTCTGGTCGAATAAACAAACTGTTGTTCTTACTTTTTGCCACCCTCTTTTTCGTGCCGGGCAGCCAGGCCGGTACCGTCCGTCAACCGGTATGGTCCGGCATCTTTTATCCGGCAAGTCAATCCGAACTGAGTGACACCATTGACCGTCTCATCAGTGAGGCTCGAAAAGACACGGTTCTCCTGCCGAATAAACAGTTAAAAGGTTTAATCCTGCCCCATGCCGGCTATGTCTATTCCGGCCTCACGGCGGCCCATGGTGCCCTGGCCCTGGAAGGACAGAATATTGACAAGATCATCCTCATGGGGCCTGATCACCGGGTTGGTTTCCCCAATGCGGCCCTGACGAACCTGCAAGCTTACAAGACGCCCCTTGGCCTGATTCCTATCCATGCCGATGCGGCCAGGCTGCGGCAGCAGCCCCAACTCTTTCAACCCGTACCCCAGTCCGACAGCAGCGAACACAGCCTGGAGGTGGTGCTGCCCTTCCTGCAGTTTATGCTGCCTGAGTTTCAGATCATTCCCCTGGTGCTGGGGCCGGCGGACATCGACCAAATCAGTTCGGCCATTGACCCTCTTGTCTCTGACCAGACTCTGCTCGTGGTCAGCTCGGACTTGTCCCATTATCTCGACTATTCCACAGCTCAGTCCAAGGACAGGGAAACGATCCGAATGATTCTCGACCTGGACGCCGAAGGGCTCAGCCGGTCAAGCAACAGAGCCTGCGGCACAATCCCCATCACGGTAGTCATCCAGCTGGCGCGAAAGCATGGCTGGCAGCCGATTCTGCTCCATTACTCTAACAGCGGCGATACAGCCGGCGACCGAAAACGGGTGGTCGGCTACAGCGCCATTGCCTTTTATGGAGATCCGCTTATGGACAAGACAAACCTCCTCTCTGAAGAGCAGGGACAGACCCTGGTGCACCTTGCCCGGCAAACCATTCAATCCCGTTTTAAACCCGGCAGCGCGGCAGGCTCTCCTCCCGCCGCTCTGCAGGATGCGGCTCTGCTGGAAAATCGCGGCACCTTTGTGACCCTGAAAATTAACAATCAACTGCGGGGCTGTATCGGCAATATCAGCGGAGAGAGTTCCATTGTCGAAGGTGTAAAACGAAACAGCGTAAACGCGGCATTTAACGATTACCGTTTCCGTCCCTTAAGCGAGGAGGAGCTTGACGATATCCATATCGAGGTGAGCATTCTCACCAGTCCCGAACCCCTTGAATACACGAACGCAAATGACCTGCTCGCCAAACTCAGACCAAATGAGGACGGGGTCATCCTGCGCCAGGGCCCGGCCAGCGCCACCTTCCTGCCCCAAGTCTGGAAACAGCTGCCGGATCCGGCTGAATTTCTCACCCATCTCTGCCAGAAAGCCGGCCTGAGCGGCGAGGCCTGGCGCAATTCACAACTGGAAGTTCAGACCTACCAGGTCCAGTATTTTGAAGAGGATGAGAATAAAGGACATAAATGAGCATGCTGTTCTAAGGATTCGCGCAGAAATAAATTGACATTTTGAGGAGGGCAATGTGGCGCAGATGTAATCGTTCACCAGCACCCCATCTTTGAACGATCAGGGCCGACAGCATAGAGGGGCTATAGCTTTCCAGCCCTGCTTGTCCAAATATGGGGCACTGGTAAACGCTTACAAGACTGTGGTTACCGTAAAATCGGCGTCCTGGTGAACGGTTACACGCAGATTACAGCAGGCTTGGCCTGGCAAAACCGCAGCGTAGCAGGGCTACATGAGGATCTAACAGACCAGGGCCGCTATAAGGTGTGTTGCAGTGTCCCCTCTAAAATGTCAATTTATTTCTGAACGAGTCCTCAGGGTGATTATCGCCACGGGCATCTCCTCCGTGGTGACCCAGCTCCTGACCATCCGTGAATTTCTCTCCCGATTCCAGGGGAATGAGATTGTCATTGCCCTGACGCTTTTTAACTGGCTGCTGCTGGGGGGCATCGGCACCCTGCTCTCCCGCCGAGTCAGCCGCTTTTTCCAGCCCACTGCAAATCGTCTGGCCTGGCTCAGCCTGATCCTGGCCGCATTTGCCAACCTGCAGATCCTGCTGGTGCGTACTTTGCGGGATATTATCTTTATCCCGGGCAGCTCAGTGGGATTTTATCCCACTTTTATCTATACTTTTTTCACCATCCTTCCCTACTGTCTGCTGCTGGGCTTTGTCCTTCCCTACAGCCTCTATCTTATCCGAACCCGGATAACGGATTATCCCGGCGCCAAGGTCTACATTGTCGATAATATCGGCGATGTCAGCGGCGGCATCCTGTTTTCTTTTTGCCTGGTCTTCTGGGCCACCCCCATGCAGGCCATCTGTCTTGCCAACCTGCCCCTGCTTCTGGCAAGCTGGTTCCTTTTTCCCAAGCCATACCGTTTGCGTCCACTGGTGCTTGCCGGATCAACACTGACTCTGCTGATTCTCGTTTCAGGCATTCTCACTGAATTGCAAACTCTGGCTCCAGCCCAGGGCCGACTGGTTCATTACCGGGAGTCCCGTTACGGCCGCATTGAAATGCGGCAGGACCGAGAACAATTCACCCTGTTTCAGGACGGTGTTCCTCTTTTCAGCAATCAAAATCTCAGCATGGCCGAGGAAACGATTCATTACCCGCTCTCCCAACTGATCGAAAGACCCAAAAATATCCTGCTGATCTCGGCCGAGGGGGGCATGATGGCGGAAATTGCCAAATACGAACCGGAAAGGGTTGATTATGTTGAACTGGATCCGCAGGTGACATCCGTCCTCTTTGATTTCGGCCTGCTTCAAAAAATAAAGGGCCTGTCGATCATCCACCGGGACGGCCGGGCCTGGCTGAGCGAAACTGAACAGATCTATGACGCCATCATCGTCAACCTGCCGGAACCGGATACCTTTCAAATCAACCGCTTCTTCACGGACCGCTTTTATCAACTGGCCAGGGGCCATCTTGCACCCCAGGGAATTTTAAGTTTTTCCGTGACGGGCTTTGACAATTTCCTGGCCGAGCCCCAGCGTTTGAAACTCTCATCTCTGCGCAATACAGCGGCCGCTCATTTTAAGCATGTCCAGTTGTTGCCCGGACAAAAGGTCTTTTTCCTCTGCTCAGCTCATCCCATTAATTTGGATATTCCCGCCCTTCTGAAAGAAAAAGGAATTGAGACTTGCTCTATTGAAGGCTTTTATCACGGCAACATCAGCCCGGAACGGATATCAAGCCTCAACAGCCGGATGGACCGGAAGGTTGCTATAAATTTTGATGAAAAACCGCACCTCATGGCAATCATGTTTGGCCAGTGGTTTGCCAAATACGATACATCGCCCATCATTTTTATCGTGGCGCTGTCCGGATTTGTTCTGTTTTATCTGTTCCGGTTATCCAGGGAGGAATTTGTCCTTTTTTCAACCGGGGCCATGACCATGGGCAGCGAAATGCTGGTCATCTTTGCCTTCCAGATTTATTATGGTTATATTTATTTTCAGATCGGCCTGATTGTCACCGTGTTTCTGGCCGGACTGCTGCCCGGCGCCTGTTACGGCGAACGATTGCGCAGCCGGGGCCGGCAGGTGCTGCTGCTCTCCGACAGTATGCTCATTGGCTTGCTGACACTCTTGATCGTGGCGCTTAAAATTGGCGGCGACCTGTTGCCGGTTCCCTTTTATCTGCTCTTCGGCTTCACGGTATCGCTGATCTGCGGTTTTCAATTCCCGGTGGCGCTGTATCTTCGGGGCGGGGACAATCCGGCTGTGGCCCGCGCCTTTTCAGCCGATCTGATCGGTGCCGGATTCGGCACCCTGTTTACCAGTCTGGTGCTGATTCCCTATTGCGGCCTGATCTGGGCCGCAGCCGGCCTGATTGGGATGAAGTGCATCAGTTTACTGGTTGTCCGGAAGGAATCATGAAAAAAATCAACAGACGACAATTTGTTCTGGCCAGTGGAGCTCTACTCTGCTCCGCCACATCGGCACAGGCCCTCTGGCCCCTTTCCAGGAAAAACTATGAAACCGGCGGCCCGGCTGATATTCGCGGCACAATCTTCAAAAAAGACGCGCCGAAAACTCTCTGGAAATGGCATAAAGAGGCCTTTTTTTACAAAAAACTGGAAAATGATCGGGTGAGATGCGGACTCTGTCCCCACCGTTGCCTGCTGGCGCCGGGAGATCGCGGGATCTGCCGGTCCAGGGTCAATCTGGCCGGCACGCTCTACAGCCTGGCCTATGGCAATCCCTGCTCAGTCCATGTTGACCCGGTTGAAAAAAAGCCCCTCTTTCATTTCAAACCACAGAGTCGGATCTTTTCCCTGGCCGTTGCCGGTTGCAATTTCCGCTGTCTGAACTGCCAGAACTGGGAGATCTCCCAAACCAGACCAGACGAAATCCGTCACACCGAACTCTTTCCGGCCGAGGCAGTGACCGCGGCCCAAAAGTCCGGTTCCAGCGCCATCGCTTATACCTATTCCGAACCGACCACCTTTTTTGAATACATGCTGGACATCGGCCGGCTGGCCAAAGAAGAGGGGATTGACAATCTGTGGATTTCAAACGGCTATATGAACCGGGAACCGCTGCTGAAACTCTGCCGGGTGCTGGACGGCGCCAATGTCAACCTGAAATCATACAGTGACGCTATTTACAAAAAACTTAACGGCGGCCGCCTGCAGCCGGTGCTGAACACCTTTAAAACCCTGCACGACCAGGGAGTTCATTTTGAAATGACCAATCTGGTTGTGCCGGGTTATGTAGATGACGAGGAGATGGTAAAACGAATGTGCGGCTGGATTCTGGCAAACCTTGGCCCGGATCACCCCCTCCACTTTCTCCGTTTTTTCCCGCAATACAGGCTTGACCGGCTGGCGCCGACCCCGATCTCCACCCTCACCCGCTTCAGGCAGCTGGCCATGAGCGAGGGAATCCGTTACGTTTATGTGGGCAATGTTCCAGGCCATGAAGGCAATAACACCTATTGCCATAACTGCAAAAAACTGCTGATTGAGCGCAGGGGCTATACCATCCCGACCTTTTATCTTGACGGTGACCAATGCGTTTTCTGCCGAACCGTTATTCCGGGCAGGTGGCGATGAGTCGCGCAATTATTGATGGCTGCGTAAAAAATCTTTTTTATTACAATTACTTACCTCTGTGATCTGTAATTTCTCAATAAGTGGTGGCAATCTTACCAAAATAGATCTGGCTTGCGAAATTGCCAGTTGTGTGGGGATGCGTAGGAGCCCGGCCCTCCGGGCGATAAAGGGTAATGTCTTTGCTCAGATTCCCTTATCGCTCACAGGGGTGAGCTCCTACGTATCAAACTATTCGTACCCCACCCCACGTTTTTCGGTAGCTATTCCATGTGAAGCTGAAGATTAGTGGTAATCACATATTGAAAAGTTGCTGTGATCTCAGTGCGCTCTGTGGTTTCACTAATTTTCACGAGACCGTCCTTATTCACACAAACCAAGCCCCTTGCGCCGAATCTTAATCCGTTCGTCCAGCAGTTCAGCTGCCTTGACCGGGTCCGCCTCAACAACAAAACAGGCTCCGACCAGCTCATCAAATCCCTTCAAGGCAAGATCCGTCACCACCTCGGAGCCCAGGATATTAGGCGGCAAACCAAGATGGGTATAGATGCCGGAGGCGACTGCATAGGTGCCGATGGCCGCCGCCTTTTCTGAATACCACTCAGGCGAAGAGGCCCCCACCGGAAGATCGGAGATATCAACACCAAGCTCATTGGCAATCAAAGCACAGAGTTCAAGAATCCGGGCGTTGTCCACGCAGCTCCCCATATGCAGAACCGGCGGTATTCCCAGGGCCCCACAAATTTCCTTTAGGCCCTCACCGGCCTGTTCCCTTGATTCGGGCAGCAACAGCTCCGCCTTGCCAAGGGCCGTGGTCACGCAGCCGGTGGCCAGGACAAGAATATCCTTTTTGATCAACTCCCTGGCCAGGGTAACATTGCAATGGTCATGCTGCATTTTCGGATTATTACAGCCGACAATACCCACCACGCCGCGAATCTTTCCCGCCTTGATGGCATCAATCAGCGGCGTCAAAGTTCCGCCAAGGGCACCAATAATGGCCTCATTGGAAAATCCGCTGATCAGATCAACCGGTTCACCAGGGATATCCACCCGGCTCTGATCCCGCAACTCATAACGTTCTATGGCCATTTTTACCACTTTCCAGGCCTGCTCCCGACCATTATCCATGGCAAAACGAATATGCTCGGCCCCGGTAAACTTCGCCTTGTCGGCAGTGGTGATCATTTTTGTATGGTAACATTTGCCAATGGTAACCAGACTGGGCATGATGCACTGATAATCGACAATAATCATTTCAACCGCGCCCGTGACAATGGCTAGCTCGGTCATCAGGTGGTTTCCCGCCATGGGAATCCCCTTGCGCATCATCAGCTCGTTACCGGTACAGCATAAACCCACCAGATTAATACCGGCTGCTCCTTTTTCCTTGGCCAAGGCCACCATCTCCGGATCATTCACCGCCTCAAGAATCTTTTCCGAAACAATCGGGTTATGGCCGTGGACCAGAATATTGACCTGATCCTTTTTCAAAACGCCGAGATTAACTTTGGATTTCATCGGCATCGGCGTCCCGAAAAGAATATCAGATATCTCGGTTGCAATCATGGAACCGCCCCAGCCATCGGCCAGACAGGTGCGGGCGCAGTGCAGCATGGTATTCGGCGCATCATTGTCGCAGCCCATGTGAGTGCGATGCATCATCTCGACAACTTCCCGATCAACGCCCCTGGGAGTAATACCCAGGTTTTCCCAAACCTCTTTGCGCTTTTCAGGAACACGGCACAGAAAGGCTATCCCCTCTTTTCTGCTGCTGAAATCGTCAAAAAACACCGTGACCAGATCCTTGGCAACATCGAGAACCGCCCTCCCCTCCACCGCAACTCCAAGCTCGGCGGCAATACGCAGCAACTTTGCCTCATCCTTGATTTCATAATCCTCGGTTTCCCCTTCGGCCACGGCGTGGAGAGCCTCAATACAGTCGCGGCCATGGTCTGAGTGACCTGCCGCGCCGCCGGCGACAAAGCGGCCGAAATTGCGGGCAACAATGACATCACCATCAGCGCCGCACACACCCAGCGGCCTTTTGCCACCCTTGGGGCTGATGCGGCAAGGCCCCATAATACAATTTTTGCAGGTCAACCCCAGTTCACAAAATGTACAATGGGGCGTCTGATACTCCAGCCGATCCCAGGCCGTTTCGATGTTTTCCCGTTCCGCCTTGCGCAGCATCTGCCTGGCATCATCCCACATGGACTTTTCTTCAATGGTGCGTTTTTTCCGGGCCACTGTTTTCCCCTCCCTCGTTTATGGAAAATGAATCAATATTGTGATCTTTTATAAATGCAAGTTATTGTAATAAATGGACCAACCAATATTGATCCGGCTAAACTAAATCACATAAGGAGACTTCACTATTTCTCCATTGCCAGAATGTATATCATTTTGTTTATTATTTGTCCAAAATGTATTTCTCAAGATATTTTTTAAAAATTAAAAATTAAAAATTAAGGGGTTACTCATATGAATGACTGCCAAACTATCGAAAAAAATATATTGGTGGCTGGAATCCAGGCGGGGCAAGGGGAAAAATGATATCTGATGACAGCTGGCATGTTTACATTGTCCGCTGCAGTGATGGGACGCTCTATACCGGTATTACCAAAGATCTGGAAAGACGGATCACGGAACATAATTCCGAAAAAGGCGGCGCAAAATATACAAAACCCCGCCGCCCTGTCCGGTTTGTTTACTCCGAACAGGCCGGGTCCAGATCTGCCGCAGCCCAACGGGAATACCAGATCAAAAAAATGAAACTGAAAAAAAAGAAAGAACTGATCAATACAGCTGGGACATTTGCCGGAATTTGACAAATTAAAGAAAGGAGTGAAAATGAACTGGTTACTTTGAATAACGAAAATTCGCTTATTGAAAAATAATTTTTCACCAACAAAGATGGCTTCGTACTTGTGTCGTTATGAGAGTAACGGCCTCATACAACAAAAAAAGGGAATCAACTAAAACTAGTTGATTCCCTTGAATTTTCTTGGCGTCCCCAACCGGATTCGAACCGGTGTTGCCGGCGTGAAAGGCCGGTGTCCTGGACCTGACTAGACGATGGGGACCAAGGTGGTGGGTCGTGCGCGGCTCGAACGCGCGACTCTCTGCTTAAAAGGCAGATACTCTACCAGCTGAGTTAACGACCCGACACGAATCGATTTATTTACAATACACTTTACCTTGTGTCAAGATAGTTTTTCACTTCATAAAAAATAAACTTTTCACAATCCTCTTTTTTGGCAGATCATTAAATCCCTGCGAAAAAATCTTGTCGCGCCACAGCAGGTTTGCTATATCTTCTTGCAGAAAAATTTTAATTACTCACTGACGTAACTATTCAGCGAGGGCAACAAATTACCCTAAACTGAAGACTGTAACTGTTCAGATGTGCCCCAGATTTGTTCATTTAGAGATTCGAAGCGTACTAATGCTACTCGAGAAGCTCTAAATGGGCGAAGATGGGGTGCAGCTGAATAGTTACTCACTGACAACCATTTCCGGCCATGCCGGGTAAGGAAATAGACATGGGCCTTTTATCCAGTTCAGCCAGTTTTGTCCGTTACAGCGTTGAGGGAGAGCCGGCGCCGAACTTCTGGGAGTTTGCCGCTGAACGGATCAGCTCCTTTGCTTTCCGGGATATTGACGATTCGTACGAAGAACGCTCCATTGGCTGGGTCTCGATCTTAAATATGTTTGACGCGGAATTCGCCTACGCCTCTTTCGCGGCGGGAGATTACATTGTCCTGACTATGCG
This sequence comes from Thermodesulfobacteriota bacterium, assembly GCA_034723545.1. Classification (GTDB taxonomy): domain Bacteria; phylum Desulfobacterota; class Desulfobulbia; order Desulfobulbales; family SURF-16; genus JAGHCC01. The sequence continues at coordinate 472 of JAYEPA010000211.1, read as the reverse complement.
CATTGACGAACGAAAAGTAGCTCCTAAAGTTTTAAAGAAATTCTGTCTCAAGGAAGAGGAGCGAATTAAAAAAGAGAGGCAGATTCCCAAACTGAATAAAAGTCAGAAGCTTGAAATTAAGGAAAACATCCAGTTAATGCTCCTCAAAAAAGCGGTGCCGATTCCGGCCACCTATGATCTCTGCTGGAACTTAAGCAATGGCACGCTCCTGTTTTTTTCCACCAGCCAGAAGGCCCAGGAACAGCTGGAAGATTTTTTTAAAAAAACCTTTGACCTGAACCTGGTCCTGCAAATCCCTTACCTGACCGCAGAACATCTGCTTGACGATCAGGAACGGCACAAGCTGGCCGAAATCACCCCTGACATTCTGGTTTAACAAAATGGATCTTGTTGATTTAATAGCTGAAAAACGATTTCTCGGTCAGGAGTTTCTCACCTGGCTCTGGTTCAAGAGCGATGAACGCGGCGGCAC
>JAYEPA010000210.1:0-9907 GCA_034723545.1 Thermodesulfobacteriota bacterium | reverse complement strand
CGGACGCGAAAGGAAAATAGCAGGCAATGCCCAGCCGACAGGTTGATAAAATGTTTGGAATGAATCTGATATATCGTCTCATTTCCATTACTTCATAACATAATCAGAAAAATAATGATTAAAAAAACGGTTTATGCTGCTTCTTCCCCCGGCCCGGCGTCTCTGTGCAAGGTGATCAGGCTAATTTCCCCAGGACAGTTGAAACGAAGAGGAATACTGGAGGCACCCGCTCCCCGACTGGTATATCCTCTCATCCCCTGATATTGCCAGCTGCCGGTTGCGGTAAAACGGGGTGCTCTGCTATTGGTGAGAATCGGCCTGCCTCCCGACAGGCAGATCTGCCCTCCGTGGGTATGGCCGCAAAGATAGAGGGACGCCTTGCAGGAGGACGCGCTTTTGTATGCCTCCGGAGAATGGGCCAGGAAGATGGTGAAAGCCTTTTCTGGCACGTTCAGAAAGGCCTGCCTGGCGTCGTCTGTTTTATAGTAATGTGGATCATCCACGCCCACCACCCAGATTTTCTCCCCATTTTCGGAAATATCCCAGGAATCGTTAATCAGCATAATCAAACCGGCCTCCTCGAAATCCGGCACCATTTCAATACAATCATGGTTGCCGAGGACAGCCAGAATCCCGTGGCGAGTCTTGATATGGGGCAGAAAACGGCGGAGCTGCCGCAGACATGGCGCCATGGGGCCATAGGTCATCATGCGGATATCACCGCCCACAAGGCAAAGATCAGCCTCAACATCACGAATCCGCCTAATGAGCTGTTCGGTCAAGCCTTCCACGCTGTCCAGGTGCAGATCGGTCAACAGCAGGAGACGAAACCCGTCAAAACTTGCGGGCAGGTTCGGAAAATAAAATATTTTTTCCTCCAGGCGGACATCAAGGGTGTTGCGCACACCCTGCTCGTACAGACCGGCCAGTTTAAAACAACGGCTGAGAAACACATCGTTTGAGAGAAAACTTGTGAGATTCAAGAACGTCTGCCAACGGGCCAGGGGCGTATGACAGGCTCGCCACTCGCGAAATCGGACTGTGGAGCGGATCCGACGCGGATAATTTTTCAAAGGCGGACGATAACAGATATAATTCCAGAAACAGGACCCACCATAGGCAAGAGGGACAAAACAAAAAAGAATGACACCGATCTGCATCCAGCTCAACATCAGGAACCGACTTAAAAAAAGCAAGGGAAAAAGGGATTCGAAGATCTGGTCCAGGACAGGGATGGTCTTGCCGCTTGCGACATTGAAACGGCGTTTGATAAAACTTGATAACAGATCACCGGCCATGGCCAGCAGGGCGGTGACACCTGCAACCCACCAGGCCGTTCCGAGGAGAAAAAAGACCACCAGGCCACCAAACAGACTGCAAAGAATTCCGCGGATCGTTTTATGGCGCCCGAAAACAGGCCGGCCATCAACCCATGTCAGGCCACGGTCAAGGGGCCGGTTGAAACGGTCTCCCCAGATCATGTTGGCAAGGGGCGGCAAAAAATTGACCCATAACAGAAATAGAATCACCTTGATGACAGTTGACACCTGTTTTCTCCTCGGGGCTCAATATCATTAACTTGGCTTAAAAATCCCCTACATCCCCTTTTTCCAAGGGGAACTTTTTCGAATATGCCCTTAAAGTAATGACATTGCCCCAGGTGGTCCAGAACATAATTCCCGAAAAACTCGAATAAGGCAGGATTTTGGAGACGGTCTTTGCCTTTTGTTTTTCCTGAAGACAAAACCCTTGCGGCATGCTACATTTATTTTCTCCCTGGATAGTTTCTTTTTTAAGGATATCATTCACTATAGAATTCTTATTGCGCAGGCTCACTGCATTGCTTATCCCTCATGATACGCGCCAATCTTTTTCTTCTCATCTGCACGACCGTTCTCCTGCTGCCCGTCCGCTTACCCGGAGCCGAATGTACTGAAGGAGACTGTGAAAACGGCGCCGGCACCATGGAGTACCGAAGCGGCTCCAGATATACCGGCTCCTGGAAGCAGCGTTTTCCCCACGGGAAAGGAAGTAAGTTTTTTCGTAACGGCAGAGTCTATACCGGCGAATGGTTTAAGGGAAAACGGCATGGTCGTGGAATAACCAGCCTGGCGGACGGTTCCCGGTTCCTCCAGGAATGGGATCACGGCAACCTTGTCCGCGAGACGCCATTTGAGATGGCAAAGATTGACACCGTACGGGATGAACCTCTGAAAAAAACCGTAGAACTCCTGACGGATATTCCCTCGAAGCCGCGGCAAACCCCTCTCCAACATCCTCTTCAAGAAAAAATTGTCCTGATCCCACTGCCGCTGGAAAATGAGATCCCTCCAGTGGAATTAATTCAGGAGACGGAAACTGCTCATCAGCCTCCAGATCAGACGGAAACCGCTCCTTCCTCTCCCCCTCCCCAACCGGCTGCAGAAAAAAAACAGATTCCGTCGCCGCCAATCGAAGAAGAGATCAACCTTGCCTCTTTACCGCCCCGGCCCGAGGAAAGCAAGGAAGCCGCCAAGCCTCTCCCTCTTCAACCGGATCAACTGACCGAGGGTTTCATTATCACTCCTGACGGATTAGAGTACCAGGGCGAGCTGAAAAACAATCTGCCCCACGGACACGGCATCCTTACCTGGTCAGACGGCACGGTGTATAAAGGTGAATTTGTCGAAAATAAAATGGACGGACAAGGCACTCTGACCCTGGCCAACGGAGAAGTGTACATTGGTGAATTTGCTGCAGACTATCAGGAGGGTCAAGGCGTCTACCGCTTTCCGGACGGCCGGGTTTACGAGGGAGAATTTCGTGCCGACCATTTCGATGGTCAAGGTCGGTTCAGCCTGCCGGACGGCACCATCTATCAAGGGGAATTCAAAGATGACCAGATCAACGGTTACGGAGTTCTCACCGGCCCGGACGGCACACACTATGAAGGAGAATTTGTCAATAGCCGCTTTGAAGGACAGGGACATCTTGAACTGCCGGACGGAGTCTCCTACAAAGGCGGATTCAAGAAGCACGACATGGATGGCTATGGCGAACTTGTGAGTTCGGATGGAAGTCATTACAGCGGATTCTGGAAAGCGGGACGCAAATACGGCCAAGGCACCTTGATCTATGAAGAGGGTCACAAATATATCGGAGAATTCAAAGACAACCTCTTTGACGGCCCTGGAACCTATTTTTTTGCCGACGGTGACCAAGTGACCGGCATGTGGCAGGAAGGGAAACTTATCAGCGAAGCCGATACCGGTGGCCAAGCTGAGACCTCTTAGGGCTCGTCAAAAAAATACAATTTTGTAATTTACACCTCAAAAAAATACATTTTTGTAACAACCATCCTGCCCACCCCAACACTCCTTCTGACAAAATCCTTTAAAACCAACAAATTACATAACCAAAACCCTTTTGGCATCTGTTTTGCTTTAAAAGCATGGCTGAAGGTATATTATCCTGAAAGTTGTCGACCTGATCGTGGGACTCTGGGTTAGCAGAGACGAGGAGATTCAGGGTCTGGATATTACCCAGCATAGCGAGGAAGGTTATTCATTCTAAGTAAGTGTTCACCCAAGGATTTTAGCTCTTGGCGAACTTTTACCATTCTAATTTGAGGAACCGCACATGAAAAAAATAGTGGCAATCATCAAACCGTTTAAGCTCGACGATGTCAAAGAGGCCCTAAACGAGATCGGTATCACGGGAATGACCATCTCCGAGGTCAAAGGCTATGGCCGCCAGAAAGGCCATAAGGAAATATATCGTGGCGCTGAATATGTCGTCGATTTTATCCCCAAGATCAAAATTGAACTGATCGTCAAAGCGGAGCAGGTTGACAAGATTATCGAAAAAATCAGAGAGGCAGCCCTCACCGACGGCGGAAAAATCGGCGACGGCAAAATTTTTGTCACGCCGATTGAACAGGTCATCCGTGTCCGCACCGGGGAAACCGGCAAAGAGGCCATCTAAGCCGTGAAGGAGGGGCTGCGAGCTAAACGAGAGGCGCTGGAAAACCTGTGGCGTCAGGGACTGAGCGGTCACAGTCTGCTGGAGAAACATACCCGGCTGCTGGACGATTCCCTGGCCCACGATTTCAATGGCTGTCCATCCGCAGACGACATGGCCCTGGTGGCACTGGGCGGCTATGGCCGGAGTGAGCTGTTCCCTTTTTCTGACATTGACCTGATGCTGCTCCACAAGAATACCGATGAGAACCAATTAAACGATGTGGCGGAGGCGGTCTTTTATCCCCTCTGGGATGCCGGTCTCGAGGTGGGTCACGGCGTCCGCACACCGGAAACCTGTCTGTCCGAGGCCAAAAAAGATTTTTTCCTTGAGGTCTCCCTGCTCGATGCCAGACTGCTGGCCGGCTCCAGAATTCTTTTTGATGAGTTGAGCAGTAAATTTCGCCATACCTTTATTGAAGGCCGGCGCAGGGAATTTCTCGACAATATGCTGACCCACCGGTTGCAGCGGCACCAGCGTTTCGGCAACCACAGCTACCTGCTCGAGCCCAACATCAAGGAAAGTCGGGGCGGCTTCCGCGATATTCAGGCCATGCTCTGGACCGCCAAGGTCATCTTCGGCCTGGATGGCCTGGCATCCATGGAAGAATCCGGCCTGCTTTCCAATGATGAGCGGCATAAATTCGAAGAGGCCTGGAACCATCTGGTTAAAATCCGCAATCGGCTGCATTACATCAGCGGCCGAAAAAATGATCAACTCCATTTTGAGCATCAGGAAGAGATGGCCGCAGCCTTCGGCTACAAGGAGAGCCAAGAGGCCCTGGCAGTGGAGAATTTCATGCGTGATGTCCATTCCAACCTGCAGACCATTGCTGTCAGGGCCGACCTTTTCTTTGATCATGTAGAGGATGCCCTGCATCCGCATCAGGCCAAATTTGCGGACCGGGTCCTTGAAGAGGGCATCGAAATCCGCAGGGGCAAAATCCATTGTGACCTGAATCTGATCCCAAAACGCCCCCAACTCCTGATGCGCATTTTTTCCCGATCAGCCGCAACAGGGCTGAGCATTCATCACCGAACCAGGAAACTGGTGCAGGACAACCTCCACCTTGTTGACGAGCGACTGCGAAATTCCCGCCGTATGTCCGGCGCCTTTCTGCAAACCCTGCAAGCCCCCGCAAATCCGCCGGCCGTTCTCGCAAGCCTGCTTGAAACCGGTATGCTGGCTGCATATCTGCCGGAATTTCAACATATCAGCTCACTGGCCCAGCATGATATCTATCATGTTTACACGGTTGATCGTCATCTTGTCCAGACCGTGTCCGAGGTTCACAAACTGGCGGAGGAAAAAAAATCAATCTTTACGAAACTGACAGCAAAGCATCTTCTTTACCTGGCCGCGCTTCTTCATGATATCGGCAAAGGCTATTCCAAAAACCACTCGGAACATGGAGCTGAGCTGGCCTCCGGTATCGGTGAACGGCTGGGACTTACAAAAACTGAAAATGACTGCCTGACCTTCCTTGTTCGGGAACATCTTTTTCTTCCCGAGACAGCCATGCGCCGTGATCTTGAGGATGAGAACCTTATCATGCGCTGCGCCGCCAGGATCAAAAATCCGGAATGGCTGGCCATGCTTTATCTGCTGGCCATTGCTGATGCCAGGGCCACCGGCCCAACGGGATGGAATGACTGGAAAGCGGCCCTGCTCAAGGAACTGTTTCTAAAAATCAACAACCTGCTGGAACGACCCGAGCTCATCGCATCTGACCAGTATCATGACGCTGACCGGATTCGGGAGCAGGTAAAAAGCGGCCTGGAAAATACAAAATTTGATCTTGAGCGGCTGCCGAATGATTATCTTCTCAGCTTCAGCCCGGAAGAAATTATCAGCCACATTCTCCAGCGCCATGAACTCAAAAAACAACAGGTCCTACTGGCCGCAGAGAACAAAGACGACCACTGGTCCCTGCTCATCTTGAGCCAGGACCAACCCGGCCTGTTGACAAATATCTTCGGTGTTCTGACCCTGCACCACATTCAAGTGCTGGCCGCCCGGATTTTCACCTGGACAGACGGCACGGTGGTGGATGTCCTTGACGTTGCCCCGGCCCTGAACCGTGAATTTGGCGACCAGGACTGGCAAACCTTGAACAATGACCTGAAAAAGGCTATTAATTTTCAACTCGGTCTTAGTCACCGCCTGGATAAAATGCTTCATCCCAAGGGAAGTCCCGTATTGAAAACGGTTCCACGGGAGGCAGCCAGGGTAAAAATCGACACCAGCGCATCGGATAAGTGCACGGTCATTGAGGTTTACGCCAGAGACCGGCCCGGCCTGCTCTACAATGTCACCCGAACCTTGGCGGATTTCGGCCTCAGCACCTACCGGGCAAGAATCGGCACGGAAGGGGATCAGGTCGTTGATGTTTTTTATGTTCTGGATTACCAGGGACAAAAAATCGACGATCCTGAATTCCAAAAAGAGATTCACCAGAGTTTATTGCATGCAGCAAGCTGAGTCAGGAGTCAGGAGTCAGGAGTCAGGAGTCAGGAGTCAGGAGTCAGGAGTCAGGAAATTAAAAATCGTAAATCCTAACACAACAACTTTTTTATTATCTCACCAAATCATACTAAGGAGAAAAACATGACAAGAGATGACATTATCAAAACTGTGAAAGAACAAAATATTAACTTTTTACGTCTGCAGTTCTGCGACATCAACGGCATGATGAAAAACGTCGCCATGCCCATCAGCCAGCTGGAAAAAGCCCTGGACGGCATGATGATGTTTGACGGCTCCTCCATTGACGGCTTTGCCCGCATCCAGGAATCCGACATGTACCTGAAACCGGATTATGACAGCTTCACTATTCTGCCCTGGCGTAATAAAAACGGTGTTGCCGCAGCCAGACTCATCTGCGATGTTCATATGTCCGACGGCACCCCGTTTGACGGCTGTCCCCGCATTACTCTGAAAAAAACTCTGGCCAAGGCCAAAGAAATGGGTTTCACCATGAACGTCGGCACCGAGGCCGAATTCTTCCTCTTTAAAATGGATGAGGATGGCAATCCCACCACCGAGACCAATGACAAGGCCGGCTATTTCAGCCTTGACCCTGATGACGAGGGGACAAACTGCCGGCGTGAAATCATCGAGACCCTGGAGTCCATGGGATTTGAGATCGAGGCCTCCCACCACGAGGTTGCCGAAGGCCAGCATGAGATCAACTTCAAGTATGCCGATGCCCTGACCTGCGCCGACAACACCCTCACCTTCAAATGGGTTGTCAAGGCTGTTGCCAAGAAATACGGCCTGTATGCCACCTTCATGCCCAAACCGATCTTCGGCATCAATGGTTCCGGCATGCATTGCAATCAATCCCTGTTTAACCTGGACGGCTCAAATGCCTTCTTTGACGAGAGCGGCGAGCTGGGCCTGAGTGAAGTGGCCTATCAGTACATCGCCGGAGTTACCAAAAACGCCCGGGGCTTTTCCGCTATCACCAATCCCCTGGTTAACTCCTACAAGCGCCTGGTGCCCGGCTACGAGGCCCCGGTTTATGTGGCCTGGTCCGCCTCCAACCGCAGCGCCCTGGTACGGATTCCCGCCTCCCGCGGCATGGGAACCAGGGTCGAGGTTCGTTGTCCGGATCCCACCTGCAACCCGTATCTGGCCTTTGCCATGATGCTGAACTCCGGTCTTGACGGCGTGGCAAACAAGCTAACTCCGCCGCAATCGGTTGATGTCAACATTTTTGCCATGACCCAGGATGAAAAAAATGAAGCTGGCATCGCCAGCATGCCCGCCAATCTGAACGAGGCCATGGACGAGTTAAAGGCCAATCCCATCGCCAAGGAGACCCTGGGCGAGCACATCATGGAGAAATACTGCATGATCAAGGCTTGTGAGTGGGACAGCTTCAGAACCGCTGTTACCGATTGGGAGCTTAAGACCTATCTGGATGTTCAGTAAGTCTGTTTTCTAACCCACTAAAGCGGAAAAAACATCAGAATCTTTAGGACTCTTTTCAGTACTCGCTTGGCGGGTATAAGTGCCTTGGTGGTAGACATAACTACCTTATTTCAAAAGTACTTTCCAAATTTCTTGTTTTTTCGCAGAAAATCAGGCGTAAGGCACTAATCTTTGTACAAAAAAAGCCCGGAGCGTTTGCTCCGGGCTTTTTTTGCTTCAGCCTTCAGCCTCTCAGCCAAACCAGCATGGAACCGGTTTGGACCGTGACCTTCTTTTCCCATTCATACCTCTTAACAATGCCTGTCTGCTTCAGAGTGGCCATCTTCTCCTCAACCACTCCGGGCAGGACCGGCGGACCATCGGAGTGAAGCCCCCGGCCGGTGATAATCCTCACAATCGAAAGACCGCGCTGCCTGACCGAGGCGATAAAATTTTCCGTCCGAGCTTCTGCCTGGGGCCCTGTCAAGCCATGGAGATCCAGCTCGGCCTGGGGACGGATTTGTTTTTTTGCTTTCTTATAGCCGCCACTTCTCTTCTTCCCTGACTCTTGCCTTTTCTGCGACAGAAAAACCAGGGAATCTTGATCAAAACGATCCGGATCAAAAACCTCGGCAAAACTCCCTACCCTCTCACCCTCCTCGGCCCCGAAAGGGAGATCCTCGCCATAAAGCCTGGGCAGCCCTGCTTTCGTCATCTGCTTCTGGACATATTTTTTCCGCATCGTAATCAGCAGGTCAAATGAAAACCAGCGCACACCCGGCAGCCTTCATCGGTCAACCGGTTAAAAGTCTGGACGGCTTGGGACGTATTTTCTTCAATGAGGCGAATCTTGTTTTTTTGCAACTCTTTTTTCAAACCATCAGAGACCTTCATCAACCCCGGCTTTCCCTGACCAATAACGAGAACCTCGGGCCGGGCAGCCAGAAGTTCGCCAATATCGTCAAGCTCAACCCGGTGGCCTGTCTTTCGCCACCAGGAATCAACAACCCTGCCATCGATTATCATAATGTCCGAGGTGTAAACCCGGCCATTGATCTTAATTCTAGCGAACGAATAATCGTCAATCATTGATTTCATCCCTCCTTGCGAACATACTCGTTAAATGCGATAACGTTCATCAGGCCTGGTCCTCGTGACCTTTTCTCAGAACGGCAAACTTGCCTGTTTCCGTATCAAGATCATAGATGTTGAAATTTGTTTGAATATCGAATCCGTCATAATGAACAGCCAGATTCAGGGAAGCCGATCCCGTCTCAGAACTTCGAATCCGGTGGAACACCCCTCGGGGCCAGACCAGCATGGCAGGCCCGTCATAAAACAGGCTGTCATCCCTAAAAATCTGATGGGGCGTGACGACAAACTGCTCGACTTTACCATGATCCTTTGTGTAGATGTCCACATGCCGGGTGCCGAACAAAACAATCAGGTTGTCATCCTGGTGGGGATGCATATACCAGGGCCGCTCAATATTGTTAATCGGTCCGGGCGAAACCGCCCCCTTGTTGTGAATAACCCGGTCAAGGGCATCAATATGCGAAATCGCATCCAGGGGAACATTATCAAAATAGACCCCGGGTGTGCGACGAAACTTGATGAGTGGCAAAACGCGGTACAGTCCGGGAACTTCAGCGGCAATTTCATAGGTTGAATTCATTTGCAAGACTCCTTCCTGATTTTCAAGACACGGAATTGACTGTTTATGAGTTAAGGGCTTGTTCCCAAATAAACTTTACAATCTCACTTGTCTTTTCGCCCATACCCTGCGTTAGGGAAACAGTTACATAACACAGCCATGCGCCTGTTTTCGTGCCTTGGTTATGAACGAAAATTTTGCGTGATATCGTAAAGTTTATTTCATCACAATCCCTAAGGAGAAGGCACAAAGGGACAGAAAAAAAGACATCTTCCCATTCCCATAATTTATAACCTTTTGAATTTTAAATGTAAACTCGAACATGGCGTTTGACCGCCC
>JAYEPA010000209.1:0-2427 GCA_034723545.1 Thermodesulfobacteriota bacterium | reverse complement strand
GTATCCATCTTCTGCACATGCTGAACGGCATGGGACGGTTTCCTGATTTTACCCGGAATCGGTTTGAGGTGGCCCGGACGATACTGGCCGCCCAGGTTTCCCGGAGCGATGAAATTCCCGAGGCGGACCTGGTTGAACTGGATATGGGCCGGCTTTTTCAGGGTTTGTGGCTGGACCGCTATGAAGAGTTGATGCCCCGCTTCGGCGGCAGGAATCTGGTCTGCGTTGCCTGCAAGCTTGGAATGCATGTCCGGGCCGTGATCTATTGCGCCGAACATCTTGTTCCACAGGTTGTGGCCGGTTATGCGAGAAAGCAGGATTTTTACCCGGAGCAGACCCCGGTCTTTATGGAGAAGATTGCTGAGTTTTCCAGTCGTTTCGGTATAAAAACCTCTTTTCCTGTTTATGAAGATTTCAGCGAGGACATGACGACCAGGCAGGTCCTGGAAGATTTCGGCCTGCCATCCACCGGCGGTGGGGAGAGAAAATGTCTGTTTTGCCAGACCCTGACAACGGCTGGTGAAAAAGAGATCGCCCGTTATCTTGATGAAATGATTCCCCGTGTCGTTGAATATATAGATTTTCGTCTGGCCGGTCGTCTGGCCGAGGCTGCGGCCTGTTTTCCGCCGGGTCGCTAGAATTCAATGATTTTTGAACTTGTTGATTTGTCCTGTCCTGATAAATGAAAAATCCCCCTCCCCCTTTTGAAAAGAGGGGGATTTTTACAAACGCAAACGAGGCCACAATTTTAAGTGTCATGAAGTTCAGGAGCAGGGTGGGCACGGCCCACCATTTAAGTCATTATTCAACTGGAAAAGGTGGGCTGTGCCCACACTGCATAGCTTTACCCATAAGTCATAAGACAGCTGTCTTCGCCGCTACCGTCATCCCCGATAACTACATTCGGGGATGACGTGCCAAAACTATTTATACAAAAAAATGAAAAACAAGAATCAAACAAATCTTATTTCGGAGGAGCTCCATCGTCAGGTTGTCCAGCTCGGCACCGATGTCCCGGAGCAGCCGCCTTCCTTTGCCCTGCCCCTGGGAGAAGTGGGAATCAGCAATAAAACCGTCTGGGTCCGATTGCCGCAAGGCCGGATCCCCTTTACCGCCAAAGTGACGGTATCCCTGCCCGCTGAACTGCGGGGCATCCATATGTCCCGTATTGAGCGGGTAATTGCCGAGCTTGACGAGCGGGAATTTGTTGATCTGCGTGCTTACGGCATGGAACTTGGCCGCCAGGTTCTGGACCGTCAGCGTGGCGCCCACGGGGCGGTGCATCTATCCGGCAAGCTGCCCCATGTTCGGAGGTCAAAGATCAGCGGTTATTCCTCCATAGATTCAATTGATATCTCGGTGGATATCTGGCTGGTTGAGGCAGAGCAGGCAGTTGAGACAAAGGTCATGCTGGGGGTCGGTGTCTGTCATATCACCGCCTGTCCCTGCACCCAACTTTACAACAGGGATGTGTTTCAAATCGATGAACAGCCATGTCCCATGCCGACCCATTCCCAGCGTTCATTGACCTCTTTGCAGATTGAGGGGGACGGGGAAAAACCTGGATTTTCTGATCTTCTCAACTGTCTTGAGTCGGCCCTGCACGTGACCCAGGATCTTCTGAAAAGGCCGGATGAGGCCGAGATTGTCCTGCAATCGCACCAGAGTCCGCAATTTGCCGAGGACGCGGTCAGGGAAACAGCCAGGGCCGCTGCTGATTATTTTGATTTGCTGCCGGATGCTACCCGACTAATCATTGAATCTCTGAGCCTGGAGAGCATTCATATCCATGATGTCTGCTGTCGGCTGGAAACGACTTTGGCCGAAGTGCGCCAGTGTGTGAATCAAGCGGAAAGGCGAGATGATTCTAAATCTTAATTCAGACTGGCTGAAAAATTGTCCGGAAGGACTGCTTGATGCCCTTTCCCGTCTTGCCGGAGAGAGCGGGATAAAGCTTTTTGTCGTAGGCGGGGCCGTGCGTGACAGGCTTTCCGGTTCCCCTGTTCATGATCTCGATATCGCCATACCCTCAGGCGCACTAACGTTTGCCGGACGTCTGGCCGCAGATCTGGGCGGCACCTTTGTTCTGCTTGACGAAGAGGAGGGCGTGGCCAGGGTGGTCTGGAAGGGATTTGATATTGATCTGGCTGATTTTCGTGATCAGACGACTTCCATTGAAGACGATCTTTTGAAACGGGATTTTACCATCAACGCCATGGCGTTGTGTTTCTCTGGCGAATCCGGCAAAATAGAGGATAAAATTATTGATCCGGCCGGCGGTCGGGATGATTTTCATGATGGTCTGGTTCGCGTCATGAGTCCGACCGCCTTTGAAAATGATCCCCTGCGTCTGCTCCGGGCCTATCGTTTCAAAGCGGCCCTGGGTTTTCAGCTTGAGCCGGATACGGAAAAATGGATTGGCGAATA
>JAYEPA010000208.1:0-2436 GCA_034723545.1 Thermodesulfobacteriota bacterium | reverse complement strand
GGTTTATAGTCATGTCAAAGAGCAAATTTCACGACAAATGCAAAATGTTGTCGCGTTTTGGGTGACACTGCTACTAATCTTTACAAATCGGCAAAAAAATCAAATTTAGGTTTTTACGAGGCCATCATATTTATGAATCTCGTCAATAAAAAATAGTTTTACATCTTCCTCTTCATAAAGTTGCTGAACAAATTCCCAAAGACTGTTTTTGTTAAAATAGATATGATCAGCAGAAAAATAGAAGGCATCCTGCTGATTATGGATTTGATTTTTTATAAACTGCAGTAACAGGGTTGTCTTTCCTACACCGCGAGGACCAACCAGCCCGGTCAGCCGTCCGTCTATCGAAAAAGAGTGGTAAAGGTATCTGAATGTGTCGATTTCCAGCTCATCAAGTAAACGGTAATATGTTTTTCTTAATCCTTCAATCATGGGAGTAGGCTCCATAATATTGTTTGTTTGTCAGGAGTATACTCCGCAGATGGTGGCTGTCAAGTTCCGCAATCGAAGTTCCGGACACCATACTTCAGTTCCGCAGTTCCGGGGACACCATACTTAATTGTCGGCTCCTGCTGAACAAGAATGTGGCCTGAACCGTATGGCATGTATAGTAAGAGTTGTACTTCCGGATAGACCCTGTTTTATGGTGGCGATACAAAGATGTTTATTGGCAACATAACCCTGATTCCTCTTAAAGAGGCGCTGATAGAATTACCTGTTCTTTTTAGAGCAAAATCAATATAAAATGATAGGATAGTTTCTCGCAGCGAGTGAGAATAAGTAGGAAAGTTGAGCTAAATTTATCGAGGAAATAGCGTGAATAAAAAAATTTTAGTAACAGGCGGTGCCGGTTTTATAGGGGTAAATTTTGTTCGGTATATTCTTGCTGAGAAACCTGATTGCCACATCGTTAATCTGGACGCATTGACCTATGCCGGCAATATGTTAAGCCTTGCGACTCTTTCTGATGAACAACAGAAAAGACATACTTTTGTTCACGGCAGTATTTGTGATGGTGAGTTGTTGAAGAATCTTTTTGCCGAGCATGCATTTGCCGGCGTTGTCCATTTTGCCGCGGAATCCCATGTTGATCGTTCTATTTCAGGGCCAATGCCGTTTGTCGAAACAAATGTTGGGGGAACCTGTATTTTGCTGCAGGCGGCATTGGAGTACTGGCAGACATGCTCCGAGCCTGAATTGTTTCGCTTTCATCATGTTTCAACGGATGAGGTGTATGGCAGTCTTGGGGCCGAGGGGAGCTTTTCCGAGACGACTTCCTATGATCCTTCCAGCCCGTATTCCGCCTCAAAGGCCGCATCTGATCATTTTGTCCGGGCCTATCATCGAACTTATGGTTTGCCGGTTCTTATTACCAACTGTTCCAATAATTATGGGCCGTATCAGTTTCCTGAAAAGTTGATTCCCCTCATGACCTTGAATATCCTGGAAAAGAAGGCCTTGCCGATTTATGGGGAGGGTGAAAATATTCGGGACTGGCTCTATGTGCAGGATCATTGCGAAGCCCTGCTGCGTGTGTTTGAACAGGGCAAAGCCGGAGAGACCTATAATATTGGTGGCGGTGAAGAGTTGACCAATATTGAAATTGTCCGGACCTTGTGTGCGCTTCTTGATGAAAAGCTGGGCCGGCAGCCTGGATCGTCAGAAGCACTTATTGCATTTGTTAAAGATCGCCCCGGGCATGATTTTCGTTATGCCATTGATGCCACTAAGATCAGCACGGATTTGAACTGGCAGCCTAGATTCACCTTCAAGCAGGCAATAAATTCGACAGTTGATTGGTATCTGGCAAATATGGAGTGGATCAATGGAATCCGTTCCGGTGAATATCGTCAATGGCTGGAAAAAAATTATAATGAGAGGTAGGGAACATTTCCCCTTCACCCACCGTACAGGGGCTCCTGCAGGAGACCCTGTACGGTTAAAACATGTTGTCTCCAGCAGATTTTTAATTTTCCACAGTGATTTCGGTTCTTATTTTTGCCATGGATTTTTTGCCGAATCCTTTCACCTTCATTAAATCGTCCACTGTTTCGAATTTTTCGTGATTGCGGTATTCGATGATGGCCTGTGCCTTGGCAGGCCCGATGCCGGTTATTGACTCCAAAGCGCTCTGGTCGGCGGTATTGATGTTGACTGCTGCCATGGCGGACACGGCAAAGAAAAACAGCATGCACAGTGATAAGAGGATTTTTTTCATGGAATTCTCCTTTCGGTTAATGTTTTGTTAAAAAAAGTTTAAGTTTCTCATAGAAATTTCAAAACTTGCATTTTTCGTTCCGGTCAGAGGGAGAGTTGTCGATTTTTTTGATGTATTGATGTAACTATTCAGCTGCACCCCATCTTCGCCCATTTAGAGCTTCTCGAGTAGCATTAGTACGCTTCAAATCTCTAAATGAACAAATATGGGGCACATCT
>JAYEPA010000207.1:5284-10041 GCA_034723545.1 Thermodesulfobacteriota bacterium | reverse complement strand
CCTTCCTTCTTCATGGTCAGATCAAGAGCCGCCATGACCTCCTCGTCAGTGGCTGCCTCAAAACGGACACGTCCCTTTTCCCAGAGATCGGTAAGGATGGGCGAGACCCCGACATAGTCAAGACCAGCAGCAACGGAATGGGTGTCCTGCATCTGGCCTTCATCATTCTGGAGAAACATGGTTTTATACCCTTGGGCCACCCCGGCTGAACCGTCTGACCCGGCCAGTCTCGAGGCGTGCAGGCCTGAATCCAACCCTTTGCCGCCCGCCTCTACTCCAACCAGTTCAACCTCGGGATGATCAAGGAACCCCTGGAAGATGCCCATGGCGTTTGAACCGCCGCCCACGCAGGCATAAACCCGATCCGGAAGCGCGCCGAACTGTTCCTGCATCTGCCGGTTTGCCTCCTGGCCGATAATGGACTGAAACCAGGCCACCATCTCGGGAAAGGGGTGGGGGCCGCAGACCGTGCCAAGAACGTAATGGGTATCATCCATACGGGTGACCCAATCTCGGAAGGCCTCGTTGATAGCATCTTTGAGGGTTTTGGTGCCGGAGGTCACCGTCACAACTGTTGCCCCGAGTTTTTCCATCCAGAAGACGTTGGGCCGCTGGCGCATGACATCCTCTTCACCCATATAGATGGTGCACTCAAAACCGAATTTGGCGGCCATGGTGGCGGTGGCGACGCCATGCTGGCCGGCACCGGTCTCGGCAATCACTCTTTTTTTGCCCATGCGTTTGACCAGCATTCCCTGGCCCATGACATTATTGGCCTTGTGGGCGCCGGTATGATTCAGGTCTTCCCGTTTAATAAAAATCCGGGCACCACCGAAATGACGGGTCAAATTTTCCGCGTGACTCAGTGGCGTGGGCCGGCAGGAATAGGTGGCCATGAGGTTGACATATTCCCGCCAGAATTGTTCATCTTGCCTAACTTTAGCAAATGCCTCCTTTAATTCCTGAAAAGTCTCAAAGAGAACTTCGGGAATAAAGGCGCCTCCCCACTGGCCAAAATATCCTTTTTTACTCATACAGATATCCTTTGTTGTGCTCTCACAGAGTCACAGAGTTTATTCATTTTGAGCATCCTGTATAAAAACCGCAGAATCAGCACGATAAGCTTAAATGACCCACTTAGGTCACCCGGCATGTTTTTAGCCGGGATCCAGGATGGGAGTATGTGGCCACTTTCTGGATTCCGGCTAAGGGCATGCCGGAATGACGATATATTTTTTTTGTTTATATGAAAGTCTCTTCGCCTCTGAGAGAGATTAACTTTCATTTTTAGTTGTCCCGGTACGGCGGGATGGCCGTTACTTGTAAAAAATAAATACCGGCATCTTCACCTCGGTTGCCTTGCTGAATAGTTACCATTTTTCCCCTGTGACTCTGCGAGAGATAACTCTTCTTTTGCTACTTGCCGAGCTTATCAAGTTTCTTGCGGGCCGTTGCCGCCTGGTCGCTCGTTGAATAATCAGATAATATTTTTTTATAGACAATTTTTGCCGTGTCATTGTCCCCCAGAGCCTCAAAGGCCAACCCCTGTTTCAGGAGAGCGGCAGGCGCCTTGGCATGACGTGGATAGTCGGCAATGACATTTTGATATTCCAGGATGGAAAGCGCATACTCTTTCTGCTTGAACAGACAGTCAGCGGACCAGAAACGTGCGTTCACCGTCAGTTTGCCGCGTGGATATTTTTCAATATATGTTGAAAAAAGGTCATAGGATTTCTGGTATTTTTTAGCCTTGAACAGGGAAAGAGCCTCATCATACGTTTCCTGTCCCGGTCCGCTCGCCTTTTCAGTTTTGACAGGTTTACTGACCCGGACAGGCTCACTGGTCCGGACCACTGTTCTCGTGGCAACTCTTCCGCCTTTTATCTTAACCTTGGCCGGGACAATTTCAGGGATCTGATCACCAGTACTCCTGGTACTCCTGGTACTCCTGGCCTGCTCAGTTTTCTTTTTTGCTCTCTCCCTGGCCCTTTTAGCCTCCCTGGCCGCCGCCTCTGCCCGGGCGGTCGCCTCCTTGGCCCTGGCTGCCCGTATTCCTGACACATCGGTTTCCAGTCTGGCCAGACGCTCGGACAAATCTGAAGCCGTGGCGGTCAACCCCAGAATACGGCGGTCAAACTCAGCCAGAAGTTCCGTGTTTGCGTCTTGCATATTCCTCGAACGATGGCTGCTTTCATCAAGCTGTCCCTTAACTCGCAGCAGTTCAGTTTGAAGGCTGTCAACAGAATCACCGAGTCCCGCCTGTTGTTTCTGCACCCGGTTGACCGAGGTGCCTGCCGTATCCTGAACAAGCACCACATCTTTTTCCATTTCCACAAGCTTATTGTCCAAAGTGCGCAGCCGCATGTTCAGATTCTGGACATCCTGGGTTGAGGCACAGTGACAGAGCAGAAGCGGCAGGCAGAGAAGAAGAGTGACTAAACGAAGATTGACTGTTTTCATAAAATGTACCTTGGTTCATAGGGGCAAAGGTTCAAAGGGACAAAGGGATTGGCAATTCACAACTTCTTTAGACATGAAAAGCCCACAACTCATGACTAAAAATGTAACCGACCAGAAGGATGACATCACCAAAAATTTGGGTAAATACCTAAAAATTTCTCAGCCAGGTTGACCATTGGGGCTGAGTTTGATTTCCCTTTAATCTATACAAAGATTTTTCCCCTTTGCCATTATGAAAAATACGGCAAATTTCACTTTTGTTGTTGCGTTTTCTCGAAAAAATGATCTGCCGACCATCCGGCGACCAGCTTGGCGATTCATGATCACCCCATGTGGAGGTCAGTTGCTCTGGTTGTCCGCCATCAGGACGAATCAAAAAAATTTGACAATTCCCTTCAAAACTGCCGGTATAGGCAATCCAGTCTCCCTGGGGCGACCAGCTCGGTGTTGTATTTTCATTCCCCTGGTAGGTAATTCGTCTGACTTTTCCTGATTTGAGTTCCATGACATAAATCTGCGGTCTGCCGTTGCGGTCCGAGACAAAGGCAATCTTTTTGCCGTCAGGAGAAAAGCTCGGCGAAACATTAATGCCGCTGTTTCTGGTCAATCTCCTGATAATTTCCCCATTGCTCCGCATCAGGTAAAGATCAGGATTACCATCCTTGCTCAAGGTTATCACCATGGTTTTCCCGTCCGGTGACCAGGCCGGAGCCATATTTAAACCTGCGCGACGGGAAATGGCTCGGGTTGTCTTGCCTAGATCAAGATCAGTGAGATAGAGATTCGGATTCCCATTATGGTAGGAGGTATAGGTTATTTTATTGCCCTTTGGAACAAAACGGGGCGAAACCGCAATAAAACGATGTTTGGTGATCTGCCTGTCCTGCCCCCCCAGCACATCGGTGACATAAACCTCTTTTTTGCCGCTTTCGTCCGAAACAAAAACGATTCGGGTATTGCTGACCCCCTGTTTGCCGGTCAGTTTCAGAATAACCTCATCAGCGAATTTCAGCAACATCACCCGCTTCCTGGTCGCTGAAGCCTGGTAGCGCTTGCCCAGAATCATTTTGCCTTCCATAACATTAATCAACCGCAGCTCAAAAATCAGCTTACTGCCGCTTGAAATATATTGGCCCAAAACGGCAAAATCAGCGCCAATATCTCTCCAGTCCGTATCCTGACCGTTGTTATAGTAAGCAGAAGGAATAATTTTGACAAAACCGTGAAATTCCAGGGCGCGGCTAAGTAACGCAGCCATTTCTCTACCGGCCCCGGAGACAACAGAAGGCTGATCTTTGTCGATAAACCAGGGAACAGCCACGGGTACCTGACGCACTCCTGCAGCAGTGATATCGAGATTCACTCTTTTTGCCATGACAGAGATTGGCAAAAGCAGGCTGACGGAAATGATCGTCAATAAAAAGAAGAGATATTTTTTCATAATGAATATGACTGTCCTGTCTACTCCAATCCACTGGGATGAAAGACCAGGCCGATCTCCAATTGCTTTTCCTTGAGTCCATCCGGAAAGGGCGGCAGGGGCAGGGCTTCCTGTATGGTTTTTTCGACAAATTGATTAAAATAAAGATCGGCTGATTTTTTTTCCATGTAACTTTTTGTAACAATGCCGTCCCTGCGGACATGAACAACATAGACAGCAGTCAACTGTTTTTCCCAATCCTGCAGATCGGGCAAAATCCAAAATTTATGGATTTGCCGAGACACCGCAACATAATACTGTTTCAACACCGCATCCATGGCACTTGCCCGGCCCCGGCTTCCCGCCGAACCGCCGGAGGCACTGCCAACCTTGCTGACAGCAGCCGTCCGTGTCTGGCTGGTGTGAATTGAGGCACGAAGCTGGGCCAGGGCGTCCTTCACTGCGGCATTGGCAGAATCCTGTGCTTTTTGTGCTTCCTGATCGGCTTTTATCCTTTCCTGATCAGCCTTTATCCTGCTCTGAATTTTCTCCAGAGCCCGGGACAGTTTTTTCTGCTCCTGCCGCGCCGCCGCCTTATTTTTTGCCCGGAGATCTTTTTTCACAAGCCGGGGGGAAAGTGAAATCACTTCCACCGGCCCTGAAGTTATTTCAGGCGCGGGAGCTTCCGATATCAAAGGTTTTGTCTGGGGCGGGGACTGTTTGATGACTTCCTGTTTGACTACCGGCGGAGGAGGAGGCGCACTTTGCTGAACCGGTTTGGCCTCCATGACGTCAAAGAGATCAACTGTATAGACTTCCTCAATATTCAGGTTCGGTTCAAAGAGAGAAGCCGGTAGCAGGGCCAGAATCACGGTCA
>JAYEPA010000207.1:0-5184 GCA_034723545.1 Thermodesulfobacteriota bacterium | reverse complement strand
GGAGGAGGCGCACTTTGCTGAACCGGTTTGGCCTCCATGACGTCAAAGAGATCAACTGTATAGACTTCCTCAATATTCAGGTTCGGTTCAAAGAGAGAAGCCGGTAGCAGGGCCAGAATCACGGTCAGAAGATGAAGCGCTAATGTTAAAACTGCGGGTTTTTTCCAGTCGTTTCCTGGTCCCTGAAAAAATTCGGTGCCGCCATGTGGCAAATTAATGGAGGGTGTCATGGATTAACGTTTTTTTTCACTGGGCTTGGTGATCATTCCCAGCTTATCAAACCCCGCATCTTTCACATCAGCCATAATCTGGACCACAACGCCGTAGGGCACCTGTTTGTCTGCCTTCAGAAGAATTGTTTTATCCGTGGAAATTTTTGCCAATTTGGCCAATTCCTGCTGAAGCAGATTACGGTCACCTTTAATTTTATCCAGAGAGATGACGCCTTTTGTGTCAATGGTGATGACCACCGGCTTCTCATCCTGGCGTATGGGTTTGGCTGTTGTTTCAGGCAAGTTAACATCAAGCCCCTGGGTCATCATGGGGGCGGTGACCATGAAAATAATCAACAGCACCAGCATGACATCCACCATGGGCGTTACATTAATATCGGCAACAAGATTACGCCGTCCTTTTTTTTGTATCGGCCCCATATTATCTCCGCGCAATCATGTCTCGTTCAACCAGATTGAGAAAATCCGCGCCAAAGCTGTCCATGTCACTTTCCATGCCATCAAGTTCAGTGGAATAGTAGTTGTAAAAAACAACCGCCGGAATAGCCACCGCCAGACCGGCTGCCGTGGCAACCAAAGCCTCTGATATACCTGGAGCGACAACAGCCAGGGAGGCGGAACCGCGCAAGCCGATTTCCTTAAAAGAGGCCATGATACCCCAAACCGTGCCGAACAGGCCTATAAAAGGAGTGGTGCTGCCGGTGGTGGCCAGAAAAGAAAGAGACCTGCCAAGATGGCCGGATTGCAGATTTATGGCTTTCTGCAGGACCCGTTTCAGATTCTCCATACCCGCTAACCTGGTCTGCAGAGTTTCTTCATCCTCCTCCGGATTTTTACTTTTATTCAGCTTCTGCAGTTCATTATAACCCAACCGAAAAATAGCGGCCTCCGGACTTTTTTCAGTCAACCTCGCCGCCCCGAAAGCCTCGGCAAGATTTTTACAATTCCAGAAAGTTTCCAGAAATTCCGCAGATTCCTGCCGGGCCTTTTTAAAAAGAAAATACTTCTGAAAAACAATGAACCATGACACTCCGGAAAAGACCAGGAGCAGAAGCATGACAAACTTCACCACGACTCCGGCACCCCAGAACATCGAAACGATATTTAACTCTTGCATGGATTGAATCCCTTGTTTTACGATCCGCGATTAATTATTTTATATATAAGAGAAACTCTTGGAAACTTTTTGTTTCAAACTTGAGAAAAAACTTTCTATATATATATTGTTTATCTGAGATAATAAAGTTTTTTTTGTCAGGAACGGTTATACTTTCGCCTTTTTTGAGCTCTGCCCAGTTTGCTTTGACATTGGCAAACAAAGAAGGTAATGCTTTTCACGCATTTTAATTTTGTTAGATAAGGTGCTGGTGAACACTTACAAGACTGTGGTTGTCGTAAAAGCGATGTCCCGATGAACGGTTACAGATAAGTCATCTCGTTAATAATACAGGAAAACAAATGAAGGAAATCCAGGTTGGCCTTATTGGTTTTGGTACAGTGGGCAGCGGCACGGCCCAGGTGCTCCATGAACAGGCGGAAAGAATACGCAAAAGAACCGGCTTGTCTATTGCCCTGCGTCGGGTGGTTGATATCGGTGTCGACACCCTGCCCGCTCATTTCAGTGACGTAGAACTAAGCAAGGATGTCAATGACATCTTCAGCGATCCGAAGATTGATATTGTTGTTGAACTAATTGGCGGCACCACCCTGGCAAAAACTTTTGTCCTGCAGGCCATTGAGCATGGTAAGCATGTGGTCACCGCGAATAAGGCCCTGCTCTCCGAACATGGGCGGGAAATTTTTGAAACGACTGCAGCCAATGGCGTGGAAGTCGGCTTCGAGGCCAGTGTGGGCGGCGGCATTCCGTTGATCAAAAGCCTGAAGGAAGGGCTGGTAGCCAACAAAATCATGTCCATCATGGGAATAATGAACGGGACGGCAAACTACATTTTAAGCCGGATGACCGACCATGGCACTCCTTTTGCCGAGGTCCTGAAAGATGCCCAGGAAAAAGGATTTGCCGAAGCCGATCCCACTTATGATGTCGAGGGCATTGACACGGCCCACAAGCTGGTGATCCTGATGACCATGGCCTATGGTATGAATATCCGTCTGGAAGACGTGGCTATTGAGGGAATTTCCCGAATACAGCCCATTGATATCAACTTTGCCAGGGAATTCGGATACCGAATCAAGCTTCTGGCCATCAGCCGAAATTACGGTGATCATGTGGAGGCCCGGGTTCATCCTACCATGGTGCCGGAAACCCATATGCTGGCCAGCATCAACGGAGCTTATAACGGCGTGCAATTTACTGGTGACATGGTGGAAGATGTTCTGCTTTACGGCCTGGGGGCCGGCAAAATGCCCACCGGCAGCGCCGTGGTAGCGGATATCGTCGATATTGCCAGAAATATTTCCCGTGGCTGCATCAACCGGGTGCCCAGCCTTTCCTATCTGCCGGAGCATATCAAACCGCGCCGAATTACGCCCATGAGTGAACTGCGTTGCCCCTATTATTTCCGCATTTCCACCTTGGACAATCCAGGAGTTCTGTCAACGATTTCCGGTATCCTCGGCAAACACGATATCAGCATCGAGTCGGTCATCCAGAAAGGCCGGAGGCAACAGGGGACCGTACCCATTGTCATGCGCACCTATAAAGCAAGTGAGGCGGCGGTGCAGGAGGCCCTGGCGGAAATTGACGGACTTGAAACCAGCACGGATAAAACCGTGATGATCCGGATTTTGACCGACCATGAAGAGTAAAATCAAAACAGTCATTCTTGTCGGAGACGGCATGGGAGATCTGCCCATCCCGGAACTGGACGGCCGGACCCCCCTGGAGGCGGCCAATACGCCGGCCATGGACTATCTGTCCGCCCATGGCGAGCTATGCCGACTGCAAACCATTCCCGACGGTTTTCCGCCCGGCAGTGACGTGGCGAATCTGTCTCTGCTGGGTTACCGGCCGGAAAAATTTTATACCGGCCGCTCACCCCTGGAAGCCGCCAGCATGGGGGTCAAGCTAAGGCCTGCTGAAGTCGCTTTCCGCTGCAACCTGGTGACTCTGGACTTTTCCGCGCCGGATGAAGTGGTTATGGTGGATTACAGTGCGGGCCATATCAGCTCGGATGAAGCAAAAGAGTTGATTCAAGCCCTGGGAGACGCTGCCACGGAGAAGATGTGTCTCTATCCGGGTGTCAGCTACCGCCATCTCCTGGTCCATCAAGGCGAAGTTCCCGGTTTAACCACCGTGCCCCCCCATGATTTTACCGAAAAAAAGGTGACCCGCTTCTGGCATGATTATCTGTCACAAGCGGATTTGAAACCATTCATGACTCAGGCGATAGATGTTTTGGCCGACCATCCGGTGAACCGCAAGCGCCTTGCGGCGGGAAAAAAACCTGCCAATGCCGTCTGGCTCTGGGGCGAAGGGAAATCTCCGCAGATGGAGACCCTGGCCGCTCAGTATGGCATAAGTTCCGCCTTGATCTCAGCGGTTGACCTGCTCAAAGGGATCGGCGTTTACGCCGGCATGGATATCATTGAAGTTCCCGGCGCCACCGGTTATCTGGATACCAACTACCAGGGCAAGGTGGATGGCGCCCTGAAGGCCCTGGAAACAAAGGATCTTGTTTTCGTCCACATTGAGGCGCCGGATGAAACCGGGCACCAGGGGCTTCTCACGAAAAAAATTCAGGCCATTGAAGATTTTGACAGCAAGATTGTCCAGCCTGTTTTTGATGGTCTGCGGGGAACTGATTTCAGGCTGGTTATCTGCATGGATCATTTTACCCCCATCAGCCTCCGCACCCACATCTCCACCCCTGTTCCTTTTGTTCTCTACGATTCCAGACAGATAAATCCTGGAAGCGGAATGAGCTATAATGAAAAGAATGCGGAGAAAACCACTGAGCTACTGAAAAACGGCGAAGAATTTTTCCGAAAACTGCTGAAGGAATAGGGAAAAAACAAATGACAAACAGAAAAATCAGCATGCCCGAACCAGTGCATGAGTGCACGCAACGTGTCCTGTACGGTGATACCGATGCCGGCGGCGTGGTCTATAATGCCAACTATCTGCGTTATTTTGAAAAAGGACGCAGCGGATTCATGCGTGATCTTGTTTTCTCATATCGGGAGATGGAAGAACAGGGATATATCCTGCCGGTGGTGGAAAGTTATCTCCGTTATAAAGCCCCGGCCCGTTATGAGGATCTTCTCCTGATCAGAACTTCAATTCTTGATATCAAATCAGTGTCCTGCCGCTTTAATCACTACATCCATCGAGTCGATGACCACTCTCTGCTGGTGAAGGGTTTCACCGTTCACGCCTCGGTGAATCGAAACAGCGGCAAGCTGACGAAACTGCCCCAGGATTTTCTTGACAGAGTGATCGCTCTGACCGAATCAGGAAAACGAACACGAGAATGGGTCCACAAATAACTTCATCTGGATTCCCCTCCCATCAAAGGACAGGCTCCACGAGATCATCACTATTTTGAACCCGTAGAGCCTGAGTGCCGAAGAGCACCATCACTCGTCAGATTCAACAAATCCTCTTCCTCCACATGTCGGGCATTCTTGTTCAGAAGAGCACTGGCAGTCGTCCCAGCCATCTTCACCCTGAGTGCCACGCCACTCCACATTGCATTCACATGTCCCTTCCACAACTTTTTTCCCCTGACATGTGGGACATATTTTCTCTGTTTTTTGTGCCATAATTCCCACCTCTGTTAATCAACTTAAAACTGCTCTCCTTCAATATTTTTTTTCAACTGGGCAATCTCAAGGCCCAGAGAAACACACTGTTTTCCTTCCATGCAGCTATCAGCGTCCGGCACATCAAGATAATGGGCTAATTCGTGCCCCCCCTTTTTCAGGAGAACAACCCATGATTTTTTTTCCTCATCATAATTCACATCAAGGTCAATGCCACAGGTGCCGA
>JAYEPA010000206.1:6728-30819 GCA_034723545.1 Thermodesulfobacteriota bacterium | reverse complement strand
TCTTCCTTCTTTGGTACTGTCGGGTTCTTCAGGCACCGAAGTAAGCTATGAGGTAGCTTTCAATATCTCGTCCCCTGTGGATGAAACGGTATTCGGAGAGCTTGCCCGGATTGTTAGTGTGTTTGTCGAAGCTGGTGGACATGGTGGATTTCCTGATCCTTATGTAAGCCCCAATCATGCACGGCTTACACTTAAATCGACCAAGCTTGCCCTACCTGGAGATTTTATATGCATTATGGAGGCATACTATGTCGATAGGCGTGCTTTTCAACTGCTGAGGAATATGGCTGGTCGTCTCAAACTTCAGAACATTGATGTAATGTGTATTGTTGTGACTGAACTCGCACAAAGAGAGATTCTGGCAGTCGATGTTCCTGAGCCAAACGATTTAAACGAAGGCGATGTCTATCCAGAAATTTCATTCCAAGTAGGGATTAAGCTTGAAGGGGAGGAGACAGGGTTTAGTAAGGCACGGAGATGTCTAGTTGAAATGCGCAATTCTGTTAATGCATTGCACGTACTTGGAATTACCGATTGGATAAAATCCTGGTATCTCCTTCTTGAAGCCGGAGCCTTTGCAATGCCTGTCGGGCTTCCTGAAGATACACATTCTATCTGTGGATCTGTTACTATTTTTGATGAAAATACGGTAGAGATTTCCATGGATCGTTTCCAGGCAAGCGAAAACGCCTGGAACGTACTTGTCAATATGATTGATGCGTATTGTAGTAACACATCTCTTTCAGTTTCCAAGATAATAATTGATTGAATATACAAAAGAAAAAAGTGACAAATTTGTATACCTAAATTGAGCGATTTTTAGCCCAAAAAAAGTTCTCTACCTCTTGGCAACTTTCTGATATTATTGTAAAAAATGGTCAAGTTTGTTTTTAATCATCCAGCTGGTGTAAATTTTTTTGGACACATGTTTGCTTAACGTATTTGAAGAAATGTGGCCTTTTGGAAAATTTTGTGAAAACAGAAGTAATTGACACAATCCTTCAACAATACGCAGAAGATGCTGCTTTTCTGTGGCTGTTACGGGACGCCTCCATTAAACAACCGCATTATGATCTTAGCGACTTGGTAGAACTAGATGACCGCGTCGAAGCCCACTTCGACGGTCTTCGAATCGCTGGTGAACCGGGCTGGGAGATCTGCAAGGAGTCTCTTGCCATGGAGGAGGCAGGGGAGGTGTTTGTCGCCGCAGAGCTTGCCTTTGAAAGCGGCGAGGAAAAGCGTGTTCAGACTGTTTTGGAAGCAGGCAGTGGAGATCCTGATCTGGCCCGAGGATTGATATCGGCCCTTGGCTGGCTTGAGTGGCCACAGGCGGAAAAGCATGTCCGCAATCTTGCAGACTTCGACTCTCCTGAGCTTCGTAGAATTGGCCTTGCGGCCTGTACGATCCATCGTCAGAATCCGGGCCAGCTGCTTGTTGACAGTCTTGCCAGTGATGATCCGTTACTCAGAGTCAGGGCTTTGAAGGCGGTGGGAGAGCTCGGTCGTCAGGATCTGCTCCCCCAACTGCACGATAATTTGTCCGTTGAAGACGAAAAATGCCGCTTTTATGCCGCCTGGTCTACGGCTTTGCTCGGTGGCAGTGGAACTTTACCTGTCTTACGAGATATCGCTGAAAGCGAAAGCGAATACTCCGAAAAATCCTGCGCCATGGCCCTGCGCGGCATGAAGCTTGAGGACAGCCATGCCTGGCTGCGGGAGCTATCATTAAAAGATGAATGTACCCGACTGGCTGTGCAGGGCGCCGGAGTTGTCGGCGATCCGGTTTCCATCCCTTGGCTTATCGAGGTGATGGAAGTGCCGGAGCTTGCCCGTGTTGCCGCCGAAGCTTTTTCCATGATCACCGGTGTCGACTTGGCCTACGAAGACCTAGAGGGCGAATGGCCGGAAGGTTTTAAGGCTGGGCCCACGGAAGAGCCCGAAGATGAAGATGTGGAGATGGACCCGGATGAAGATCTGCCCTGGCCTGAACCAGAATTGATTGCTGAGTGGTGGAACGAAAAAAAAGGAAAATTTCGTACTGGTACGAGATACCTGGTCGGCAAGCCTGTTTCCTCGGAACATCTCCTGCAAATACTTAAAACCGGCTATCAGCGACAGCGGACCGCAGCGGCACTGGAGCTGGCCATGCTGCAGCCGGGCCAACCCCTGTTTGAAGTCCGGGCACCCGGTTTCCGGCAACAGGAAATTCTGGGTTTGAAATAAGAAATGGCTGCAAATATCCCTTTATCAGTTGGAATTGCTTTTGTTGCCCTGGCAGTTGTTTTTGTCGGTATTGCGGTTCAAGATTATTTGAAAGAAAAAGGGAAACTGACTATTGCCCGGAATATCTGGCTGCGCATGGCATTTATTTTTTCCGGTGTCGGGATTGCTCTTTCGTTTCTGAATATTTTTATCAGATAATTTGTAAGCGATCACAGTGCACCCCGCTTTTGAACGATCAGACCGGCTTGAGTAGCACAAGTACGCTGCGCCGGTCTGCTTGTCCAAAATCGGGGCACCCTGAGACCGCTTACAAGATGAGGGCTGGCCGCATCCATCGGTGCCCCCGTGATTGGTTACGATAATTTCCGAATAGAATGAGTTCTCCGGGGGAAAAGATTCATGGTTAATCTCTATCCCATCCCAATTGTAACTATTCCGTTGCTGCGGCCAACGGCGCAGATCGTGCCGGTGGCGACTATCCGGGAGTGGGCCCGCCGCACCGGCAACCCCCAGGCCCACCGCCGTGATATGGCAGGGATTACGGTTCCGTCAATTCTGGTGGATCACACCAGTCTGCGTGACTCACACCGGACTCATCAGGGCACAAGAGAGTTTCGGTACCTGTCCGGCACTCTGACGATCTATCTGCGCCAAAGAGTGTTTATTGCCGCAAATCTCACGCCTTGCGAACAACGGATCTGGACTGCCCATGAGTTTGATCACGTCCGGGACAATGAGCAACTGATGGGCACCCTGATGCTGCGCCTGCAGACTGAATCGTTCATGCAGTCCTTTTTTGTGCAAAGGCAATGGTTGCCGGAAGACGCCCGTGCATTGATTATGGACAGTATCCGGGAGACCTGCGCGAGAATTTTCCGGCAGCTTACGGCTGATGCGGTGAGAAGAAGGGATACGCCCGCCGAATATCAGCGGGTACGTTCGAGGATACGGGAAACATGTTATGGCCGGGCCCGGCGGCCAAGCCGCCGGGCCAGTGCCAGAGAATCACGGTAGTTTTTCATGTAGGGAAAAGGTCGGTTGCTAAAAGTTATATGATTATTTTACGCGAAGTCGATTCCGGCAAAGATCATTTTATAAGCCTGCCTTGCCTCATTGGAAGGGGTGAAGAGGCGGACCTTGTTCTGCCAGACCACACCATTTCACATCGTCATGCCCTGATCGATAGCAGTGATGACCAGTTATGGATTAAAGATCTGGACAGCGCCAATGGCGTCTGGCTGAATGGTGAAAGGATTTTTGAAAAAACCTTTTTGCATCCCGGCGATTTTATTCAACTGGGTCATAGCAAATTTCTCCTCCCTGTTGCTGAAGAAGAAAAATCCGAGCAAACGCTCATTCTCCATACCCTGGATCGTACTTCGGTGGCCCCGGAAATGGATCGGAGGCGGTTGGATCTGATTTACTCCATCACCGCTGAATTTTCCACCAGCCAGGATGTCATGCGAGTCGGGGAGAAAATATTTGCCAGGTTCAAGGAATTTTTTCACCAGGATCACGGCACAATCGCCCTGTTTCAGGAAGACGGAGAGTTGCGCACCCTGTGCTGTGACTCTCGAATGGAACCTCTTCCGCTCAGCCGCAGCATTGTCAACCGGGTCTTGCAGAATGGTGAGTCTTTGCTGCTCGAAGACGCTCTCAGCTCCGATTCATTCAAGGAAGAGGAAAGTATCATTGCCTTGCGCATCAGATCCGCCATGTGTGCCCCGCTTATTTATCACAACCGGATTAATGGTCTCATCTATCTTGATCGTAACATTCCCGGAGCTTACAATCAGAGCGATCTGGAATTGTTTCAGAGTATTGCCTCCATCATCGCGCCCCTCATTGAGAACGCCCGTCTCTGGAGTGAACTGAAAAAGAGATATTCCAACACCGTGGATAAATTGCGGGAAACGGAAACCAGGCTGGTCGATACGGAGAGGATAGCGGCATACGTAAGACTGTCCCAGGCCATGGCCCATGAAGTGAGAAATCCGTTGACTGCCATGGGCGGACTCATCAGGGGGATGGGGCACTCTGAACGGGCAAGCATGGGGGAACAAAAAAGTCAGGCTATTTTGCAATCAGTTGAGCGGATTGAGGCGGTGCTGCAGGAGGTTGATAGTTTTGCCCGTATTGCGCAACCGGAAAAACAACTGGTCAAAATCGATTCCCTGGTGCAGGAAGTGCTCGACAGTTATCAGGAAGAGTGGCGGAAAAAAAAGATCTTTCCCGTGTTTTGTGTCGAGACACCGCAGGTGATGGCCCCGGTTGACCCGACTCTTCTGAAAAAAGCCCTGGCCATGGTGATCAAGGAAATTTTATTTAGTATTGGTCAAGGGAGTGAATTGCCGATCACGCTGGGAGATTCCGAGGGTGGGCTGGAACTCTGCTTTGGCAGGAAGGACGAGGGGTATTCGTTCAGCGACCCTTTTTCTCCCGTTTTTCTGGATAAACCCTGGTGTAACAGTCTGTTTTTAAATATTGCCCATAAAATTCTGCTGGATCATGGTGGAAAGCTGCTGCTCAACACGGAAGGACATGGGGTTTTGCCATTAGTTTTATTCATCAGGGTTCGATAACGGTGACATTTGACGACCGTGCCGATCTTTATTTGCTCGGGTAGCCCTTGGGGCCGAAGAGGAAAGGTTCTTCTTCCGGTTCAGGTTCAGGCTGAACAACAGCGGGTTGCGGTTCCTCTTTCTCAACCTCTGCTGCTTTTTCCGGCTCTTCCTGTTGGAGTTCTTCCCCGGTTTTTTCCGGAGGAGGGGTCGGAGGGATACGTGTCTTTGGTTTCGGCTGGGACTCCTCGATAAATTTCAGGGTCATGGGGTCGTGCCTGATCATAAGATGGCGCGGTATTCTGATTTTGTCGCCCAAAAAGATGCGGTTTGGATTGATTGCCGGATTGGTTTTCGCCAGGGTTTCCCAGTTTTTAAGGTCACCGGTGAACCATTTTGCAATGATTGACAGGCTTTCTCCGGGCAATTGCACCGTATAGACATAATAACCGGAAGGGACGTCCTTATCTCCCCGGGCATCCGCTGGGCTGTCCGTCTGGGTATCCTGCGGCTCCTGCCGGTATTTTTTTATGGCGGCGCAGCTGACACAGGTTACGGACAGCACCAGACAAAGGATAAACGTCAACTTAGACTGTCGCGAAATCGTTATCACTGGTTTTCTCCTGCGGCTTCTTGCATTTTCTTGAGGTAATTTTGCGCCAGTTCATTCTCCGGGTTGATAGAGACCGCCCGTTCAAGGTTTGCCATGCTCTCGTCCTTTTTGCCCTGTTTATTCTGTACCAGCGCAAGGTTAAAAAGCGCTTCATCAAGGTAATCCGGCCCAAGATCAACCACCCGGCTAAACATTTCCTCTGCCCTGGCATAATCTTTTGATACGGCATAGATGAAGCCAAGATTAAAGAAAGTGTCGGCAAATTTCGGATTTAATTCAATCACATTTTCATAGCTTTCAATGGCCCGTGCATAATCTTTCTGCTTCATGAACAGCGTTCCAAGTTGAAAATGGGCCTGTTCACTCTCCGGATCAAAATGGATTGATTTTTCAAAAAGGGCGATTGCCTGAGGGGCATCTGTTTCTCTTAGATTCTCAGCCTGGCCAAGCAGTGCTTCCGCATATGGAAGGGCAATCTTGTCTGCCATGCCCGGTCCCTGTGTCAGAAGTTTCTCAAACAGGTCCATGGCTTCTTCATACTGTCCGGCAACTAGGGCATCCATGGCCTGCTGATATAATTCCGTACCAGGAGCTTCAAGCGGGGTTTCAGGCAGAAGATCGGCGGGTTGTTCGGCGACTATGGCCGGAGACGGCTCATCAACTGCCTGACGGGGGATCTCCGTTGTTTCCTGTGACGGTAAAGGCGGCGGAGCAGGTTCTTCTTTTTTGCTTATCATGGTGATCAGGCCGATGACAAGAACCAGCGTCACTGAAATTGCTGCAAGCAGAAATTTTTTTGATTTGATCATTTCCAAGGGCGCGGCGGCGGACTCCAAGGTTTTTTTTTCTTTTTCCTGGGGCTGCCTCGGCCGCGCTGCTTCGACTGAAGGTATCGGAGCTGTTATCTCTGCTTCTTTTTCTTCCTCTTCCATGAGGACGATTTTCATGATTTCCAGCAGATGCAGTTCTTCGATTGCGATCTCGTCGGCAAAAAGAGTTTTCATGTAGAGGGAAAGACCATGGGCTGTTGGGTGCATGTTGAGCTGGTGCATACACTCCTCCAGATCCGTCAGCATGTCGCCGCAGGTCTGGTATCGCTGGTCGGCTTCTTTCTCCAGGGCCTTATAAAGAACTTCCAGCAGCTTTTCCGGTAGATCCTTCTTTGCTTCCTCTGGTTTAGTGAATTCGGCATCTCGAACATTGGCGAGAATATGCATGGTGTCACCGGAAAACATGCGCTTGCCGGTAACCAGTTCATAAAGCAGGATACCGCAGGAAAAGATATCCGAGCGGTTGTCGATTGTTTTTCCGCCGGCCTGTTCCGGTGACATGTAAGCCACCTTGCCCTTGATCATGCCAATTTGGGTCATGGTGGTCTGGCTGGCTGCTTTGGCAATACCGAAGTCAACAATTTTCACATCGCCTTCATAGGTGATGAGAATATTCTGGGGGCTGATGTCACGGTGAACAAGGTTAAGCGGTTTGCCCTGAAAATCTTTAAGCTTGTGAGCATAGTCAAGCCCGGCGCAGATTCGGGAGACAATGAAGAGAGCGTTTTGAAGTTCGAGGGGGAGGTTTTTTTCCTTGGATTTGCTTTTAATGATCCGGCAGTCCTTGCCCACCAGGTACTCCATGGCAATGAAGTATGACTCTCCAAGGCTGCCGAAATCGTAAATCTGGACAACATTCTGATGGTGAAGAAGGGCTGCGAGTTTGGCCTCGTCGATAAAGGATCTGACCAGTTCTTCTTCAGAGGCCAGGTGGGGAAGGATCTTCTTGATTGCAATCAGCTTTTCAAACCCCTGAACACCGGTGATCATGGCCCTGTACAGTTCAGCCATTCCACCCACTGCCAGTTTATCCAGTAGGATATATTTTCCGAGACGTATTTTTTGAAAAGAGGCCATGAAAAATGTACTGTTCAAAGATTTTTATAATAATGAAAACAATATGCTAAACATCTATCTTCCGTCAAGGAGTATTTGTCTCTCGGACGCGATTCCGATCTGGTTAGGATGGTTTTTTTTATTTGATCGTTGCTCTTTGATAAAAAAATAGATTGAGATCATAAGCCCTTTTTGGGTAGTATCATAAATCATTTGTTTCCGTTGCCAAAGAAGGAGCAGGATACAATTTCCAGGCAAATATCAAATGCAAAACGGACAACTAAAAAAACATCGTCGCCTGCCATTATTTTTTCGGGTCAGTATTGCCGTTTTTCTGCTTTTCTGCCTGTCCGGAAGTATTACTCTCTCTGTTATAACCGCGCAGCAGCAGAGAATCCTTTTTGCTGAAAACCTGAAATCCGCTGAACTCATTCTCGGCTATTTTGCCTCCAGCGCCAAAATCCCCCTCCTCGTTGATGATACCCTGCGCCTCAATGGTGTTGTTCAGGATGCGGGCGGCATGGATGGTATTGTTTATGCCTTTATTCTTGACCGTGACCGAAACATCCAGGCCTATTCCGACGGGGTAGCATCCGGCACGAAATTCATTCCACCTGCAAAGGGGACAAGGATCAGCGAAAATAAAGACGTCGTGATCGTTCAATATGCGGACAGCACGGGCCTGAGGATTCTGGATTTGTCCAGGCCGGTTTTGTATCACGGCAAGTCTCTGGGGAGTGTTCATCTGGGCTTGTCCCTTCAAGCCGTTCAGGGCAGCGTGACCCAGGCACGCGATTCTCTTCTGCGGGCTCTTTTTGTCCCCGGCATCTGCATTCTTGTCGTGCTTATCTGTCTTGTCGTGCTTTTTACTTTACGGAGACGGAAAAGATTGTCAGGGCTCATTCATGCAGCCAGGGAATATGGCAAGGGCAATCTGAGTCATGAAATTAAAAATATAGAAAACAATGAGCTGGGCGATCTGGCCCAAGCCTTAAACCGCATGGCCGAAAAATTATCAGTCAGCCAGGTCCATACCAGGATGCAACTGGAACAGTTGCTGAAACGTTCCTCGCTTGACCGAATACTGGAAAGTCCTCTGTCCGGCAGCTCGGCGCATGCGGTCAGAAGGCAGGTGGTCATTCTTTTTGCCGGTGTCAAGGGATTTGGTTCGTATGCCACCACGGAAAAACCGGAAGAGGTGGTCCTTTCCTTAAATAAGTATATCAGTGTCGTTACCAACGTCATCAGTGAGCATGGCGGATATGTCGACAAGATTATCGGTGATGCGGTTGTCGGCATATTTGGTGTTTCCCTGTACAGAGAAAATCATACTGATCGCGCAATTCAAGCTGCTATGGATATTCAGGAGTCATTGTCCCTGGGCAGTAAGGAGGAAAGTCAACTTCTCAGTAACGTCTGCATTGGCATCAGTTCGGGAATTGTCCTGTCCGGGAATATCGGTTCCCATTCGAAGGTTGAATACAGCTCCATCGGCGAGAGTATTAAAGAGGCCTACTGCCTCATTGGCCTGGGTCAGCCCGGTGACATTATTCTTGGCGAGGGGGTTTTCAGTCAGATGAAAGATCTGGTCGAGGTGGAACCGCTTCCCGTCCAGAAATCCATAGCCACTGGCGAAGCCATAAAAAGTTATCGATTTCTTCAATTAACGAAAAAAGAAAAATGATCGTAACGCGACAATCCGCTTTTTACACGGGCTTCATTCTTTTTGTTATTGTATTTGCCCAGGGCTGCGCGCTGTATAGGGGGGACCGGGTTCACTCGGATGAATTTCCCGATTTTGCCAGGGTGATTGTCCGGCTCGGCGACACGCTGCCTTCCCTGGCCCGGCGCTATCTTGACGACCCGGGCAAGAGCTGGGTGATTGCCGATTTTAACAATGTCTCGGCTATCACCACGGGGCAGGAACTCATTATCCCTCTTGAGCCTTTTACCAAAGGAGATCTTTCTCGATTGGGATATCAGGAAGTGCCCGTTCTGAGCTATCACAACTTTTCAGAGTCGAAACAGAACCTGATGATGGTGAGAAGACGTGATTTTGAGCGGCAGATGAAGTTTCTTAAGGACAATGCCTACACGGTCATTACCCTTGATGATCTGTTTGATTTTTTGGAGTACAGGGAGGCGCTTCCCAGAAAGGCCGTGGTAATAACGATTGATGATGGCTGGCAGGGCGTCTACGATATTGCCTATCCCGTTTTAAAAAAATATAACTTTCCCGCCACCTTGTTTGTCTACACCGATCTCATTAGTGGTAGCAGGAAAACCCTGGACTGGAACCAGGTGGCCGAGTTGGACAAAAACGGCATTGATATCCAGTGCCACACCATCAGCCATCGCAACCTGAACAAGATCAAGGGGAATGAGTCTTTTCAAAACTATGTAAGGGAAATCGAGAGAGAAATCAGTGAATCCACCCGCATCATAAAAAAGAAGATCGGCAAGGATGTAAAATATCTTGCCTATCCCTATGGAGATACGAATAATCTGGTGATCGCTTTTCTCAAGAAAAATGGCTTTCGGGGTGCTTTTACCGTTAAGCGGGCCAGCAATCCTTTTTTTGTGAATCACTTCACCCTGAATCGTAGGATGATATACGGTGACTTTGATTTACGGGATTTTAAAAGAAATCTCAAAATTTACAGCAGAAAGGCCCTCCGTTGATGACTGTTTTCTCTGAAACTGAAGTGAAACAGCCGGACATGGCAAACCGCTATTGCCGCCCGCTTATCCAGCCGCTTTGTTCAGTGAGTTTGATTTTATTTTTGGTTTTGTTTTTCAACGGCTGCGCCTTGCAGCTTCCCTCCCCGGAATCAGGAAAAGAGGCGTATAGATCCCTGCCGGACAAATACCGGAACAAAGCTCTTGAGCATGAACGAAAAGGCCAGTTGCGCAAGGCCCTGCTCGACTGGTGGATCGTCCAAAGTTTTCAGCCCCATGATCATCGGGAAATCTCGGCAAAAATGAAAACTCTGCAGAGCAAAGCCCGACAAAAAGCGGCTGCTCATTTTCAGAAGGGGGTGGCGTTTTTCAACAACGGCGCTTGGCAGGATGCCCGTCGGGAGTTTCTCCTCACCCTCTCTTATGAGCCGGATCACAACCAGGCCATGAGCTATCTGGAGAGCAGGCTGCACAAGCCTGTTTTCAGAACATACGTGACTCGGAAGGGCGATACGGTGAGAAAAATTGCCCGGAAAGCGTATCATGATCCGGGCAAGGCATTTCTTGTTACCGCTTTTAATTCAATCAGTCCAAGGGCTGAATTAAGACCAGGAATGTCATTAAAGCTTGTGATACTCGAGCATAATATTGTCAGCGACACAAAAAATGCTAAGATGATACCGCAAGATAATGGGGTGGTTATTGAACCACGCCGACAGACAAGAGATGGTTTGGCAGCCGTGTCCCGGGACAGGGCCGAAAGAGAGACGAGCCGTCCCGTTCAGGAGAAAGAGACTTCCATGGCCGATGCCCTGAAATATCAAAAAGCCAGGGATCTGCTCGAGCAGGAGGAGTATCTTGAATCTTTACGGATCTTGCGCACCATTGATAAGAATTTTCGTGATGTGAGCCAACTGATCGCCAGCACGGAAGTTTTTCTTCATCAGGAAGCTGATGCCCATTATCGTAAGGGCATCAGCTATTTTCTTTCCGAGAAACTCGATATGGCCATCCAGGAATGGGAAGAAGTTCTGCGGCTCAGTCCAAACCATCTTCAGGCAAAAAAAGATCTGCGTAATGCCAGACGGCTGCAGCAGAAAATGAAAAAATATTGATTGCCTTGGCTTCTGTCCGGTTTATTTGTTTTCGACCTTTTCATGCCATATTGGTTTAAGATTAATTCGGCTTTCAGAAAGGTGAAGATGGTCGTAGAGTATCAATTTTGAAAAAATGTCAGGATATGAATTTATCGCGACCAGTTTTTTCATTAATTGACTGGTTCAGGTCCAGATTTTGTCAAAATGAGATCAGGTTAGAAACCAACTTACATGGCTGAAATAACGTTGTCAGCATTTCAGACTTCTTGCCATTATGGCAATATTCTTAATAATTGAAATATGTTAATAGTATCTCAACAAAATCAAGATTTTTTCAACCTGACATAATAGCAGATCACAAAACTATCGCTTGCTTTCAATACTTCATGGTGAGGAGGAGGCCTCTGAGACCTCCTCCGGTTTTGCCAATACCTTTATCTCTTGGCCGGGACGGTCTTCGATCAACGTGGGCGTATACGCCCATCCATGCTGGGGACCTCGAAGGTTGGGTCGAACCGGCAGGGACCGGGGAACGCGGGCGACTCAAGACCCAAGCAGGTCGCCTGGATCTGTTCCGCTGATGGCTGTGGACCTCCGGCGAGCCAGATCCGGAGACACTCCCAGCCGGCGATTGCCTCGGCGTCGTTGAACTCGCAGTGAGTCGGTTCATCCTCCACGACAATTGCCACCGTGAGATTTTCGGCTGGTACGACCGAGGCGTACTCGTGTTCGTTTTCCACAAGCACGAGACCATCCTTATCAGTATGTATAGATATAATCTTCGTGTCACCCACATCCCCGGATGGGGTGAAATACCGTTCAAACCGGTTTTCCGCTCCCGGGTGTGGTGACACGCGAACGATGCTTGCATTTATATCCTTGTCACCATAGTCCACATAGGCGTTGCCCGTGCCGAGTTTGCTATTGAGCTTGTCATGAACGAGGTCACTCATATTCTGAGTGGCATAGAGCATGTCCTTAATGAGGAAATTCTCAGGGATCTGCATCACACTCAGGATTGTGTCCAAGTTCTCCTGTTGCCACAACTCGCGATCGGCCAACGGCAGGAGGACCCCGGTGGCCAGATTTACCCGAAACGCTATTTCAGCATTTGTTAAGGTGGACCCCTCTGGCAGTCCATTCGCGCCACCCGGGATTTGGGCAAAGGGCATGTTAGCTGTCACTATGTCGTAAATCAGTCGGAGGTCCAGCGTGCCGTCCCAATTACGGCTGCCAGCCACGGCACCGCAGAGACTGTAGGCTCCTACAACGTTGCCAAGATGAGCCTTTTCGATAGCTTGGGCGGTAACCGCGCCGCCCAGCGACCCCCCTGTGACGATCACTTGGTTGGGCTGCCCAAAGTGATCCTTGAACTCGCCAACCATGTTCTGCAAATCGTTCTTGGTCTTAAATAAAGCCCAGCCTGACTGCTGGAAGCTGGAGGCGGCAACAGCGTACCCCTCGGTAAGCTGGAGGTAAGCCAAGGGTCCCAGGTCTTCCATAGTCAGCGGTTCGGGAGGATCCAACGTGAAACCATGATTCCAAATTACAAGGTCCCCGTTCCAGTTGGGGGGAACTGCAATCAAATAGTAAGCGTCCCCATCTGTTACACCATTGACCATGGTGATGGTCGGTTCGGTGTTTGCCATAGATGTTGTTGAGAACAGCGCCAGTATGGTCAGCGATAGTATTACAAACCGCAGGCGCGAAACTACTTGCCAGCTGACAGTATTTTTATCCTTTCTAGTGTCTCTGTCCATTTTCAACCTCCTTTTCTTGGATGATAGGAAATCGCTTTTAGCATCTTGCTGAAAAGCGACCAATAGCAACCGCTTCATTTTTTTAACGTAACGGTCACTTTTCGACTTGTTAACAGCAACTTACAGTTTTCTGCGGATGAAAGATGACTACTGATATCTAAATTTTGCAATTATATGACAAAAACATAAAAAGGTAATATCATCAATGTGTTAACGGCTAAGAAAACAACATTGAGGAGTCACCTTTTTCATGAAAGCAAAGAATAACAAACGTAGTGCCCGAGTGTCATCAAGAAAAGTTACCATCAGCTATTTTAAGAACACCGGAAATCTAGATAGCTGGGTATCATTCTCAGACCGTACTTTGAGTAAAACGGGAGCAACAGACAGAATTAAAGCATATAAAAAATTAAAGAAGTACGGGCTGAGCCGACACTATTGGAACGAATAGATTTTTGAGGGCTATGCAAATTATACAGACCATGTTGTGTTTTTAGCTGGCATTCCAGACTTGCCAGGAAGTCTCCTACATTCGACGGAAATCCGTGATGATCGCGGCGGGACACCCAAGGAGTGGCAGCGGGTCGTGGTCGAAGTAGTGGAAGGAACACTGCTTAACGGAAATCTTTGCAGTTTAGACGGCAAGAAAAGCGCGTTTCTGGTCGGCACCGGTGATCTTCATGTTCAGTACCGGGCACCCCAACTGTGTGAAGACAAGATGGAGAAGATTACCGTCTATAACTATGTGACTGGGGACAGGAAAGGGTCAGGCCGCTTTGTGTCACGAGCAAAGCCAGGCGAATGGCAGAGAAGGAAATCAAGATCTACGATCGCAAGGTGGACCAACTTCCCCATGTCACATCTCCACCAGCTCGACCCTGCGGTTGAGTTTCCTTCCATTTTCATTCTTGTTTGAGCCAACGGGGCAGAGCGGACCAGCCCCCTTTCCGGCCAGCCGTTCGGCGGTAATGCCATATTCGCTCACCAACGCCTTGACGACTGCATTAGCTCTTTTTAGTGAGAGCCCCACATTGTATTTAAACCCGCCGGTCATGTCTGTATGCCCCACCACATACAGCTTAAGTGACTTGTTGGCGTTGAGCATATCGGCTATCGCTGTAAGACTGGGTTTTGATTCCTGTTTGATGTTGGCGCTGTCATGATCGAAATAGATACCATAGACTGTGGCATGTCCGGTGGTGGCAATATCTCCGAATAACGCTTCCGGATTTACGTCAACTTTCTGCTCCATCTGCTCACGTTCCACAATGGTTAAACGGTAGAGGCTGTCCAAAGCATGCACTTGAATCCATACCTCTTTGCCCTCTTTTGAAACTTTGCTGTATACGTCTTTTTTCGTCCTCTTTAAAATTTCAGCATCTATCTGTTTCAAGGCATTTTCATAATTTTTAAGTATCATCAGACGTCCCGGTTCCTGGCCACCTTTTTTCAGACGATACTCGATGAAATACTTCTGCCCTTCAATGGTAATCTTATTGTTGGCACTATCACGAAATGTATGGGACTCATGCTCGCTCTCTTGATAAGCAGCAATCCAAAAGTCCGGCATTCTGGATAGCAGCGGGTAGTCACTGCTTCCTTTGCGGTCACTTTTCGCTTGAATGCTGCCGGCCATAATCAATACGATGGAAATGATTGTGCATACTCGAAAAATAAGTTTCATGGTGATCACCTCTTGGATGTATTTTTTATAAAGCCGATTAGGTTATCAGGGTAAAGTTACTTAACCCCTCCATGTTTTTTAAGAAGATCGCAGATCTCGGTATTGCGGGTAGTAAGGCATTCGCTATGCACCTGACGTAAAGGGGTCCAGCCACGATTGTCTTTGGCATTTACATCGGCTCCTTTTGAAATAAGAAGCTTGGAAATCGCCATATTAGAATTGGAACAGGCCTGCCAAAGTGGCGTTTGTCCATCTTTGTCCCTGGCCTCGATGTCGGCGTCCTTTGAAATGAGAAGCTTGGAAATTGCCATATTAGCATTAGAACAGGCCTTCCAAAGCGGGGTCCGGCCGTCTTTATCTCCGGCCTCAATATCAGCGCCCTTTGAAATGAGAAATTCGCAAACCTTCAGCTCATTGCTGGAACAGGCCTTCCAAAGCGGAGTGCGGCCGTTTTTGTCCCTTGCCTCGATATCAGCGCCTTTTGAAATGAAAAATTCGCAAACCTCTTTTTTACGTGTTGCGGAACAGGCTTCAAAAATTGGCGTCTGGCCATATTTATCTCTGGCTTCAATATCAGCTCCCTTTAAAATGAGAAGCTCACAAATCTCTTTGCAACCCACCATGTGTAGAGGGGTCTTGTCTTGATAACCCTTGGCGTTAACATCCACGCCTTTAGCGATAAGAAATTCGGCGATTCTTCTTACACTCTCATTGTGGCAGGAATAGACGGCCTGGTGCAATAGAGGATACCCTCCGATATTTATGTTATAATCAGCCCCATGGTCGACCAAAATTTTGAATATCTCAACACCTCTTTCAGTGCGGTTGTTTAAGGCGCCAGATAAGGGAACAAAACCAATCTCGCGACCGGCATTGACATCAGCTCCTTGGGCAATAAGGTATTCACAGACATTTTTATGGCCCTCAGCGGCTGCAAGATAAAGAGGTGTCAGACCGTGCTTGTTTTTAACATCGACTTTTTCACCATTGGCCAGAAAAGCCTTAACCTTTTCCAAAGACCCTTTTTTTGCGGCCTCATGAATATCTGCTGCGGTGGTTGCAGTATCTGCGGATGATGCATCCGGATCGTCTGCAAGTTTCTGCTCCATCTGCTCGCGTTCCACAATGGTCAAACGGTAGAGGCGGTCCAGAGCATGCACTTGGATCCAGATCTCTTTGCCCTCTTTTGTGACTTTGCTGTATACGTCTTTTTTCGTCCTCTTAAAAATCTCAGCATCTATCTCTTTCAAGGCATTTTCATAATTTTTCAGTATCATCAGACGTCCCGGTTCCCGGCCACCTTTTTTCAGACGATACTCGATGAAATACTTATGTCCCTCAATGGTAATCTTATTATTGGCGCTATCACGAAAGGTATGCGAATCATACTCGGTATCTTTATAGGCAGCGATCCAGAAGTCCGGCATCCTGGATATCAGCGGGTAGTCACTGCTTCCTTTTCGGTCTTTATCTGCGTATGTGACGCCGGCCATAATAAATACGATGAAAATGATTGTGCATACTCGAAAAATAAGTTTCATGGTGATTACCTCTTTTTCTTAGTGTGGTTTCCAGTTTGAAGCAGCCACTATTTTTTTTACCGGGAGTCAGGCACTTCCAGCGAAATGTTGCTCAACAAGATAGCGGCTGTAACGCACGATCCCTTCAACATAGTCAAAGTCAAAGAGTCCTCCCACGAAAAAAGTCCGATTTTCCCCCTGGGCTTCTTCCCACCGATCAAAATAACCCTGGCGAAACTCTTCAACTCCGACATGCTTGAAGTAGAGCCAGGCGTCATAGGAATGCCAGTCATCCTGTTCGTTGATCCGCCCACCTAGTGCAGCGATGTAGCGCTCAATATTCTCTCGAAGCCGCAGCTCATCCGCCGCAGTCGGTTCACTGCTGGCCAGTCGCGCATAAAAGGCCATTAATTCATTTTCCCGATGCCGTTGGGCGATGATCATCGGCTGATCAAGAGAGGGAAGGGGCAAATGAAATGCAATGGGCATGGGCAGCACCAGATCGGCGATCTCGAAACTGGCAACCGCGTAGGGAATAAACCTGGTTTTTGACTGAAACCACTGTTCCTCTTCGGTCAAATCAAGGAAACTCTCCAACTCCTCCTGCAGAAGGGGACAGGCAACGATCAAGTAATCAAATCTGGCATGATCCTCGGCATGGGAGATCTCATCTCCAAGCATTTGCATCGGATGCGTGTATTTTACAAAGATTCCTTCTTCACGACGTTCGATCTTTTTAATCTCAATGTTTAGGCGGATATTAAGATCCCAGGCCACCCTTTCCCAGAAACGCTGGAAGCCGTATTTGAAGCGTTGCGCAATCAGAAACGAGGGAAGCAGGCGGGCAAACGGTGCGGATGAGAACAGCGTGGCCAGGAAGGTCCTGATCCCCATGTACCTGAGGACATAGGGCGCTGGAATTTCATCCAGGGAACCGTAGCCAAATGTGGTGACTGGAATTTCAAACAAGCGGTTAAGATCCTCCAGGCCGTTATGCTCCAGCCATTGGGCAAACGTAACACACAGAGCGGGATGCGCGTCTATACCGGCCCAGCCCGGCCGCCGGAAGATTTTACGGATTTGATAACGTTTCCAGAGATAGCGCAGACAGAGTCCGGCAAAGCGGCAAAATGTTGAAAGGGACGAACCGCCCATAACATAAGGCAGGAGGCTGTGGTAGCGGGCCGACTGATTCGTTTCATCATAGGCAAAGGCCGTGGCTCCCTCGAATCTTTCCAGCTCGGCCCCCACGCTGCGCGCCATGCGAAGAACCTCCCTGTAGGCTGAGCTGACGAAGACTGCTCCCAGGTCGAATGACTGGTTATCCTCGGTT
Source organism: Thermodesulfobacteriota bacterium (assembly GCA_034723545.1). Lineage (GTDB taxonomy): Bacteria > Desulfobacterota > Desulfobulbia > Desulfobulbales > SURF-16 > JAGHCC01. The sequence goes on along the minus strand of JAYEPA010000206.1, from coordinate 13,463 downwards.
ACGGAACGGCACATCCCGCCAACCCTGCCCAGTTTCTCAAATACAGTGACATTTTTGAAACCATGCCTGCTCAGGAAATGAGCGGCGGACAAGCCACCGGGCCCGGCACCCAGAATTAGAATTCTCGCTTCGCGATCAACAGGAGTTCTGTTTTTCATGGGGCATGCCTCCTTACGACAAGAAAGATTTTAATGACAGGTGGAGAAGGGAAGTGGGTGATAGGACCTTGCGTCACAGCCACTTGTTTGTCTTCGTAGATTTGTATTTCCTGCTGAAACTCTGATTCTCAAGAGTCAACATAATTAATCAAGCGGTGTTTTGAGCTGATATGAGTAAAACAGTAATGTTATCCCGTCCGCCGGCTTCATTGGCCTCCGCTATCAAGGCTTGGGCGAGGTCCTTAAGGTCGGCATGTTCATCGAAAATACGGATGATCTCTCGAGGCTCCAGCATGGTGGTGAGACCGTCGGAGCATATCAGATAAATATCGCCGGACAGGATCTCAATATGATCAAGACTCGGTTCCACTTCCGAGTTTGTGCCAATGGCACGGGTGATGACGTTTCGCAGGTTATGAGCTCGCATTTCCGCCTGGGTGATTTTTCCCATCTGGTACAGTTCGTACACCAGTGAATGATCCTCCGTGATCTGGGTCAATTGGCCATTTCGCCACAGATACAACCTACTGTCTCCTACATGGGCGATGTCCAGTTCGTTTCCCGTAAAATGGGCGGCAACCAGCGTTGAGCCCATGGTTCGGCCGGCAGCTATATTGTGCACCTGGAAATTAGCAAATTGAGTGATGCTTGTCAGCAGGGGTTTTTTCAGCATATCGGCCGTCAGGCCGTACGGGATTGTCGCATCCTTTGAATCGTGGAGATAGTTCATGCCTCGGACGATACTGTCCAGGGTCGTCTGGCTTGCCAGTTTCCCATTCTCCTGGCCACCCATGCCATCAGCCACGCAGAACATGCAGTGGTCTTCCATGACCAGGAAGTCATCCTCATTTTCTTTGCGAACCCGTCCCTTGTCGGAAATAGCGGAGTAGTCGAGCTGAAAAACACCCCAGTTTATGCTGCCGTCCAGCATTTTCATTTATTTCTCCACATCAGGTGGTTAGCTTTTGACATATCTCGAATTAACAATGGGTTAAGTTGCTAATCTCAGCAGTTCACTTACATCCTGTTGCTCTATCAGGGGGTGAAATAGTATATTCCGTCAATGTCGGTCCTGAATTTTTTTGTTTTTACAGCCCGACTTGATATAAAATGAAAAACAAAAAGAGTAAAAAAGGAGCGGATTATGGAGACACAACATTTAGAAAAACGTTTTGGCGTTGTTGCCATTGAAAAAGAATTTATCACGCCTGAACAGTTTGTGGAGGCTCTGAAGATCCAGGTTATGGATGACGTTGAGAAAGGAAAGCACCGTCTCATCGGCCGGATCATCCTTGAGCAGGGAATCATGACTCTTGATCAGATTGATGCAGTGCTGGATGTCTTGGGCAAGGGGTTGCCGTTATTGCATGAATCCATGTAGTTTGGGGTCCGTTCCCTACCTTTAACAAGCTTCAATTTTTTTTGAATATTTTTTTTAAAAATGACATCGGTTTCTTAAAAGGCTCATCCATGGGCGGCTTTTCTGAAATCTGCTCCTCAAAGTTCCGTCCGTCCGTGCCTGCCTCAGCGGCGGTTTTTTCCACCTCACTCAAACGACCGTTTCCCAGGAATTGAAAAAAAGGACCTCTGGAACTCAGGGCCAGCTCGTCGTTTTGCCGCAAGGCTGCTCCTTCTCCGACAGGGATGTTGTTTATAGTGATCGTCTGTTGGCCGGTAAGATCGCGAACCCAGTACTGCCCGTCGCTAAAATAAATTTCCGCGTGAAAGTCCAAAATTTCAACCTGATCAAGGGAAAAATCACTGTCAGGATGTTTGCCTATTTTCAAGGGCATATCAAAAGAACGAAGGGTGGGGCCGTATTGAATAATAAGAGGCTCCTTTGTCTTTTGGACAGGAGCGGCGGGTGGGACGTCAGGTTTCGGAGTCATCGGAGGAGGCTGGGGTGCCGGCCTCTGTACTTCTTCCTGCACGGGAGGAGCAATAATTTTTTCTTCAGGAGGTGGTGATGGTGGTGGAGTTTCCTGTGTTTGCGGGATAGGAGAGGGTTCGCCCATCCGGGTCAGGAAACTGATTTTTGGTCCTCCTTCCGAAATCGTAAGGACATCGCCATCTGTGAGATAGATTTCCTTGATCCTCCTGCCATTGACGATGGTGCCGTTGGAACTGTGATCAGTCAGTTTAAAACGATTCCCCTCACGAGAGATTGTGGCATGTTTTCTGGAAACGATATTGAAATCAGGGGGGAATTTGAGCTGACAGGATGGATGCCGGCCAATATTTATTTCATGATCGGACAACTCCAGAATCTGGCCTTTCATAGGGCCTTCAATATGAATGAGTTGAACAATGATGGCAGGCGCTGTTTTCATTCGTCTGAGCGGTTTTTTTTGTCCTTTATCAGGATAAAGAGAGTAGGGGATATGAGGCCGGTTGAGTTAAGTAATCCTCATCATGCACATAATTTAACATAGACAGTTTGTGATTGCAATGTAAGCGTAGACTCCGAGATTCGGTACCTGTGACCGCTTACAAATTAAGGAGTTACACAAAACATGGCGGGTTCTCCCCCGTGATTGGTTACATTGTAATTAACGAGTGTGAAACAGTATATCTTTCCGGACCTTCAGACCCTGGTAAATTTGACCAGCAAAGCCCCACCAATCATCAGTAATCCGGCAGCCGCAATTCCCTCCCCGAACCAGCCGAAATCCGCAGCAAAACCGATAGCGGCCGGCAGCGCTCCACCGCCGATGAAAAAGGCCAGCGGGACGGTAAGGGAAACCACCACGTTTCTTGATTCAGGAGGGCCAAGGGAGGCCAGGGTGGCAAAGGCGGCCGGGAAAAAACAGACCGCCAGCAGTGGCTGCAGAACGACCCAGAGAGAGATCCACTGCTGGGAAAATCCCAGCAGAATGGTCACCATTCCGGAAAAAAAGAGCATCCTGCCCATGGTGACCCTGGAGCCAAAACGATCCGTGAGGTAGCCGCCCATCAAGGCGGTGACAAGAGTTGGAATTCTGGAGAATCCTACCAGGGAATTGGCCGCCTGTTCCGTCATTCCGTGTTCACTGACCAGAAAAAGGGGGAGCAGGTTATAAATTCCCAGGGTGCTCATGATGCCCACACTAAAGATGAGTATCATCATCCAGAAAGCGGGCAACCGGAAAAGAGGATTGCAGTGTGAAAGTGTTGGCGGTGTTCCGTAGGATCGCTCTTTTCGGCTGCACAGGGCGTAAGTCAGAGAAACAAGCAGTGACAGGATGCCAAGGACGAAAAAAATTGTTTGCCAGGACGAGGCGGCAAGCAGGCTGGAAACAATGAAGGGGGCTGACAGAAAGGCCAGGTTCGGCGCCAGTTCATGCACGGCAAGGGCTCTGCCCCAATGTCTGTTTGCAAAGGAGGTGGTGATGGTGGCGATGGCTGAAGGGAGATAGATACCGGCGGCAAGACCCAGGAACAAATGACCTGTCTGCAGCTGGCCAAGATTGACGGCCATGCTCATTAAAAGCAGAGTGGTGGCGATGCCGAGAGAAGAGAGGGTGATAGTACGCTGGTGGCTGATGACAGACGAGATAAAGCCTGATCCAGGCAGGGAAATAAAGTAGCCCGCACTGAGACAGAGGAAAAGCGAACCGGCCTGGCCATGACTGATCCCCAGGGTCTGCTCCAGGTGTGGCAGCAGGGGAGAGATAATGATCCGGGACAGAAAATTAAGGTAAAAGAGAGAGGTCAGGAGAAGAAGCGTCAGCTTCATTCCTGGAAATTGTGATTTTTCCTGCTGTCGGCAATGAACAGGTGATGGATTCGGTTGTTTCACGAAGAAGAGACGCTCACTGCAAAAAATGAATTTTTAGATTAAAATGAAATACGTTTGAAAATAGCATGCTTTATAGAAAAGATAAAAAAATGTTTCAGTGTCGTGTCAATTTTGTTGATTTTTATCTTGTTTGGGATATATAACTTTTCATATCATTGATATGATATTATTTCCAAGTTGTGTCTCGATGCCATTAACTTAAGCAAAAAGATATTTCCAGCCACGAACCCCACGAAAAAAAACATAAAATTTTTTCTCTTATTTTCGAGTAGTTCGTGGTTTTTGTGGTGAAAAATTTTATAGTTTTCATTTTTTTTGTGCCCGGAACCGGGCATGGTGATTTTATATGGAATGTATACAGCGCAGCTGCGGTAAGAAATGTATCGAATGCGATAAAGAAGATGTGGTCTGCCCCCATCATAAGCTGGCCATTGTCGGCAATCTCAATGTGGGGAAGTCCTCCATTTTCGAGAGGTTGTGCGGCAGTGAAACCACTTCTTTTAATGTGCCGGGCTCAACGGTTTCCATTTCCAGGGGAAAACTGAAAGGGACGGATACGGATTTTTATGACACTCCCGGCATTTATTCACTCTTTTCTCCAAACGAGGACGCGCGGGTCTCCAGGGATCTTCTCCTTTGCCGCGACTGCGGTCACGCCATTGACGGCATTCTGATGGTCGCTGATGCTAAAAATCTGAAACGCTCCATTGCAATTACCCTGCAGTATGCCGAGTACGGCCTGCCCATGCTCCTTGACGTCAACATGATCGATGAGATCCAGTCCAGGGGCATTGAAATCGATTACGATAGGCTTTCCGAAATACTTGGCCTTGAGGTCTGCACCACGGTGGCCAATGAAGGCATTGGGGTGCGTAAAGTCATTTCCCGTCTTGGCAGGATGCGGAAACCCGGTGTCCTGGTCGAGTATCCGCCCCGCATTGAGCGTTATCTCAAAATTATCGATCAGCTTCTGCCCGAAGGCCAGGTTTCATCCCGGGCCATCGGCCTTCTGCTGCTTGTCGATGATGCCAATGCTGAACAGTATGTTGAAATGAATTTCGGTGGGGCCATGGCGCGTCAGCTGAAATCTTTGGTCCGGGATTACCAGCGCAGGGAAACAGGGGATTACCACATTGTTCTGGGTCAGACTTATAATAGGGTGGCCGAGGAGATTGTTGCAAAAGTTCAGCGGGTCGAGCCTCCTTCCCAGCTTTCTTTTCTGATTCGTTTCGGAGATCTCTGCACCCGGTTTTCCACCGGAATTCCCATTGCCGTGGTTGTTCTGACCCTGATGTATTACTTTGTCGGCGCCTTTGGCGCCACTTACCTGGTGGATTCAATCAATGGCATTCTTTTCGAAGGCTATCTGATCCCCTGGGTGGAAAAGCTGGTAGCGCCGATTCCCAGTGCTTTTATCCGTGATATGATCGTTGATCCTGATTTCGGCATCTTCCCCACCGGCATTGCTTTGGCCCTGGGCCTGGTGCTGCCGGTGTTGTTCTGTTTTTATATCGCCTTTGGTTTTCTGGAGGATTCCGGTTATCTGGCCCGGATTTCCGTCCTGCTTGACAAGGTTTTTCAGATTATGGGCCTGAACGGCAAAGGCGTCATTCCTCTTGTTATGGGCTTTTCCTGCGTGACTATGGCCATTTTTACAACCCGGATGCTTGATACGAAAAAGGAGAAAATTATCGCCACTTTTCTTCTTCTGCTCGGCATGCCCTGTGCTCCGCTACTGGCTGTCATGTTTATTATTTTAAATAAGATGGCCATTTCAGCGACTATCACGGTTTTTGGTCTTATTTTTCTGCAGATCATCATTGCCGGCTATCTGGCAAACAAAATTTTGCCGGGTGAACGTACACCTCTGCTCATGGAGATACCCGCCATGCGCATGCCGAAAATTGGTAAGGTTGTGAAGATGTCGGCCATGAAAACCTATTTCTTCATCAAGGAGGCGGTGCCGGTTTTTATCGCTGCGTCCCTGTGTGTTTTTCTCTTTGACCGAGTCGGTGGTTTGGCCGCCCTGGAAAGAGTTTCCGAACCGGTTGTTAAGGGCTTGATGGGCTTACCGGAAAAAAGCGTCCAGGTTTTTATTAAAACCATCATCAGGCGGGAAAGCGGCGCCACCGAGATTGAACACTTAAGCGCTGTTTATGATAATGTCCAGTTGGTGGTGAATTTGCTGGTCATGACTTTTTTGTCACCCTGCCTCAATGCCATTATAGTCCTTTATAAGGAACGGGGTTCCAGGGTGGCCACCGGAATTCTGACGGCTGTCATGGTTTATGCCATCGCTGTCGGCACGGTGGTGAATCATACCTGCCGCATTTTAGGGATTACGTTTACTTGATTAAAAAAAGGGGCAGAGGGGCAGAGGGGCAAAGGGACAGAGGGGCTGAGGGTAAACCTCTCTGAATCTTCGAAGGTATAGGCAGGGGGGCTGATTTTATTTTTTTGCTTTGTCGTCGGGAATGCCCCGAAGGAAATGTTCGTGCGGTGAAGGCCGGCATGACAAGTTTAGTGGCAAGCGGTTTTTCCTTAGCCCCTTAGTCCCTCTGCCCCTTCGAAGGTCTCGCAGGCTCGCTATCTACCCCTGTCCGACAACATTTTGAAAATAAATCTGTTTACAAATTTAAGAGAAAAATTCCTGGGCTGAAGAGGATAAAACCCAATGTTGACTGAAAAGCAGGAAGAGATACTGGAGGCAATCTGGGCGGCCGGTGAGAATGAACGGCACACTCTGGACGCCATCAAAAAAAGATGCGTTGTGGAGATTTTTGATGAAGACCTGGCCGG
>JAYEPA010000206.1:0-6628 GCA_034723545.1 Thermodesulfobacteriota bacterium | reverse complement strand
CAATGTTGACTGAAAAGCAGGAAGAGATACTGGAGGCAATCTGGGCGGCCGGTGAGAATGAACGGCACACTCTGGACGCCATCAAAAAAAGATGCGTTGTGGAGATTTTTGATGAAGACCTGGCCGGGCTGGAAGCCGAGAATCTGGTCGTTCGCGACGGTGACAGGGTTTTGTTGACCGCAACCGGCAGCCCGGTAGCCGAGGGGGTGATTCGGCGTCACCGGCTGGCTGAGGTTATGGTGTCCGTGCTTTTGCGTTTGAAGGATGACAGCATGAAGGAGATGGCTTGCAAAATTGAGCACGCCCTCCTGCCCGAGGTCGAGGAATCAATCTGTACCCTGCTTGGTCATCCCGAGATCTGTCCGGACGGCAAACCCATTCCCAGGGGAAAATGCTGCAGCAGGGAGCAGCGGGTGGTTGATAATGTGGTGGTCAGCCTGAGTGAACTGCAGCCAAGTGAGAGTGGCAGGATTACTTATATCAAGCCGGGAAGTCATTCCGGCCTGCATCAACTCATCGCCCTGGGGTTGAATCCGGGCGTTCAAGTCACGGTTCACCGCACCTCTCCGGCCTTTATCATTAAATTTGAAAACACCGAACTGGCCATGGACGAAGAAGTGGCCCGGGATATTTACGTCTGGAAAACGAAAGATTCTGCCGATTAACAGGAGTTGTTGTGTTCCCTTCATCAGGGAGACGGTTGCTTGAGAAACAGATTTATGACCTCAGCAAATTGTGGGATGGTGAAAGGCTTCCTGATATAATGGTCAAAACCCGCTGTTTTCATTGAGTCGTTTGTCGAGACACAAGAGGTGATGGCGATAACAGGCGTGTAGGGGCGGTTTGTTTCTTTTTCTTCCTTGCGGATTTCTTTTACGGCCTCAAAACCATCCATCACCGGCATATCGATATCCATCATGATCGCATGATAGCGAACGGACTTCCATTTTTTCAAGGCCGAAAATCCGTTTGCGGCAAAGTCGGACTTGATTTGATGACGTTCTAGTATAATGCCGATGACATTGCGGATCATTGGGTCATCATCGACAACCAGGACATGGAAATACTTTCTTGCTGTTTTTCCCATCTCTCTCCCTTTGATATACTTAGTCTTCCTATCATTGTGACTTGAAATGAAAGAAATGTGCCGACCGCGTGGATTTTTGGAAAAATGTTTTAAAATTTTTCAGGGGCAAAGGGGAAACAGCTCAATTACGAATTGTGAATTACGAATGAGGAATTATTAAGCAGTTATTTGATGAGAAAATATCGTAATTCCTAATTTTTAATTCTGCGAAGAGAGATAAAACAGGAAGTAGTCATGCAGGAAAAGTTGACAGAATTCTGGGAATCAGTGCAGAACACACAAAAATAATCACTAAAACAGCATCTTGTGCCGAGGCAAGATTTGTTGACGCCGCAATTTATATTGCGGGGGCAGAAGGCTTTAACCTTCTGTTTTTTCAGTGGACCCGGGAAAGGGGAGATTATGCCTGGTGATAAACTGGCTGAGGGACTGGCGACTGAGACCAATGAGCCTTGCTGCCAGGCTGATATTGCCGTCGGTTCGGTTGAGGGCCTCGGCTGCCAGACGGAGCCGAACCTCTTTCACTGACGGCAGCCGGGGGCCAAAGGTGACCGTTTCTTTGCTGACGGATTCATCCGGAATTTCGCTGTTATCGCTGTCATTCATTATCTCCATGAATACCTTGACGCCCAGCACCCGGCCGGGCTGTCTGCTCACGGCGTCAAAGACCATGGCTTTCAGTTCCCTGATATTGCCGGGAAAGGCATAATTCTCCAGGAGGGGATAGATTTCCGGGCGTAGGGATAATCTTTTTTTGCCCAACTCCTTTGACGCCTGATCGGCAAAATACGCAACCAGCAGGGGCATGTCGGTCAGCCGGTCCCGCAGTGGCGGCAGATGGACGAGGTGGGAGTAAAGTCTGAAGTAAAGATCTTTTCTGAAAGATCCCCTGTCCACCATCTCTGTCAGATTATGATTGGTGGCCGCAATGATGCGGGCATCGGTCATTTGCGGCGTGTCACCGCCCAGGGGGAGATACTCTTTTTCTTGAAGAAGACGCAGGAGCTTGACCTGGGATTTCAGGCTTAAATCACCGATTTCGTCAAGGAAAAGAGTCCCGGCTGCGGCTTTTTTAATCTGTCCGGCCCGGGAACTGTTGGCGCCGGTAAAGGCGCCTTTTGTATGGCCGAAAAGGGTATCGCTGAATACCTCATCATCAAGTCCGGCCACATTCACCGCCACAAAGGCCCCTTTTCTGTTGCTGGCCCCATGAACGGCCCGGGCCGCCAGCTCCTTGCCCACTCCTGTTTCACCGCTGATCAGGACCGGCTGGCTGCTGGGACCGATTACCTCGATATAATTGAAAATTTTCATCATCTGCCGGTCAGCGGTGATCATTTCGGCAAAGAGTTCCTGTCGTTTGGGTGGCCGGCCAATCTCCTGTTGCCGCAGGGCCTCGTTTTCCCTGCGCAGTTCTCTCATTTCCAGGGCGCAGCGGGTCGCGGTGAGCAGCCGGCCGGTACTGAAGGGTTTGGTAACATAATCAAAGGCCCCCTTTTTTATGCAGTCCACAACCGTGTCAATTTCATCAGTGGCCGTGGCCATGATCACCGGCAGGCTTGGAAAAGAGCTGACAATTTCCTCCAGGAGTTGATCGCCACGCAGGTGGGGCATGGTGAGATCCAGTAATATCAGGGCAACATCTTGACGGTTAAGCAGGGGCAGAACTTCACGGCTGTCAGTGAGGGTGAGCAGGTTATTAAAGCCGTTCAGGCCCAGGGTCCGGGCTACGGCCCGGCCCACATCTTCGTCATCATCCACCAGTAAAATCGGCAGGTCTGGATTCCGGGCTGTTTTTTCCATTTATTTAAAAGGCTCAGAGTTGAAGGAAGAAGGCTGTAGATTGAAATTTTACTCTCACATTTGATTCAGGCAAATGATTTTTTATAATGAACTTCCCTAAAACAGCATTTTTAATGCCGGAGTTCTTGCCTGGAAATACATAATATCGTATGTTACACTGGTTTAATTGATCGCAAAGCCTTACCCAGCAACATTTCCTGCGGGGGGGGGGTAGTGTTTTTTTAATTTATTTTTTTACATGAAAAGGATTCCCTTCATGAAACAGCTGCTTTCCCTTGCCATCCCCTTTTCCCTTTTTCCTGTTTTAATCGTTCAACCCTTTTTGGCAGCCGCTCAGAATCACGAAGATGAATTTCTTTCCATGTACTTTGCCGAGGACCAGCTGGTGGAAAGCGCTACCCGCGCCCCCAAGCCCCTGCGCCAAGTGGCGGAAAACGTTACCATCATTACGGCTGAGGAGATCGAGCGCATGAATGCCCACAGTGTGGATGAGGTTTTGAACCGGGTGTCCGGCGTTTTTGTCAGCTTTAACGGTCGTGATTTTAATTCATCGGCAAGTCTGCATATCCAGGAATCGGACTTCGAGCACGTTCTGGTTTTGATTGATGGCCTGCGCTGGAATTTTGCCACCGGAGGCATGGCCGTGACAAACTCCATCCCGGTGGAGATCATCAGCCGCATTGAGGTCATTAAAGGGCCGGGATCTTCCACCTGGGGCTCCTCCCTGGGCGGGGTGGTGAACATCATTACCAAGAAGACCGGTTCCGGCACACGCCCAACCGGCGTCATAACAGGTTCCTATGGCGAGGCCAACTCCCAACAGTACAGTGGTACTGTTGCCGGCAAGGTTGGTAAGGCCGGTTATTTTCTGGCGGTTGGCAGCCAGGATTCGGATGGGCTCATGGGCGACCGTTATTACGATCGGTCAAACATCTACGCCAAGGTGAGTCTGGATCTTCCCCACGCCACTACTCTAACTTTAACCTCGGGCTACAGCGAGCCGGAGCTGCGTTTTTTTGACGCCTATGAGTATAACTGGCGGGTAGAGGGCAAAGATCGTAACTTCTGGACCACCACCTCACTGGACAGCAGCCTTACTGAAAATATCAGTTTGAATGTCAGTCTTTTCCGCAAGGAACAGAAATTCATTCTCACCAATTATGCATTGCCGGACAAGACTTTTTGGTTTGAAAACTATAAAGACAACTGGACCAACGGGATTTCCAGCAGTGTGAACGGACATTTTGGCTCTCATTTGCTGGTGCTGGGGGGAGAGTTTGAGCGTTCTGAAAGTGAGGATGACACCCGTGAGCGGCAATATGATGAAACATGGGGTGTTTTTGTCAATGACACCATAAGCATGGGTGATGTCAGCCTCACTCCGGGCATCCGTTATGACCACCTTTCCCTTACTGATGACATGACCAGCCCCAGCCTTGGTCTTACCTGGCAGGTGACGGAAAACAGTCTGCTGCGAGCCTTGGTCGCCAAGGGATTCCGGCGGCCATACATTGATACAGCTGCTCCCGGTCTTGATCCCGAGGAGGTTTATTCTTACCAGATAGGATTTGAGACCTCGGCCCTGTCCTTCTGCACCTTAAAGACCACCCTCTTTGAGCACAAGCTTAAGGATACCTGGGTCTGGGACTGGGCGTCATCGCAATATTCCAATGGCCCGGATAGCAAACGCTACGGCTATGAGGTGGAGATGGCCACCACTTCTTTCCATGATCTTTCGGCTCAGGCCAGTTTTTCCTATGTCTATACCGATTATTATGGAGAAATGGAGAACGATGACCAATACAGCGCCAAATTTACTCTCCTCTATGACAATCCTGAATTTTTCACCGCTGAACTTTTTGGCAATTATACCTGGTTGAACAGCAATAATATAAGTCCCAGCGGAGATAATGGCACCATGATCTGCGATCTGAACCTGAGCAGGCAATTCCGGCTCACTGAGCAGACGGCCCTGGATCTCTTTGCCACTTTTCATAACCTTTTTGACGGTAGACATTACTGGCATTCATTGTATGAAAATCCGCATCGCTGGTTTGAGGCGGGGCTGCGTTTTCATTTTTAATATTGACTCTGGTTTTCTTTTTTCATACACTTTTTTAAACCTTTTCATTTAAACTGGAGGAGTGGTCTTATGAAAACGAAAAAAATTATTGTCCTGGCTCGACCGAAAATTTTGAAAGAGGTGGCAAACTCCATGGCCTGCTGCAGAGCAGGGGGACCTGCTCCTGTTGGTCCGATAGAAAAGTAGGATGCGGGGAGCCGCGGCTCCCTCTTTTTTTCCACCTTTTATTTATGATTCTGTCTCATTACGCCAAGATCTTTTCCTGGCCTGCCGATTCTGAAATTCGCCTTCTCTACTCCACCCGCACTGGAGCCGTCGCCCTTGTTCCGGCAGAGATCATTGCCGATCTTGAGAATGGCAATACGCTTGATGCCGAATCTGAATCCGCCTTGAGCGGGATTGGTCTGCTGGTACACGATCGTGACCAGGAAAAGCAAGAGACCATTGCCATGGTTCGGCAGCTCAACAGTCTGCGCCGGGTGATGAATGTCTCGGTCATTGTCAACCTGCACTGCAATTTTCGTTGCCGTTACTGCTATGAGGGAAATCAGAAAGGCAGCAGCTTCATGAGCGAAGAGACGGCTGACCAGCTTATCACTTTTATTAAAAAAAGGTTCCAGCCGGATATGACCAGGCTGACTCTTGATTTTTACGGTGGTGAGCCTCTTCTTTCCGTTGGCCTGATTCGCCACATCGCCGGTTCCCTTAAACAGTTTGTCGAGAGCCGGGGGGCGGTTTTTGAAATGACCCTGGTAACGAATGGTTCTTTGTTAACTCCAAAAGTTGTTGGGCGCTTGCTGCCTTTGGGACTGAAACGGGCCAAGATCACCATTGACGGGCCGCCTGAAATCCATAATTATTTCCGGCCCTATCGTTCTGGCCGTGCCTCCTTTGATACCATCATTCATAATGTCAAACAATGCGCCGACCTGGTCAAAATCGGACTGAACGGTAATTTTACCAGGGAAAATTTTCGGCAATTTCCCGCCCTTTTTGATTATCTCGAAGTTTATCAGCTTACCCCGGACAAGATACATCGTCTCTCGTTTTCTCCTGTTCTTCATGTCAATGATGAGTTTTCTGCCGGATTTTGCGGCGGCTGTGCTTCCTGCAATGAAAAGTGGCTGGCAGAGGCCGCCCCCTTTCTTCGGCAAGAAATCATAAACAGGGGTTATCGTACCGATAAAATATCCCCATCACTCTGCATGGTGGATGTTGGCAACAGTTTTGTCGTCCATTTTGACGGCAGTCTTTATCAATGCGTGGCCCTGGTCGGCCATGAAAAGTATGCCTGCGGTGATATCTGGTCAGGGATGAAGGATTACAGCCGTCAATACCATCTTGATCATTGGCGGCATAATAAAGAATGTCTGGAGTGCTCCTACCTGCCCCTCTGCTTTGGCGGCTGCCGGTACATGGCCCTGCAGAGGGAGGGCCACATGGGTGAGGTGGGTTGCCAAAAGAATTTTTTTGCTGCTGCTCTGGAGACGTTTATCAGACAGGATGTGAGCGTACAAAGGGTTTAAAGCTGGTTTGTTTTTTGAACATCGAACATTGAACGTCCAACATCGAATGATGAATTAAGGAATATCTGATTAGATTTTATCCTTATTCGATGTTGGACGTTCGATGTTCGTCTTTTTTACTTACTTTTA
>JAYEPA010000205.1:2479-10083 GCA_034723545.1 Thermodesulfobacteriota bacterium | reverse complement strand
TTGAATCGACCTCAACTTCGCAGTTAAAGGTTGTACTGATTTTTTTGGTAATCTCGGTCTGGATCTGACGAATTTTGAGAATGTCGGGCAGATAGAGGGTCATCACTAACAGCACCGGCAAAACAAAGAGAAGGAACCACATCCTTTTCTTGAGAAAGGATGTTATTTTTTTTTTAATATCTCGTTGCACTATCTACGCCTTGTACGCGACCTTGACAGATCATCGTTCTGGTGGACCTTTGCTCTTTACAAACAGTAAGCATCCATTGTAAATTGTTAAAAAAACAAGGTATCATTAAATTTCATTTCTGCAAGTCAAATGAGCGGCGAAAAGGAGTATTCCATGGAAAATATCAGCGAAATGCAGCAGGATGAAGGTTTTTTGTCGGAAATTATTAACGCGATTACCTCGGGGATTTTTGTCACGGATCTTGAGCGTAATATTTTGATGATTAACGCCGCCGGGGCTGAAATGGTGGGCCGGACACCGGGTGACTGTTTTGACCGCAAGTGTTACGAGATTTTCAATACGCCCATGTGCCAGACCGAATCATGCACCTGTCGTATTGCAACCACAAACGATGTTGTGAACGATGGCATGACGGTTCTCCGTCATGATGATAAAGAAATTTCCGTTGAATTTACCAGCCGGCCCTTGAAAAATTATAAGGGAGAAATCGTCGGCTGTGTTGAAAATTTTATTGATATTACTGAGCGTATTGAGCAGGAAAAACTGATCCAGTCGCAGCAGGAACAACTGATCAAGAAACGGGAGGAGGATATCCGTCATCTTCAGGACGAGATCATGGAACTCTCCACTCCGGTCATTGAAGTCTGGGAAGGGATTTTGACCCTGCCCCTGATCGGCACTCTGGACAGCCATCGGGCCAGGATAGCCACGGAACGCCTTCTGGAAGCCATTGAAAGGACAAGAGCGCCTTTTGTTATCATTGATATTACCGGCGTGCCCACTGTGGATGCCGAGGTGGCCAATCATATCCTCCAGACCGTGAACGCGGCCAGGCTCATGGGCAGTGAAGCAATTCTGACCGGCGTCTGTCCCCATATTGCCAGAATCATTGCCCAGGGCCGGGTTGATATGGGACACCTCACAGTCCGTGGCCGAATGACGGACGGGCTTCATCTGGCTATCAGTAAATTGATCGAGCATCAGGCAACTGCTGAACTTGTTAATACCCATACCCATAAAAAGAAGATTATTTAGATACGAACCTGTTCAGTCTAAGAGTTTATCTTTCAGATTAGTATCGATTTGTTATTATAAGCACCTTTTTAAGGTGCAGAGGTTGAAGGTGTAAGCCAGAAGGGTTGACGAGTTCTTCCCTTTTCCCTTCAGCCTTATACCTTATACCTTCAGCCTGAGTTTTTATGCAGCCATTTTCCGTTTTTTCCCTTGGTAATGTTCTTCTGGTCTCAATCCAGGAAGAAATTGATGACGCCGGGGTATCATCTCTTTTTGAAACAATTGCCGGCAAGGTGCAAGCCAGCAAGGCCCACGGCGTTATTCTCGATCTGCACGATGTCGAAGTGGTGGATTCCTATCTTGCCCGCAATCTGCAGCAGCTGGCCGCAAGCCTCCGCCTGATGCGGGCCATGGTTGTTGTTGCCGGACTGGCAGTCCCTGTGGTGATGACCCTGCTTGATTTCGGTATTGACCTCAAAGGGATGGAGTTTGCCCTGGATGTTGAGCAGGCTATGGTCAGGCTGAAGCAAAGGTCTGTGTGATGATTGACAGGACCTTTTTTGAAAAACTTATTTAAAGAAATACCGATTAACAGCCTGGCCGATGCCACTGTTGCCAGGCGGGTGGCGGAAAATTATGCGGCCTTTTTTGGTATGACGAAAAACCGTCAGGCAGAGATCGCTCTTATTGCCAGTGAACTGGCCCATAATCATATTCAACACCAGACAAGCCATGGGATAATCAGGCTTGCCGGCACGGAAATTGGACAGACGAACTGCCTGACCATTGCCAGCCTGGACAACGGACCTGGAATCATTGATGTGAACCGGGCATTATATGGCAAATCATCAAGCAAGGGCCTTGGCGCCGGTCTGAAAACCGTTGCCGGCTTGTCGGATCGGTTTGCTATCTGTTCCGGTACGAGTGGCAAGACGCTGTGCTCAGGTATACAGGGATGTGATTATGCGACAATCATCGTCTCGACAGTATGGGCGGATAGGAACAGCCACCCAAAATTACTTGATTCGGAACTCGATGTCAGTGTTTTGAACAAACCTTGCGGCGGCGTTTCCGGCGACGGGGTCATGGTTCAGCATGATTCCCCTTATGTCCGGATCACCATGGTGGACAGCGCGGGGCATGGAAGTCCCGCCGCCATGATAACCGAACAGGTCTGGGCTGAGGTGGAAAAACTTGCTCTGTTCTGGCCTGTTGATCATGTTGTCAGGGAGTTGGAAAATAAAATGGCCGACACCAGAGGGCTGGCCGTCCATTGTCTGTTGTTGAACCGTCTTGACTCCACTCTGCAAAGCGCCGGGGTAGGAAATATCAGGGCGAGGTTGTACCTGGACGGGAAATGTGTCATTCCACCTGTTCAAGGCGGTGTTGTCGGCCATCTGAAATGGCAGAAGATCCATCGTCATGACTATGGCCCTTTTGATGAAATTTTGGCCTTTATGCATACCGACGGCCATCAGCCTTTGCCGGAATTTGACTTGAATTCTTTTTTTCAAAAAACTAATGTATGCGGCCCGGTCCGGATGCGCGGCAGTTTCCCCAGGGGAATATCGGCTTCTGTGTGGACACAGCTGCTTTTTGATCCCGGTCATATTCAACCCGACGATACGGCACTTCTGGTTTGGCAATGGCCTGGAAAATAAGCGAATCAGCCCATATCCTTACCCTGGTCATCAAGCGCGACCGGGATATTCCCCTTGTCCGGACCAAGACAAAACTTTTGGCCCGGGAAATGGGTTTTGAGCGGCTGGCTGTTATTCAGCTCGCCACCTCGGCCTCCGAGGTTGCCCGGCTTCTGCTCAGGATGTTTGGCGGCGGCCAGGTCAGGTTGTCTGCAGTCAGGTTTGAAAACCGGATGGATAGTTGCGGCCTGGAATTGATTCTTGTCGGCCGCAAGCCCTGCACAGGCATGGATGGCCTGAATGAATCTGTTGCCTGTCCAGCCAATTTAAACGATTTGAAAATTGCTCCCATAAACGGTTTAAGAAAAGTTTTAGATGAAGTAACGATCAAAGGCGAAAAGGACAGTTCAATCCGTCTGTATTGCCTGAAGTATAAGGGCGACTGTGACTGGCAGGAATTGCAGGTCGGAGCATCCGAGATAAAAAATCAGCTTTTCAGGGACACCGAAGAGTCCTATGTGGAAAATTTACGGGCTAAACATGAGGAAGTTCGGCAACTGCTGAAGGAGAAATCGGCAAAGAATATTGAACTTGACCGGGTGAACACCGATCTTCTCCAGCTCAACCAGGAACTTGAGGCCCTGGCCAACGAGAGAACCATCGGCGAGATGGCTCTGAAAATCGCTGATCAGGTTCGTAATCCGGCCAGTGTCATCGGCGGCCTGACAAGATTGCTGCGAAAAAAACTCCCGGAGTTGGGCTCCAGGGAAGCGGAAAAAATTGATGCTATTGAAAATCAGGCAGCCAAACTTGAAGAAATTGTAGCCAGTTTTGAAAGTCTGGCGGATAAACAGAGCCTCTATTTTATTGAAGAAGATCTTGTCGAAGTCGTTCAGGAAGCAGTTAATTCCTGCAACACCTTACAGCACAAGGGAGTCGGGACAAAACTTCTGCTGGCAGACAGTCCCATCATCATTAAGGCCAATCGTCCTATTTTGAAGATCGCCCTGCTTCATGTCCTGAGAAACAGCGCTGATGTCTCCCTCCCCGGATCAGAGGTGGAAGTCCGGGCAGACCTGATGGACGGCCAGCCAATGGTCAGCGTGGCCGACCGGGGTGAGGGGTTTCCCTCCGAAATTCGTAAAAAACTTTTTTTCGGTCCGGTTGAATCCAGGAAAAAGGGCACGGGACTGGGACTTTTGATTGTTAAACAGATTATGGAAGAGCATCAGGCCACTATCTCCATTGAGGACAGGGAAGGGGGCGGCACGGTTGTCTTTTTGAAGTTTCCTATTCGGTGGCAGGAAAGGATGTAAGGGGCTGGGGGCGGATGAGCGTAGACTCCGATGACCACCCTACGCTACTCGAGTAGAAAATTTAAGTTTGGAAATGGATGAGATATAAGTCGATTCGATCCGGAATCTAATGTTGACAAAAAAACCCGGAAGAAAATTTGTTTTCCGGGTTTTTTCTGAGATCTTTTTGGATGCAGGGGGTTAGCGGCCGGTCCTGTCCTGTGTTCCCGCTCCCTGGCTTGTTGTACCGGTTTTTGTGTCACCCTGACCTTTTGTTCCCACGTTCTGCCCGCCACCTGCCAGAGCGATTCCCGCACTGAACGTCACTACAAGTATCGCCACAATAAGTTTTTTCATGATTTTTCCTCCATCCTGAGATTGTTGATTCTTTTACAATTCGGTTATAAATGAAGACCATAAAAAAACAATAATGTTTCGTGAGCTGATTACAAGAGGCAAATGTCGCTATAAAATTTGCGACAATTCTTTGACTACGAGCCACATGGCAAGCTTTAATCACCTGAATATTAGAATCACTTCCGCTCAACACTTTCCAGCATCGCGTCAATAATAGCTAAACCTCCCTGCCAGAAAGTCTGGTCATTGAGATCAATGCCGAATGGAGCCAGCAGTTCATAGGGAGAAAGGCTGCCGCCCTGGCTGAGAAGATGGATATATTTGGGGATAAACTCCTGGCCTTCTTTTTTGTAGAGATTGTAAAGGGAGAGCACCAGCAGCTCACCGAAGGCATAGGAATAGACATAGCCCGGCGTGTGGAGGAAGTGTGGAATATAGGACCACCAGAGACCGTAGTCGTCGGTCAGGGTGACCGAATCCCCGAACATCTGCCGCTGGCTGGTCATCCATAACTCGGTGAGTTTTTCAGGGGCGAGTTCTCCTTCTTCGCGCCGGTTGTTGTGGATGAGATCCTCGAACCTGTTCATGGAAACCTGGCGGAATACCGTGGCAAAAATAGATTCGAGCTTCTGGCAGGTAAAGGCCCGCCGCTGTTCCGGGTCGGTGAGGGTTTCAAGCTGGTTATGGAAGATGAGGAGTTCGGCAAAAACCGAGGCCGTTTCAGCAAGCACCAGTGGGGTTTGGCTGTTGAAATAGCCGTTTTTGGCGGCAAGATATTGATGCACACCATGACCAAGCTCATGGGCGACTGTGGAGACATCCCGCAGGTTGCCGGTATAATTCACCAAAACATAAGGATGGACATCCGGCACACCGGGATGGGAAAAGGCACCGCTTCGTTTTCCGCTGATAATCGGTGCGTGAATCCACTTTTGTTCAAAAAAACGGGAGGCGATTTCCGCCATTTCCGGCGAAAAATCATGAAATCCCGTAAGAACCATATCCCGACATTCATCCCAGGAAATGAGCTTGGACGGAAGGTTGGCCAGAGGGGCATAGCGGTCGTAATCCTTTAACTCCTCCAGGCCCAGGAGGGATTTCTTCACCCGGTAATAACGCTGGACAATATCATAACGAGAAACCGTTGCCTCGATTAGCGCCGTAACCGTCTCATCCTCAAGTTCATTGTCGAGATTTCTGGAATTGATCCAGGATGGGTAGCTGCGCAGCCGGTCATCAATCATTTTTTCGGCAAGCAGGGTGTTGAAAATATGGCTGAGGAGATAGAGTTGATCCTGTAACCCCTGAGTCAGATCCAGGGCCGCCTGTTTACGCACCTCTCTGTCCGGACTGTAGAGATCCGCCAGCACTTCTTCCTGACCGCGTTTTTTTGCGCCGAACTCCTGATGAGCCATGACTTTCTCAAAGAGATTGGTCCAGCTGGAACGGCCCACCGGCGAGATTTCGATGAGCAGGGTCTCTTTCTCATGGGAGAGTATGTGCTCGGCGTAGCGCCTGATGTTCTGCAGGTAATGATGAAAATGAGCTGTTTCCTCCGCCTCCAGAATGTGGTCGGCCTGATCTTCGGCCAGTTGACTCCATTCCAGTTCAAAAAAGACGGTCTCCCTGGCGATGCGGCTTGATATTTCTTTTACTTTTTGCAGAAAAGCACTTGCCTCAGGATTGTTGACCCGGGTCGAAAAATAAAGGGAAGCATAAGTGGCAATGCGTCCCATAAAAGCGGCAATCCTTTCAAGCCGCCTGACAGTGCGGGCAAAAACCTCGGCTTCCAGGCTGCCGAGTTGACCGGCAAAGGAGTCCTTGAGGAGTTTCGCCTCCTCTTCACAGTAAAAAATGTCATCCTCAATAAGAGAATCATCCAGAGATTCATAGAGATCGTCAAGGTTCCAGATGACCTCGCCTGTGCCAAGTTGTTGATTCAACTGTGAAGACATATTAGACTATCCTGTTGTAATGGATGTAAAAGTTTGATCTAGTCGTTGCAAACATTGCTGCAAAGCCAAATTAAATTACGGGATGGAATTTCTGCTGTCAATGACTAAATAATTTGTGATTACCACTGAAACTCAGCCATACTTAGGAAGTTAGAACATATCAAAAAAAGACTCCTTTTACAAAGGGTTAACGGTTTATAATTGGAGTTATTCGTCTAACCCCTTAACGATAAGATGGCTTCCGTAGGAGCCCGGCCCTCCGGGCGATAAAACAGCTGGTACGCAGCATCGATACACAATCGCCCACAGGGTGGGCTCCTACGCGTAACTCTCCGTTATTTTAACGGTACGGGTTAACCGAATGTTCCCTTACGGTTTTCGGAACGACAAATCTGATAGAGACATCATCTTTGAGCCGTTAACCGTTAACTTTAGGCATGAATTCAAAAAATGAAAAAAGTCAGCATAACGTTGGCTGAAGATTAGTGGTAATCACAAAATAATTTTGTAAGTGTTCACCAGGCGGTGAACACTTACAAAAAAACAAATAGTTATCTCTGCAATCTCTGCGTCTTTGCGTTAAAAAAAACTTTTTACGAAGCCATCAAAGTTAAGAGATGGTCATTTTTTCATAAAAGTTTTAAGATTAATAATCTTGCCAAGTTTTTTCGTTTTACCATTGCGAGTATCAGCAAAGAAAGATAAATTATCCGTTTATTGAATAACTCCAGCAACTCGTATCAAATATCAACCATTCGGAACCACGCATCAGAAATTTATGTCTTCCTCCTCTACATACGACGAATCAAAAATCAAAACCCTGAGTTCCCTTGAACATATCAGGCTGCGGCCCGGTATGTACATCGGCCGGCTCGGTAACGGCAGTCATGGTGACGATGGCATTTATATCCTCTTAAAGGAAATTATTGACAATGCCGTTGATGAATTCATCATGGGGGCCGGCAAACGGGTCGATATTCACATCAACGGCAAGGGAAGGGTTGTTGTCCGTGATTTTGGCCGGGGAATTCCTCTGGGAAAATTGGTTGAATGCGTTTCGGTGATCAACACCGGCGCCAAGTATAATACCGATGTTTTTCAGTTTTCAGTGGGTTTGAACGGGGTAGGGACCAAGGCGGTCAATGCCCTGTCC
>JAYEPA010000205.1:0-2379 GCA_034723545.1 Thermodesulfobacteriota bacterium | reverse complement strand
CAGAACGCCAAGGTGCGCAAGGAGCTTCAGCATGTCCGCAAGGAGGCCAAGACCAGGGCCAGAAAAGTGGCCATCCGGGTTCCCCAGCTGAAAGACTGCAAGTATCATCCCGTCCAGGGGAAACCCTCTCCCTCCGGCCGCGAAAACATGCTTTTTATCACCGAAGGCCAGTCCGCCTCCGGCTCCATTGTCAGTGCCCGTGATCCCATGGTTCAGGCCGTCTTTTCCCTGAAAGGCAAGCCCATGAACGTCTTTGGCCACTCCATGACCCTGCTTTATAAAAATGATGAAATGTATAACATGATGCGGGCCCTGAATATCGAGGAGTCAGTCAGCGGCCTGCGTTACGACAAGGTGATCCTGGCAACGGATGCCGATGTGGACGGGCTGCATATCAGAAATTTGCTGCTTACCTTTTTTCTTCATTATTTTGAAAATCTGGTGAAGCGCGGTCATGTTTATATTCTTGAAACTCCTATTTTTCGGGTGCGCAATAAAAAACAAACCCGATACTGTTATTCCGAAAAGGAAAAGATCGCAGCCGAGAAAAATTTACGGGGACGAGGCCGGGCAAGGCTCAAGGTTGAGATGACCCGATTTAAGGGATTGGGTGAGATTTCGCCGCCGGAATTCAAGCAGTTTATCGGCCCGAATATACGGCTGCAACAAGTCAATATTGATAAACTGAGCGAAGTGCCCAAGCTGCTTTCATTTTACATGGGTAAGAATACGCCGGTCAGGAAGGAATATATCATGAAGCATCTGGCTTTGGCCGTTGAGTAGTGACTGCATGGCGAATTATGCAACTACACCTTCTAAGTAACAAAATACTGAGTAGCCTGTATAAAAATTGCAGAATCAGCACGATAAGTTAGAATTGCCCACTCACGTCATATAATTCTTTTGTTACTTTTAAAATAAATGCCGGGTTCAGTGCCCCGGTTACTTTGCTGAATAGTCACAAATGACTTGTTATGTTTAAAAACGTTGCATAAACAATAAGTTAATATTCATTGTTAAAAAATAATTCAACTTGCCTTGCTGTATAGCTACAAGGGGATATGAACAGCAGATGGATGGAACAGATGTAACAGAGAATTTCGGCGCACTGCATCAGCTCTTTGATGATAATTTTCTTGATTACACCTCCTACGTGATCAAGGAACGGGCCATTCCCGACCTGGTCGACGGCCTGAAACCCGTGCAGCGCCGCATCATGCAGACCCTGGCCAATATGGATGACGGCCGGTTCAACAAGGTGGCCAATGTGGTGGGGGATGCCATGAAGCTTCACCCCCACGGCGATGCCTCGATCTACAGTGCCCTGGTCAATCTCGCAAACAAGGGGTATCTCATTGAGAGACAGGGGAATTTCGGCAATATCTACACCGGTGACGGAGCCGCTGCGGCCCGTTATATTGAATGCCGCCTTTCACCCCTGGCCCGTGAAACTCTCTTTAACAAAGATCTCACCGAATTTGTCGATTCCTATGACGCCAGAATGCAGGAACCCGTCACCCTGCCGGCCAAATTGCCGCTTCTGTTGCTTCAGGGCGCCGAGGGTATTGCCGTGGGCATGGCCACCAAAATCATGCCCCATAATTTTTGTGAGCTGCTTGATGCCCAGAAGAAAATCCTCCGCGATGAACCTTTTGAATTTTTCCCGGATTTTCCCAAGGGCGGTCTGGTTGATGTCAGCGGCTACAATCACGGCAATGGCCGGATCAAGTGCCGGGCGCGGCTGGTTGAAAAAAATGAAAAGACCATTCTGATCAAGGAAATTCCCCACGGCACCACCACCCAGTCTCTGATGGAGAGTATTGAAAAGGCGGCTCGGCTGGGCAAGATCAAGATTCAGTCGATAAACGATTTTACCGCCGAGGATGTTGAAATCGAGATTAAAATGGCCCGGGGCATTTATGCTTCTGACACGATTAAACCACTGTACGCCTTTACCGACTGTGAGATTTCAATCAGTCCCAACCTCACCGCCATCCACAATAATCAGCCGGTTGTCGTGGCGGTGGAAGATGTCTTGCGTCTCAATACCGACAAGCTGGTCCGCGATCTTGAGACTGAACTGCAAATCGAACTTGATCGGCTGCGTGAAAAACTCCATGCCCACCTGCTTGAACAGATCTTTATCGAAGAACGGCTCTACAAACAAATCGAAGAGTGCAAGAGTTTTAAACTGGTGATTGAAACCGTTGATCTGGCCTTAAAGCCCTTCAGGGACAGACTTCTCCGTGAGGTAAGGAAGGAGGATATCGAGCGTCTTCTCGAGATTCGCATCAGAAGGATTTCCCGTTACGATATCGACAAAAAAAGAAAGGAGATTAAAGAGGTAGAAATCAGGAGCCGCCGGGTGGAAAAAAATCT
>JAYEPA010000204.1:0-2490 GCA_034723545.1 Thermodesulfobacteriota bacterium | reverse complement strand
GGATGAGTAAAGGATAGAGAGGAAAATATAAAAATCAATTTTATTAGAGTATTCTTAAATTGATTAAAAATACTCTAATAAAACACGTATTATAAGGAATTCAAAGAACCTATTTTATCATCCCCCAAAACACTATTGGTCTATGTATATTACTTTTATTTCTTCATAAGTACTGGCATTACCATCAGGTTCCTCAGCATAAATTTTCACCACTTTATCCAAAGACATCGCTGTTAACAAAACGGCCAATCCCCTGTCAACTCCAACAGTGTCTGTAATTTCAAACCAGTTATCACCACCATCAAAATCATTATGGTTCAGTTTGATGAGAACTCTTTGATCCTCTACAGCTCCGAGTCTTTCAATTGTACAAGAGCTGAACCACTCATCAGCTGCAAGGACGGTACCCACGGAACCTACAAATAACGACAAAACTGCCAACAGAACGATAACTTTTTTTAACATCGTTTCACCTCCATAAATTTTATTATTCTTAGTGACAAGATTACCACTTTGATACAAAAAGAACCAGATAATAAAACTGTCGCATCAAAACATTAAATTAACAGGCTCTTTTTATTTCATTTGCAACAAAATAAATATTACCATTTTACAATTCTTTTTTCCAACATTTTCACAAATAAATTTTTCGCCAATTCCCCTCCAAGTGCAACGACAATCACACTTGTGAAATATGCGGGCTAAATGAACTTCATCTACCATTTTACGTTAAGTAAACGCATAGATGTTTCGGACAAAGGGTCTACTCTACCGACTTTTTCTGCTCCGCAGGAAGAACAACAGTGAAACGGGAGCCCACCCCTACTTTGCTGGCAGCATAAATCGAGCCGTGATGGCGCTCAACAATCTTTTTGCAGAGCGCAAGCCCGATACCGGTTCCCTGATACTGTGATCGGCCATGCAACCGCTGAAAGATACCGAATATCTGTTCGGAAAAATTTTCATTAAAACCAATACCATTGTCCTGAATGACGATTTCAAACATTAAACCGCTGCCGGATTCAGCCTTCTGCGGCAGTGCATAAATGGACACCTCGGGAATCTTATTATTGTTGGCATATTTCAGGGCATTGCCGATCAGGTTCTGAAATAACTGGCGCATCTGCAAGGGATCGGCCTCAATGCTGCCGAGTTGCTGAAATTTGATTTCCGCACCCAACTGTTCAATTTTCACTTCAAGATCAGCCAGGACATCATGCACCACTCCGGCCAGATCGACTCTGACAAACTCCTGGGCCCGGGTGGTGACCCTGGAATAAAGAAGAAGACCGTCGATCAATTCCTGCATCCTGCCGGCAGAGGACTCAATCCGCTCCAGATACTGGTGGGCGCGCTCATTGAGTTCTATGCCCGTTTTAGTTCGTATCCGCTCGGCAAAGGCAAGAATCAGATGCAGTGGCTCCTGCAGATCATGGGAAACAACATGGGTAAAATCCTGCAAATCTCGGTTTCTCCGTTCCAGACGACCTACGAACTCTCCCAGTTCGATCGCCGCCTGTCTTTTTTCCAAAAAATGACTGATTCGAAAACCCATGAGACAAAAATGGACCGGTTTGCAGATAAAATCATCAGCTCCGGCCATGAAAGCCTCTTCTATTATACTCTCCCCTTCCTCTCCGACAACAATGACAACGGGATTTTTTTTATCACATTTTTTCAAAATTGGGCAGAGACAGCAATTTTCATTGCCTGGCAACCCAGCATCGAGCAGGATTAATTGTGGATTTTTTTGTGTGGCCAAATCGATGGCTTTTTTAATATTGTCTGTATCAAAAACAATAAAACCTTTCTGTTCAAGAAAAGAGGTTAATGATTTACGCACCGAAGGATTGTGTTCCACCACCAGGGCAACTCTCTTATTCTTGCCAGTCTCGCTTATCTCATGAGCATGAGGCATCATGGCAGGTTCCTTTTTTAACCCTCTGACTGAATCAGAAAAAAATCGCGGCTTTCTTTTCAATCCTTAATCCTTAAATAGATTGCCGATACCGCCGAGCACCGACCCTTCGCCCTGGCTCCGACCACCAGTCTGGGGAGCGGCCTGAAGAATTTTGCCGGACAACCTGGAAAAAGGCAGAGACTGCAACCAGACATGGCCCGGCCCCGTAAGCACGGCAAAGAAAAAACCCTCGCCCCCAAAAATGGAAGACTTGATCCCGCCGACGGTCTGAATATCGTAATTAACGGTTTGCGTCAGTGCAGCCAGACAGCCTGTATCCACCCGCAATGTTTCACCAGCGGCAAGTTCTTTCTCGATAATCATCCCACCGGCATGGATAAAGACATGACCGTCACCCTCCAGCTTCTGCATGATAAATCCTTCACCACCAAACAGAGCTGTGCCGATCTTTTTTTGAAAATGAATGCCGATGGAAACGCCCTTGGCGGCGCAGAGAAAGGCGTCTTTCTGGCAGATCACCATACCGCCGTAGTCTTTCAGATCAAGGGGGATGATTTTGCCGGGATAAG
>JAYEPA010000203.1:20608-31013 GCA_034723545.1 Thermodesulfobacteriota bacterium | reverse complement strand
ATCCGCAGCTTCGGTAACATGCTTGAGCCCCGCTAAATTTTCGGCGCGAAACCACTCGACCAGTGAGCTATTACGCTTTCTTTAAAGGGTTGCTGCTTCTAAGCCAACCTCCTGGTTGTCTGAGCAGTTTCACCTCCTTCACCACTTAGCATGTATTTTGGGACCTTAGCTGGCGGTCTGGGCTGTTTCCCTCTCGACCACGAAACTTATCTCCCGTAGTCTGACTCCCATAATTGAACTTGACGGCATTCGGAGTTTGAATGGGGTTGGTAATCCTGTGGGGACCCCTAGCCCAGTCAGTGCTCTACCTCCGTCAGTCATCTTATGAGGCTATACCTAAATATATTTCGGAGAAAACCAGCTATCACCGAGTTTGATTAGCCTTTCACTCCTATCCACAACTCATCCGAACAGTTTTCAACCTATACCGGTTCGGGCCTCCATTTCGTGTTACCGAAACTTCACCCTGGTCATGGATAGATCACCCGGCTTCGGGTCTACCCCATGCAACTATGACGCCCTATTAAGACTCGCTTTCGCTACGGCTACACCTCTCGGCTTAACCTTGCAACATAGGGTAACTCGTTGACTCATTATGCAAAAGGCACGCGGTCGCACGGTCGAAACATCGTGCTTCCACTGCTTGTAGACAAACGGTTTCAGGTACTATTTCACTCGGGTCCCCCCGTACTTTTCACCTTTCCCTCACGGTACTGGTTCACTATCGGTCACTAATGAGTATTTAGCCTTGGAAGATGGTCCTCCCAGATTCCCACAAGGTTTCTCGTGCCCCGTGGTACTCGGGTATCCTACTATGAGAGTTATATATTTCGTATACGGGACTGTCACCCCCTACGGTCGGCCTTTCCATGCCGTTCTACTATATATAACCTTTGTAACTCATCGGTTATCCTGCAAGATAACCAGGTAGAACCCCACAACACCACATATACAACGCTTGCAGGCTTACATATATGTGGTTTGGGCTGTTCCCGGTTCGCTCGCCGCTACTACGGGAATCGTTTTTACTTTCTTCTCCTGAAGGTACTTAGATGTTTCAGTTCCCCTCGTTCGCTTCAATATACCTATGTATTCAGTATATGATGCCTGGATATGAACCCAGGCGGGTTTCCCCATTCGGAATCCTCCGGATCAAAGCCTGTTAGCAGCTCCCCGAAGATTATCGCAGCTTTCCACGTCCTTCATCGCCTATTAGTGCCAAGGCATCCGCCGTTTGCCCTTTGTAGCTTGACCATAAAAAAATTTATACTCAGCTATGTGCAACAAATTACATCAAAAAAACATATTCAATTGTCAAAGATCAGTAAGCTCTTCGCTTATAGCTGATTGCTCATAGTCGAAACTATCAGAAACCAGCCATCAGCCAACAACTTCTTCTGCTAAAATCTGGTGGAGGTGAACGGGATCGAACCGATGACCTCCTGCGTGCAAGGCAGGCGCTCTCCCAACTGAGCTACACCCCCGGAAATTCAATTACGAATTTCTAATTACGAATTACGAATCAATAAATCGTGTTCACACTAAATTCGTAATTCCTAATTCGTAATCCCTAATTATCATTGGTGGGCCTAGATGGACTTGAACCATCGACCTCACGCTTATCAGGCGTGCGCTCTAACCGAAACTGAGCTATAGGCCCGTTCCATCTCTTTTGAAAAGATCAGCCGGCATTAACCAGCAATGCCGATCTCTCAAAACCGAATAGTAATACAAATGGGGTTGACCAAGCTCCTGATCTAAATCAGGGCTTTCTTCCTTTTAAAGGAGGTGATCCAGCCGCAGGTTCCCCTACGGCTACCTTGTTACGACTTCACCCCAGTTACCAGCCATACCTTGGACGTCTGCTTCCCGAAGGTTTGCCCAACGTCTTCTGGTACAACCAACTTCCGTGGTGTGACGGGCGGTGTGTACAAGGCCCGGGAACGTATTCACCGTGGCATGCTGATCCACGATTACTAGCGATTCCAACTTCACGGAGTCGAGTTGCAGACTCCGATCCGGACTGAGACCGGCTTTACGGGATTTGCTCCACATCACTGTGTCGCTGCCCTTTGTACCGGCCATTGTAGTACGTGTGTAGCCCTGGTCATAAAGGCCATGAGGACTTGACGTCATCCCCACCTTCCTCCGGTTTGACACCGGCAGTCCCTCTAGAGTGCCCAACTTAATGATGGCAACTAAAGGCAAGGGTTGCGCTCGTTGCGGGACTTAACCCAACATCTCACGACACGAGCTGACGACAGCCATGCAGCACCTGTCACCAAGCTCCTTCTAATGAAGGCACTTTCCTCTTTCAAGAAAATTCTCGGGATGTCAAGACCAGGTAAGGTTCTTCGCGTTGCATCGAATTAAACCACATACTCCACCGCTTGTGCGGGCCCCCGTCAATTCCTTTGAGTTTTAATCTTGCGACCGTACTCCCCAGGCGGTGCACTTAATGCGTTAGCTCCGACACAGAAGGGGTCAACTCCCCCTACATCTAGTGCACATCGTTTACAGCTGTGGACTACCAGGGTATCTAATCCTGTTTGCTCCCCACGCTTTCGCGCCTCAGCGTCAGTATTGGTCCAGTAAGTCGCCTTCGCCACAGGTGTTCCTCCTGATATCTACGAATTTCACCTCTACACCAGGAATTCCACTTACCCCTCCCATACTCAAGCCTTCCAGTTTCAAATGCACTTCCACGGTTGAGCCGTGGACTTTCACACCTGACTTAAAAGGCCGCCTACGCGCCCTTTACGCCCAGTAATTCCGAACAACGCTTGCACCCTCCGTATTACCGCGGCTGCTGGCACGGAGTTAGCCGGTGCTTCCTTTAGCGGTACCGTCAAATTATACAGCTATTAACCATATAACATTTCTTCCCACTTGACAGGGCTTTACGACTCGAAAGCCTTCATCACCCACGCGGCGTCGCTGCGTCAGGGTTTCCCCCATTGCGCAAAATTCCTCACTGCTGCCTCCCGTAGGAGTCTGGTCCGTGTTCCAGTTCCAGTGTGGCGGATCATCCTCTCAGACCCGCTAACCATCGTCGCCTTGGTAGGCCATTACCCCACCAACTAGCTAATGGTACGCAGACTCATCCTTATACGACAACTTATGTCAGAGGTTGCCTTTCCTCTTAATCCCTCGCGAAAAAAAGAGCGTATCCGGTATTAGCGAACCTTTCGGTCAGTTATCCCAGATATTAGGGTAGATTATCTACGCGTTACTCACCCGTGCGCCACTTTAATAGGTCCTCCGAAGAGAACCGTTCTCGTTCGACTTGCATGTGTTAAGCACGCCGCCAGCGTTCGTTCTGAGCCAGGATCAAACTCTCCAGTTAATATCTTAACCAGATCATTTTAACCTAGTTACTTATACGTCTTAAAACAAAAATACTACAATTGATCGGCTGATAATTTATCAGCCAGGCCCATTTGTTTACTATTCGGTTTTCAAAGATCGGCCGAGAACTCAAAGTCCCCTGCTTGCCAAAAAGGCAATCCCCGTAATCTAGCAGGACATATTCAGACTGTCAATATTTTATTTAATTAAATTTGATATCGATCGTCCAAATCTCATCGCCCTGATGAAAAGGAGACGGCTAACTTAATTGAACCTCACCTTCATGTCAATACCTTTTAGCAAACTTCACAGAATATTGACCACAATTCACTTAAATACTGTAATTTCAACTAGTTAAAATCATGAATTCCTCAGCGAGATTCATCAACGATAGACATTCTTTCTCACTAAGCACATTAAATTCTGTCAATGGCGGCAGCCATGCATCCCGCCCCAAACCCGTTATCAATATTAACGACAGCAACACCGGGGGCACAGCTGTTCAGCATGCCAAGTAAGGCGGCCAATCCCCCGAAACTTGCGCCATATCCGACACTTGTCGGTACTGCAATAACCGGCTTGTCAACCAGACCGGCAACTACGCTGGGCAATGCGCCTTCCATTCCTGCCACAACAACGATAACTGACGCCCTGCCAAGTAACTCCATTTGGGAAAAAAGACGATGAATTCCGGCAACGCCGACATCATAGGCAACCTCAACCCTGTGCCCCATTGAGCTTGCCGTAACCCTGGCTTCGTCCGCAACCGGGATATCCGATGTTCCGGCCGCCAGAACAACGATTACCCCCCTGCCCTTTTTTTCATCTTGCTTCACAGGGTTAGCGACCAGCATTCGCGCCTGCTCATGGTAAATCAGATCCGGGATTTCTCGTCGCACACCCTCGGCCTTTTCCGAAGACACCCTCGTTGCCATGACTACGCCTGTTTTTTTCATCATACTTTTAAAAATGGTTTTCATTTGTTCAGCGCTCTTGTTTTCACCATAGATAACTTCCGGGAATCCTGTCCGAAGGCTGCGCTGATGGTCAAGACAGGCAAAATCAAGATGTTCTGCCGGCCAATGCTTCAATTGCTGAACAACATCTGCAACATCACAACGGCCTTGTCTGAACCGGTTCAAAATTTGGGTCAGTTTTTTTTCGTCCATGTTATTACGTATCCGGTCTAATGAACTATTTTATAGATAGACACACTTTATCCATCATGATAATCTTCTCATCTTAAAAAACCAACCGACCTTAACCTTTCATTTCATCACAAGACTTTTCATCATTAATGAAACAACAAAATCCATTCAAACATCGCAGTCCCCGGTCATGGCAAAAATTCACCGTACAGATTTCCAGTAAAACGGCGGATCCTGTTGCCTCTTTTCTTTCAACCTTAACCGGTTCAGGAGTGGAATATAATCTTGCCGAAAGCGGAAACAAACACCCCAAAACAGAAACCATAATAGGCTATCTGCCTGAAGACCGCAAACTTGACGAAAAAAAAGGACAACTTCATCTTTTTTTAAATCATCTTGCCAGCCGTTTCCCGGATTCCCCGCCAGTATTGATAAACGAGGAATCGATTCTGGAAGAGGATTGGTCTCAGACCTGGAAAACCCATTTTAAGCCTATCCGCCTAACGAAACGAATTGTGATCAAACCATCCTGGGAGGATTACGATGCCGATGACGACCAAATTGTCATTGACATTGACCCCGGTATGGCCTTTGGCACTGGCCACCACGCCAGCACCAGACTGGCTCTTGAATTGATCGAAGAAAGCTTTGCAAACAAAATTCCGCAATCCGTTCTTGACGTGGGAACCGGCACCTCCATTCTTGGCCTGGCCTGCGGTCTGCTGGGGGCTGAAAGCGTATTAGGCATAGATAACGATCCGGACGCGGTAGCCGCTGCAAGAGAAAACATCAAAATCAACCATCTTCAACATATTATGTCAGCAGACAATGTTGACATACAAACCATTTCCGGCCTACACCAGCTGATTCTCGCCAATATCACCCATGATGTCCTGACAAAAATGGCTCCGATTCTGGTCAAACTGTTGCAAACTTCAGGCACACTGATCCTTGCCGGTATTCTTGAGGGGACACAGGCAGACAGTATCGAGACCCTTTACAAAAAACTCGGCCTCACCGTAGCTTTGATCCGCAGCCAGGATGAGTGGGTTGCTTTCCAGTTCTTGAAATGAGACGTTTTTATATCGATCCGAAAAATATTGACGAGAACCGTACTATTCTCACCGGCTCCGAGGCCCATCACCTCCGTGTTGTTCTGCGCCTTGGAACGGGTGAAAAAATTGAACTTTTTGACGGAACAGGGGCAATATACCAGGCTATTATCCGGGATGTCGGTAAAAAAGAAGTTTTTTTGCAGACGATCAGCAAACAGATGACCAACGAGGGTGGTCCTTCTGTCCATTTTGCCCAGGCCCTTCTTAAAGGAAAAAAAATGGACTTTCTGGTCCAGAAGGCTACGGAACTGGGCATTCATGCAATCCACCCCTTTACTTCACTGCACTGTGCCGCCCAGCCCTCTTCTGACAAAACCAAACGGTGGGAAAAAATCAGCCTTGAGGCGTGCAAGCAATGCGGCCGGCCAATCCCCCTCACCTGTCACCCGATTTGTGATTTCTCTCAGATCCTGCAAAAAGGCAACTCCCATGACACAAAGCTCATTTTCTGGGAAAAGGAAAAAGCCCCCCTTGACCATC
This sequence comes from Thermodesulfobacteriota bacterium, assembly GCA_034723545.1. GTDB lineage: Bacteria > Desulfobacterota > Desulfobulbia > Desulfobulbales > SURF-16 > JAGHCC01. The sequence continues at coordinate 24,922 of JAYEPA010000203.1, read as the reverse complement.
TACTTCATGCTCCCGTTCAATCCATTTTTATGTTGATCGGCCCGGAAGGCGGTTTCAGTGACAGCGAAGTTGAATCGGCACTTAAACAAAACTTTCAACCGGTTTCCTTGGGAAAAAGAATCCTGCGGGCGGAAACCGCTGCTTTTTGCGCCATGTCCATTGTTCAGTATCTTCTGGGCAATTTAAATCACGGGAAAAAATCAATATGAGAGCTGTAGCCCAGAGAGTTAGCAGGGCCTCTGTCAGCGTTAACAACAAGATTATCGGCAGTATTGACAAAGGACTGGTCATTCTGCTTGGCGTTTCCGGCGATGATACCAAAAAAGATGTTCTCTATCTTGCTGACAAAATCACTCATCTCAGAATTTTTGCCGATGATAATGAAAAAATGAATCTCTCGCTGCAGGATATTCAAGGGGAAATGCTCATTGTTTCCCAGTTTACCCTTTATGGAGACTGCCGCAAGGGCAGAAGACCATCATACTCCAAGGCAGCGAATCCTGAAAAGGCAAAACTTCTTTACCAATCCTTTATTGATGCAGTGCAAAACAATGGAATAAGGGTGGCAACCGGTGAATTTCAGGCTATGATGGAAGTAAATATAATCAATGACGGGCCTGTGACCATTCTCCTTGATTCCAATAAATTATTCTAGCCTATAGCCACTGTTCCCGCATCTCAATAAGTGGTTTCGACTGTAGGGACAACCCTTGTGGTTGCCCTTTTTTGATCGCCACGCTGGGAAAGGTTACCCACAAGGGGCACCCCTACGATTCGTGATTATTTTAAATTCCATAGGTTGGACGAAGTTACGTGTCCTCGGTGTTCTTGTGTGCTAAAAAAATTCACCTAAACATCAAACCCCAACTCCATACAAGCAATAAACATGACCAATAAAGCAGATTTTGTTCATCTCCACGTCCACACCCAATACAGCCTTCTTGACGGGGCCATCCGCCTGGATGACCTCTTTGAAAAATGTAAGGAATATGGCATGGACACGGTGGCCATCACCGATCACGGCGCCATGTTCGGCGCGCTGGAATTCTACCTCAAAGCAAAAAAAGCCGGACTGAAACCCATTATTGGTTGTGAATTTTATATTGCGCCTGGTGCACGCACCAGCAAAAAGGCGAAAAGCGCCGGCCGTGCCGCCTTTCATCTCGTTCTCCTGGCCATGAATCTCACCGGCTACAAAAATCTGATGAAACTGGCCACCATTGCCCAGCTTGAAGGCTTTCACTACAAGGCCCGAATCGACAAAGAGGTGCTGGAACAACACAACGAGGGGCTCATTGCCCTCACCGCCTGCCTCCACGGCGAGATTCCCTATCTCATAGCCAAGGCAAAAAATATGGATGCGGCCAGGGAAAAGGCCCTGGGACTAAAAAAAATATTTGGCGACCGGCTTTATTTCGAGATCCAGGAAAACGGCATTCCGGAACAGGAGATTGCCAACAAGGGACTGATCCAACTTTCCAAGGAACTCGATGTGCCCCTGGTGGCCACCAATGACTGCCATTATCTTAATCGTGAAGAGTCCCAGGCCCACGAACTGTTGCTCTGCATCCAGACCGGCAAGACTATTCACGACGAGAACCGCTTCAGATTCTCCACCGACCAGCTGTACTTCAAATCGCCGGAGGAAATGAAAAAGGCCTTTCATTATGCTCCCGAGGCTATTGCCGAAACCGTCAAAATCGCTGAACGCTGCGACCTTGAACTTTCCTTTGGTGACTACTATTTTCCCGCCTTTCCCGTAGCCGAAGGTGAAACCCTGGAATCCATGTTTGAAAAAGCGACCCGGGAAGGTTTTGCGCAGCGAATGGCCGAACTGAGGGAACGGGAAAAGGTCAGCCCGGAAACTGATAAGATCTATCGTGATCGGCTGGAAATGGAAATCGACATTATCAAACGCATGGGCTTTTCCGGCTATTTTCTCATTGTCGCCGATTTTATTGTTTGGGCCAAGGAGCAACAGATTCCGGTTGGCCCTGGTCGCGGTTCCGGCGCCGGCAGTCTGGCCGCCTTTGCCATGAGCATCACCGATATCGACCCCATCCCCTATGGTCTCATCTTTGAGCGGTTCCTCAATGTGGAACGAAAAAGCATGCCGGATTTTGATATTGATTTTTGCCAGGAGCGGCGTGGCGAAGTCATCAAATACGTTCACGACAAATATGGCGGCGACGCCCATGTGGCCCAGATCATTACCTATGGCTCCATGAAGGCCAAAGGAGTGATCCGCGATGTGGGACGAGCCCTTGGTATCCCCTTTGGCGATGTTGACCGTCTCGCCAAATTGATTCCTGACGGCCTGAAGATGACCATTAAAAAAGCCCTGAAGGAGGAACCACGCCTGCGGGATCTCCAGCAGCGGGATGAGCAGATAAACAAACTGATCTCCACTGCCCTGGTTCTCGAAGGGTTGCACCGCCACACATCAACCCATGCCGCCGGTGTTGTCATCTCACCCAAACCCATGGTGGAGTACCTTCCCCTCTGCAAGGGCCCCAAGGGCGAGGTGTTGACCCAGTTTGACATGAAACACACCGAAAAAACCGGGCTGATCAAATTCGATTTCCTGGGATTGAAAACACTTACTGTTATTGACCGGGCCGTGAAACTGATTGAGCAGAGCATTGACACCAAACTCGACATCTCGAAAATCCCCATGGACGATCTCAAGACCTATGATCTGCTTTGCCAGGGTGATTCTCTTGGTGTCTTCCAGCTTGAGAGTTCCGGGATGCGCGGTCTTCTCATGAAAATGAAACCCGAGGTCTTTTCCGATCTCATCGCCCTGGTCGCCCTCTACCGTCCCGGCCCCCTGGACAGCGGCATGGTGGATACCTTTGTCGAGACCAAGCATGGCCGCATGAAGGCAACCTATCTACTGCCCCAGCTTGAGCCCATCCTCAAGGAGACCTATGGCGTCATTGTTTACCAGGAACAGGTGATGAAAATCGCCAATGTTCTGGCCAGCTACTCCCTGGGGGATGCGGATATTCTCCGGCGGGCCATGGGCAAAAAAATTGCCGAGGTCATGGACGCGGAACGGGATAAATTCATGGCTGGAGCTGAAAAAAATAAAATTGATCTAAAAAAAGCCGGAAAGATTTTTGACCTGATGGCCATGTTTGCCGGTTACGGCTTTAACAAATCCCACAGCGCGGCCTATGCCCTGATCGCCTATCAGACGGCCTGGCTCAAGGCCCATTACCCGGCGCAATTCATGGCAGCCCTGCTCTCCTGCGATGTCAACAATACCGACAAAGTGGTGCTTTACATTAATGAATGCAAGGAGCATGAAATTGATGTGCTGCCGCCGGATATCAATGAAAGCGATCAGGATTTCACGGTTATCAATGACCGGATTCGTTTCGGACTTGCCGCTGTAAAAAATGTCGGTGGCGCGGCCCTTGAATCTATCATAGAAGAACGGGCCAAAGACGGGCCATACAAATCCCTGGGCGACTTCTGTGCCCGGGTGGACTCCCGCAAGGTCAACCGACGGGTCATTGAAAGCCTGATCAAATCCGGCGCCTTTGACTCCATTGGCACCAGACGATCCCAACTCTCTGCTATCCTGGACCAGGCTATGGACCAGGCTCAGGCAGCCCAGCGCGATCGGGAGAGCGGTCAGATTTCCCTGTTTTCACTCATGCCAAAAGAAGTCAAAGAAAAATCCGTGGTTATTCCCCTGCCGGATATTCCGGAATGGCCTGAACAGGAAAAGCTGGCAGCGGAAAAGGAGACTGTAGGCTTTTATATCACAGGCCATCCCCTGGATGATTACCGCAGGGAGATCAAGGATCTCAGCGGCACCAACATCAGCGAGCTGTCTCAAGGCAGTGACGGACAGGCTGTCCGTCTTGGCGGCCTGATCAGCAGCTACAAGGATCACAAGAGTAAGGCCGGAGAACGCATGGCCTTTGTCACTTTGGAAGACACCTTTGGCCGGGTTGAGGTCCTAGTCTTTCCGCGCACATTTGCTCAGTGCTCCCATCTTCTCGGTGGCAAAGATCCCCTTATTATTCTCGGCAAACTGCAGAAGGAGGAAGAACAGGGTGAAAAAATTATTGCCGAGGAAATCCTGCCCTTAAAAGAAGCCAGACTCAAATACACCTCATCAGTTAACATCACGCTCCAGTCCGATCAGGTCAGCAGAACAAAACTTGAAGACCTTAAAAAAGTACTTCATCAACATTACGGACCCTGCCCCGTGTCCCTGACCCTCCACTTTGCCAACCGGGGAGAAACAGATATTGAAATCCCTGAACTGACCATCACACCAGGCCGAAAATTCAGTAA
>JAYEPA010000203.1:0-20508 GCA_034723545.1 Thermodesulfobacteriota bacterium | reverse complement strand
TTAAAAAAGTACTTCATCAACATTACGGACCCTGCCCCGTGTCCCTGACCCTCCACTTTGCCAACCGGGGAGAAACAGATATTGAAATCCCTGAACTGACCATCACACCAGGCCGAAAATTCAGTAACTCGGTGAAGAATGTTTTGGGATATGCAGCCGCTGTCTATGCCATGAAAGCGCCGGAACTCCAGCCAAGAAATAGAAAAAATGGAAAGTGGAGACAAAAAAATCAAGGCTGAAGGGTTGACGAACTTATTTAAATTAAGAAAAGTATCGACCGTCTTCAGCCTAAACCGCTTCAGTCTCTGGGCATGTTGCCCGGAGATTATATCCTGCCTGCTGTTATGGAGAGAACTTGGTGATTCCCAAAGTAGAATTAGAAGATGAAGGAAGTTTGATTTAATGGCTATCTACGCGATTGGAGATGTGCATGGACACCTGGCGTCCCTGCGTCATCTTCTGGAAATCATCAAATTTAACCCTGCCTCAGATCAGGTCTGGCTGGCCGGCGATATTGTAAATCGTGGCCCTGACTCCCTTGAGATCCTGCGATTTATACGAGATCTTGGTGACGCTGCCAAAACAGTGCTGGGCAACCATGATCTTCATCTTCTGGCCATGGCCCATGGCAGCCGAAAAATAAAAAAATGGGACACCTTTGATTCGATTCTCACGGCGCCGGATCGAGAAGAACTCCTTTCCTGGCTGCGACACCTGCCGATTGTCCATGAGGACAAATCTATTCAGACCCTTATGGTTCATGCCGGAGTCTATGGTAAATGGTCAAAAAAAGAATTGGTTAAGTATGGTCGAGAAGTAGAAAAAATTCTTCAGGGTTACCAGTACTCTTCTTTTTTAGAGAATATGTACGGCAACAAGCCGAAACAGTGGAAAAAAACCTTGGTGGGATGGAAGCGCTACCGTTTTATCGTCAATGTCTGTACACGCATGCGTTTCTGTACAGACAAAGGAAAACCGGATTTCAAACATAAAGGCCCACCCGGTTCACAGCCGGACACACTCATTCCCTGGTTCAGATATCCGAAAAGGCGCTGCACAAAATGGAAAATCGTCTTTGGCCACTGGTCCACCCTGGGCTACCTGCGCGAATCCAACGTAATCAGCCTTGACAGCGGATGTCTCTGGGGCCACCAGCTGACAGCTGTACAACTGGACTGTAAAAAAGAGCGGGTCTGGCAGATTGAATGCGATTAGGGCCTATAAGAAAATAACGGTATTCTCTGATGCCATAGCACTCCCTACTGATTCTTGAGCTGCAACGGTGAAGATGTTCTGTCTTTTTGCTCAGGATGGCAACGGTTGCAGCCGTTCATGGGAAAGGCAACAGTCATATGGCATGCCCCGCAATACATGCCGTACAGGTTTTTCTTCTTGTCAAATTCCACAGTGCCCATACTTTCAAGGGTAAAAATGTCTGGGTGACAGTTGGCGCAGTCCAACCACTGGACGTGCTCCATGTGTGGAAAGGTCACCGTGGTCCTGGGAGTTATGGTTGTCCAGCGCAGTGGCAACTCCAGATGCTCGGGCAGTTGCATGGACTCTGCCGCCTCTTCGTCTAAAATAAAATTTACCGGAGCAATTATACCGCTGCTGATGGCCTCCACCCAGTTTATTTTATCCCCGTAATCCTGCTCAGGCATTTGGCCGCTTGAGAGTAAGGCGTCATGAGCGGCTGTATAATTTCTTTGTTTGTCAACCTTGAGATGGCAAGCATTGCAAGAATATTTTAACGAAAAAGCAATCTCTCCGTTGTGGCATGTCCCACAGTAGAAGCCACCTCTACACTCTTCCCTGGTGATATCTGTTTCCCCGGCTTTCATGCTGAATTCAAGTTCACCATGGCATACCCGGCAGGTGAATTTGGACCGATGGGCGCGGTGGGAAAAGACCACAGGACTCATCCGGTGCTTCCCATTTTTTTGTTGCATAACCACATTGCCATAATGCTCCGGAGGCCCGGTATATAAGGACATATCAAGCAATTTTTTCAATTTGGCGCGTGGTAGAGAGGCGGAGGTGTATTTTTTTTGAAAAATCGGGTTAGCCGGGGACTCTGCCTCTTGCCTGGTGAGGAAACGATCAAAACCGGACATCTGATTGTTGCTGCAACCAAAGAGGATAAGGCTGCCTAGAAAAGTCACTGCTATTGCCCCAGTTATTATATTTTTTATCAGCCTCCTGGAGATGCGTTTAAAAAAAATCATGGCGGCTTATTTTGAAACAGGCTTTGAGTGGCAGCGGGTGCAGTCGTTGAGCGCAAAGGCAATTGTGCTATGACAGCGACCGCAGTACTTCCCTTCAGTAATCTCCTTCATGTTCATTTGCGTTTTACCGGTTTCCAGGGCAAAAGTGTCAGGATGGCACATGCCGCAACCGCACCAGACAACGTGCTTCTGATGAGAAAAAATGATGCCGGGTAAACCGGGTAACGTGGGGTTGAGAGGTTCATTGCGGCGATTTATCATCTTTTGATTATTGGTGTTGAAGCTCACTCCTTTCAGGAAATCTTTTGGTTTTATTTTTCCCATATCTTCAGCTTTCATCCAATCAATTTTGTTCCCATAGCCTGACGCCGGCATGTTTTTTTTGAATTTCCGAAAATTCACCTTGGCCTGCCGGGCCATTTCTTCTTCATGCTTTTTGTTTTTTGGATGGCATTTGGTGCAATTTTCAATGGAAAAAGCCTCTTTCTTATTGTGGCAGGCACCGCAGTACATGCCGCTCCTATTGTCCTCTTCCATCACCCCGCTGCCGTTAGCAAATTGGGAGAACTCTAGATCAACATGACAGAGCCTGCATGTATACTTGTCCCGGTGAGACCAGTGTCTGAAGGTAACGGCGGAAGCAATATTTGTTTTGAGATTTTCTGTATGATGCATGACAACATTGCCGAATTCATAACTTTTTGATGCTGCATTGGCTGTTTCCATTCCGACCACGGAAAGGCTTCCGAGCAGTATCATTCCACTCCAAAGCATCTTGCACCATACATTTTTCATTTTGTTAACCTCCATTTTTTTCAATCACGGTACAAACAGCAGATTGGAATTACAGAGAAAAATTTGTCCGTGGTCACAGATGCCGCTGAGTGGCTCCCGAAGGGAGACTCCCATAGCTTACGATGCAATAATGAGCAAGGTCTGAAAAGTCGCAAAAACTGACCTTTCAAGACCTCACTCCACTAGCGGATAACCCATCAGGGTCATTGCCCTACCTGCTGATAGCAGTATTTCCATCGAGTTTTAAGGTTTTGTGGCCCTCGCAGATGAACAACACATGATTGTTGCTCGCAGGGATTCTTTTCATGATAACTTTTTCTCCTGGGCAGAGAGTTGAAATTTCTGGAAGTTCAACTATGACACAATCACCACATGGGCATTCAAGATTGACCATGTTGCCGTCTATCTCTGTTATTGTTCCACACGTTGTCCGTCCGGTATCTGCTGCAAAAGCGACGTTTGCCATAAGTCCGGTTGCCAAAATTACTGCTAATGTCTTTTTCATTTCTTACCTCCAAACTGAATAGTTAAATAGTGAATCATACAAATTGTGTTTCAGCCTATTTGCTGAAAGTGCATGAAGAGATGATTCATTTGTCAAGATCCGTTTTCACACTCTTTAATTTTTTATGCCCCCTTCGCCTCAATCAGGCTTTACTTTCAATTTATTTCCTTTATCCTGTACTCACTTTATGGTGAGCTTTTGTCCCCTTAAAGAGCATCTTCTGTTCCAGAAAAAAAATAATGCTAAAAAAAACACATAACATATTGAATATATAAATATATTTTACACTCACCCAATCAATTTCTATTTCCATCTTGTTGCAAAATGTGTAGACAATAGTCAACACTCCGTCGAAAAAAATCTACAGGAGTATGGTTTTGAACTTATGTTTTTTAGTTGTATCCGGACCATTGGAAGGGAGAATGTTTCCCTTCGAAAAGGGAGAATCACTCTCGGAGCATTCAGAGAAATGGTTTTTAACTCTTTCTCTTGATGGAAATGGGGAAAAGGTATCTGTTTCTTTAAGGACTGAAAAAAACAAATTTTTTGGAGCAATGCCGGAACTTCAGGAAGATGGAACCGTTCAATATCTGAAAGAAAAAGAACTGTTTCTGGGTGAAGAAATCCTCTTGGGACACCTTGTTTTCCGTTTAGTCGAAATGGAAAAAGGCGTCATTGTCTCTAAAAGTGAGCAGGTGGATGTCACTTTAGCTGACAGCTATATTTGTGAGAAAGATGTTTCTTTCCCTGAACTTTCAGCTCAGGGGGGGAAGGGGGATTATCTCATTGAGGAATTATACTCACTTGGTTTAAAGTTAAATTATGCCACCTCCAAAAAAGAGTTGGTTGATTGCGTCAAGAAATCCTTTAGAAAGTATTTTTCTCGTGAACGGATTCTTTTCTTCTTTTGGAACAAAAAGGAAGGATCTTTCCAGGAAATACCTGCTTCGGATTCAGATCATTTAAAAAATTTCGATAATAAATTTTCCCTGTCACGCACACTGGTGACACAGGTTTTAAAAGAACAAAAACCTGTCTTCTGCAAAAATGTATTGCTTGATGATCATTTTAAAACAAGTGAAAGCTTACATGGTCAATTGATACGCAGTGTTTTATGTGTTCCTCTTGTTTTTCAGAAAAAAATTTTGGGATTATTCTATATAGACTCAAGCAAACCTTCACAATGGCCTCCTCTTTTAACGGGTTATGCAGGGGCTCTTGCAAGCTATGTTTCTCCTATTTTAATTCATATAGGAGAGAAAGAAACCCTTGAGGAAGAAAATCGACTTCTCAAATCTGAAATGGGAGAATGCTGTTTTTATATTTGTCCTTCCGCGAAAATGCTAAAAATGTATTCTCTTTTAGAACGGGTAGCTCCAAGTGATTTGAGTGTTTTACTTCAGGGTGAAACCGGTACGGGTAAAGAGTGGTGTGCGCGATTGATTCACAAACATTCAAGAAGAAGGGGAAACAAATTTGTAGCCCTTAACTGCGCTGCTCTATCAAAAAATTTATTGGAAAGTGAACTTTTCGGTCATGAAAAAGGCGCTTTTACAGGAGCTGAACAAAAGAAAAAGGGTTTGGTTGAAATAGCTCAAGGAGGCACTCTTTTTCTCGATGAAATCGGCGAGATGCCTCTGGATATACAGGCTAGTTTATTACGATTTCTGCAGGAAAAAGAAATCCGTCGAGTCGGTGGGACTCAGACGATCAAGGTGGACGTCAGGGTTATTGCTGCTACCAACAGAGATTTAAAGAAAGATGCGGATTCAGGGCGTTTTAGAAAAGATCTTTTTTATCGACTTTCAGGAGTGATTTTAAAAATACCTCCTCTTTGCCAAAGACCGGAAGATATCGAGGGCTTGATTTATTTCTTTATTCGAAAAATGCATAACAAGGACGAAAAAAAGATATCTCCCCAGGTTATGGATGCACTCATGCAATATGAATGGCCTGGAAATGTGAGAGAATTAAAAAATTCTCTTGAGAGGGCTTTTTTGCTCTCCTCATCATCTTTTTTAACTTGGGAAGACTTTTTTCCTGAAGGAGAGGAACTTTCTGAATCCACAAAAAAATTAAGTCATCATTTTTCCTATAGAGAGTCTTTTGCCTCTTTTGAGAAAGAATATCTTAAAAACCTTTTTACCCAGAGCAAAGGAAACGTAACCTCAGCTTCCAAGCTTGCCGGATTGGATCGAACACATTTATATAACAAATTAAATCGATACGGCATTGAAGCGGCATCTTTTCGTAAATCTTAAAGCATTTCTGGAAACTGATTGACAGACACATGCGTTTCTCCATAACAGTCATTCGGAGTTCCAAGCATTATAACGCTTCGTGTCAGCAAGAAAAGAAAAATCAAACGGAGACCTGACCCCTTTCATCATTTTTTCTTCGTGCGCTTCGTGTCCTTCGTGGTTTAATTTACCTGCATTACTCGAACTTGATATCCATGCTGTTCTTGTTCTCAAGACTGGGGAAGCTTAACCGGAACTTACCATCTCCCAGATGATGAAAAATCACGGGATCACCTACTTTCACACCGGCAGGACCGCCTGCTTTTTTCAGTACCTCGGCGTTTTTAACCACGCCTTCAACCGTACCGCCCGGTTCGATCTTCATTAGATTAAAGCTGGTGTCCACACCCAGGTGACTCATATAATCCTGAAATCCAACGTTTTTGATTGCAGCCTCGGCCATGAAAGCCAGGCTGATCAGTAAGCATGCTGTTGTTACTATTCTTGTTATGCGTTGTCGAGTAGACATCTATTTCCTCCTATATTTAAACGTATTATTCGTGGGATTAGGATTAGGGGGACGCTCTTCATATTATAAGTTTCCGCTAGTCAACGAGAGCGTGACCCTTTTGGATGTTTAAAAGGCTTGTTCTCTTCCATAGCTTTACGCTGCCGGCGCCGTTCCCCTCCTCCTTTGGGAATAAAAACCGGTTCAAGGGTGTCCCGGTCAAGACCGGAAACAAACATGGCCGTGGAGAGCGTTCCCGGCGTGGGAGTGAAATCCTGCAACTGTTTGACGGTCAGGCCAAGTTTTTTCATTTTTTGGGACAGCAACTTCATATCCCGTTCAGTACATCCGGGATGGGCAGAAATAATATAGGGATTAAAAATTATTTTCTTACCCGTTTTCCGAGTCAGTTTACGGCAGGATTTAAGAAAACGGGGCAACACCTCCGGCTTCTGCTTGTGCATGAGACGAAGAACATGGGACTCGGTATGTTCCGGGGCGATTTTCATGGCTCCGGGAGTGTGATGGTTCAGGAGTTCGGCAAGCAGTTTCGGTGTTTTCAAAAGCAGTTCCATCCGCAAGCCCGAAGAGACATAGACATGTTTCACGCCAGGGACGGCCGAGACCTCTTTCAGGAGACGCATAAAAGCGGATTCATCAATTCTGAGATGGGGACAGACATGGTCATAAAGACAGTCATGCCGGCGGCAGCTGTCCTTGGCGCAGGTCACCCCATACAGATTGGCAGTGGGGCCGCCAAGATCGGAAATGGTTCCCTTGAAATCAGCCATTCCAACAACCTTACTTGTTTCGGCAAGAATCGATTCTCTGCTGCGGCTGGTAACAACCGGCCCCTGATGCCTGCTGATGGCGCAAAAGGAACAATTTCCCGAGCAGCCGCGGACAATGGTGAGGGAATGACGAATCATGTTCCAGGCCGGCACCCTACCAGAAACGGGATGGACTCCCCGGACAAAGGGAAGACTGTAGAGCCTGTCAAGTTCCGCTGTTTTCAATGGTGGCTGAGGCGGATACTGGGCCACCCATATTCCCTGTTGTTTTTGCAGAATGATCTGCTTACCCGATGATCTGGCCTGTTTATCCAGGATCAACTCGGCCTGTAAAAACTTTTTCTTGTCTTCCCGGATCTCCTGCCAGGATGGAAGAACGAGAGGCTGCTTCCCTTCAAAATCGTTTTTCTGCCGATCAGACAATCTGATACAGGTCCCGGGAATTTCATCCAGAGACTTGCCCGTGCTGATGCGCCGGGCAATCTCAAGAATGGCTGTCTCGCCCATGCCATAAACCAGGATGTCGGCCTTGGCATCGGCAAGGGCCGAACCCCGCAGCCGGTTCTGCTGATAATCAAAATGGACAAATCTGCGCAACGAAGCCTCAAGCCCACCAAGCACCACGGGAACATTTTTATACGCTGCCCTGGCCAGGTTGGCATAGCGGGTCACGGCCCGATCAGGCCGCCGCCGCTCTGTCTTTATTTTTTTTGAACCAAAATAGGGATTGCCGTCTTTAGAGTAACTATCCTGTTCACGTACCCGGCCGTTCCCAGTGTAGTTTGCAACAATCGAGTCGAGATTGCCTGCGGTAATCCCCCAGAACAAACGGGGTTTTCCAAAAACATGAAAGGATTCGACGGAATCATAGCGGGGCTGGGAAAGAATTGCGACCCGGTAACCGTGGTGTTCAAGCAAACGACCAATCAGGGCAATACCGAATGAAGGATGATCAATATAGGCGTCCCCGGTCACCAGAACCACATCAACAAAGTCCCACCCACGAGCACGCATCTCCTTTCCTGTTGCCGGCAGAAAATCCCTGGTCAAATTCTGAGTCAAATTCTGTGCCCTTTTTCCTTGCTCTCTATTATTCATATGCTTAATATACAACGATAAAAAATTGGCGCAATTAATGATAAATTCAAGAAAACATAAGGTAATGTGATTACCACTAATCTTCAGCCTCATATGTAATAGCTACCGAAAAACGCGGGGGTGGGGTGCGAATAATTTGATATGTAGGAGCTCACCCCTGTGAGCGATAAGGGGCTCTGAGCAAAAGATTTACCCTTTATCGCCCGGAGGGCCGGGCTCCAACACCGTGCCTAATTATGGCTGAAGTTCGTTGGTAATCACATAAAAAAATGATCAAATTTCAGCAAATCGGCACCATCCATACCCCTTTTAAGGAAACAGCGGGCATGCCAATCCAGCCTGCCGGGGCCAGGGGTGTCTGCGGAACCATTGAAATCCTGCCGAAATTTACTGAAGGCTTAAAAGATCTGGAGGGTTTTTCTCATCTTATTCTGATTTATCATTTTCACCGGATCCGGGAAACAAAACTTTCCGTCACCCCGTTTATGGACACGAAAAAACGCGGTGTTTTTGCAACCAGGGCTCCCATGCGGCCCAACCCCATCGGCCTATCCATTGTCAAACTGCTGGCCGTTGAAGGGAACAAAATCGATATTGAAAATGTCGACATACTGGATAACACGCCCTTGCTTGATATCAAGCCCTATGTTCCAGAATTTGATCACCAGCAGGAGATTCGGACCGGCTGGCTTGAAAAATTCCGTGACAAGGTTCATAATCATAGATCAGATGATCGATTTAAACATCCAGAATAACTACTCAGCAGTGTGGTTTTACAAATTATTTAGCTCAACCTGAAAATTTAAACATCCATGAAGAAAAGTACATTCTGCCAAACCAGAAAACCGGACATCACTTATCCGTGTAAATGGGAATTCCGCCTCATCGGCAGGGATAGCAACAAAATCTGCCTGGCTGTCAGCGAGCTGATTGAACAACAGCATCAGCTCTCACCGTCCAACAGCAGCAAAGGCGGCAAATATCATTCTCTTTGCCTTGATCTGATAGTGGAAAGTGAAAAAATCCGTAACCGCTATTACCAGGAGCTGAAAAATCATCCTGAAATTATGATGGTAATTTAAGCGGTCAAATGAGTGTAAGATCTCAATAAGTGGTGGCAAATTATAAATAAATCCCCCTCAATCCCCCTTTAACAAAGGGGGAGGCGGTCGGTAGCCTCCACTCATTGAAATGTTGCAAATGAGTCGAGTAACCAGATTAATCTAAATGATTTTGCCGGCCGGACCGGCCGAACCAACCTGACCAATAAGACTAATAAGACTAACAAGACCAACAGAACCAGCAAGACCAACCAAAATGAACCCTCTTGACATTCTAAAAAGAACTCCGAAAACAAACTGCGGAGAGTGCGGTTATCCGGCCTGCCTCGCCTTTTCCGCCAACGTGGCAAGAAGCGGTGAGGATCCAGGGAAATGCCCATATATCAATCTTGAAGGGCTTGATATGAGTGGTCAGGAGAAAACCGGTCTCGAGAAAAAGGGCCGGGAACATGATCTGCAGCTGATCCAGCATCTAAAAGAAAAAATTGCGCCAATGGATTTAGGCAAAGCGGCTCAGCCTCTGGGCGCTTTGTGGTCTCCAAAAGACCCGGACATCCTGTCCTTTTCCTTTCTGGGACAAAAAGTTCGGCTTGGCAAAAAAAACATTTTCCTGGACGACCGGCAACCCGAAGATCCCCGGGACCAGATCCTGCTTTACAACTATGTCCACTCAGGGGGAGGACGGGCACCGGACGGCAACTGGATCGGCCTGGAAAGCCTGCCCAACTCAATTTCTAAAATCAGGACACTGAAGGTCTACTGCGAGGACCGCCTGGCCGACCTTTTTACCGGAAGAACAACCCAGGAGATCAGCAGTCTCTGCAACCGAATTCCATCACGCCCCGACAATGAGAGTTCCGCCTCGGTTGCCGTATTTTTTCAAGTTCTGCCCATGCTCCCTCAGTACCTTCTCTTCTGGAAAGAAGAACCTGAAGACGGCTTTGCAGCCAAAGTGAAAATCCTTTTTGACCATCATGTCCTGGACTTTCTTGATCTTGAATCCCTGGTTTTTTCAGCGGAAAGGCTGGCTGACAGGCTTTCCTTTCTGGCGGACGACAACTCATGATGTCCCCATCGTCAAGCAACAGTATCCCTCTGGCCGAAAGAATCCGGCCCCACAGAATCGAAGATTTTGTCGGCCAACAGCACCTTCTCGGCAAGGACAAACTTCTCTGGAAGCTGATGGAACAGGAATACATTCCATCGCTTCTGCTTTGGGGACCTCCTGGAACCGGCAAAACAACCCTGGCCAGGATTCTTGCCCGAGCCAGCGGTTCAGATTTTATTTTCTTCTCCGCTGTCCTGGGAGGAATAAAGGAAATTAGGCAAATTGTCGACGAGGCCCAGCAAAAAAAAGGCCAGACCAGGACAATCCTCTTTGTCGACGAAATCCATCGTTTCAACAAAACCCAACAGGATGCCTTTCTGCCCCATGTGGAAAACGGCCTGCTGACCCTGATCGGCGCCACCACGGAAAACCCGTCCTTTCATGTTATTGCCCCGCTTCTCTCCCGCTGCCGTGTTTTGACCCTTCAGCCTCTTTCCCATGAAGATCTCGATAAAATCGTGGACAGAGCAACTACAGACGCAAAAAAAGGCCTCGGAGAGCTCAACCTTCTGATTGACAAAAAAGCGAGAGAGCATCTCATTAGCATGGCAGATGGAGATGCCCGAAACCTGCTCAACAGTCTTGAGATTTCATCCTCTCTTGCTGACAATACGGATGACAACAAAAAACAGATCACCCTGGCAATCGTTGAACAGGCCTTTCAACGCGATTCACTGAAATATGACGCGGATGGAGAAGAACATTACAACCTGATTTCGGCGCTGCATAAAAGCTTACGTGACAGTGATCCGGATGGCTCTCTCTACTGGCTTTGCCGTATGCTCAAGGCCGGAGAGGAACCGCTTTACATTGCCAGGCGACTGATTCGTTTTGCCTCGGAGGATATTGGCAATGCCGATCCCCAGGCCCTTGTTCTTGCAATAAAGGGCCGGGACTCATACCATACTCTTGGTTCTCCGGAAGGAGAACTTGCCCTGGCCCAGGCCGTGATCTATCTGGCCACTGCACCAAAAAGTAACGCGGTCTACAAGGCGTACAACAAGGTCATGGATGATATCAAGCGGACCGGCAGCCTGGGGGTTCCTCTCGACATTCGCAATGCGCCCACACGTCTCATGAAAAATCTTGGCTATGGCAAAGACTACAAGTATGCCCATGACGACCCTGTCGCCCTGGTTGAACAGAACCATCTGCCCCCGGAACTTGAAGGCACGGTTTACTACCATCCGACTAACCGGGGCCATGAGGCAATTATCAAGGATCGTCTGCTGAAATGGCGTAAAATTCTCAAAGAAAGGGCTGAGCAGAAGATGAGGGGCAAAGGGAAAAAGTGACAGAGGGGCAAAGGGGCAGAGGGTAACAGAGTCTGCTTCTATGTAACAACATACTGAGTATACATTATAAAAAAATTGCAAAATCAGCACGATAAGTTAAAATTATACAAAAAACAGACAGGAGACAATTAGTCAATGCTCAAAACTTTCTATATTTTCATATTCTTCACCCTGTTCTTTGTAATGCCGACGCCCGGCCAGACAAATGAATCTCTTAGCGAGCTGACCATCTTTTATTCAAATGATGTCCGCGGCGAGATCGAGCCCTGTGGCTGACAAAGCAAACAACTGGGCGGTCTGTCCAAAAAAGGATACGAGCTTGAACAAAGAAAAACAGACAAGACGCATCTGATTGTCGATGGCGGCGCTCTGCTCTTTAAACGAGTAAAATCCCTGCAAGCCAACAGTCTCGAGCAGACACGGATTCAGTCTGAAGGCGTTGTCATGGCCTATAACCTGATGGGATATGATGCGGTGGGCATTACGGAATATGACTTGGCAGGCGGCCTTGATTTTTTCAAAAAAATGGAGTCCCGCTCCAATTTCTCCTGGCTCAGCGCCAACCTGGTCGCAGAAGACACGGATCTCCCTATCTTCAAGCCGCAAATTATTTTACAAAAAGGAGAACTGACGATCGGCGTAATTGGGCTCACCGGTGATGGCGCAGCCCGAATATTGACTGGTAATAACGCGAAACTTCGAAACTGGCAGGAGGTTCTGCCGCAACTTGCGGAAAAACTTACCCGCCAATGCGACATGATTGTTCTGCTGTCAAATCTTTCTGCTGAACAAAACAGAGAAATCAGCAAAACAGTGCCCGAGGTCAACATCCTCATTCAGGCCGGTATACGTTCATCGAACCTGGCCCCGGCTATGATGAACCAAACCCTTTTCTGCCAGACAGGAAGGCAAGGGAAATATCTTGGCGAGTTAATGATTCAGTGGAATAAAGCCGGAAAATGGAAAACAGAAGACGAAGAAAGTCCTCTGCAACAAAAAAGGACACTTGACCGGCTCAACTGGAACATCAGGAGGATTGAGGCACAAGGAGATCCCGCCGAAATTAACAAATCAAAACCTGGAACCCTGCAATCCTACAACAATCTTGTCAGCGAACGTAAAACCCTGGAGGATTCCATTGCTAAGCTGGAGAACAGTGGCCACCATGAAGAGCTCAGTTCAACTTTTCAAAATCAGTTCATTGCCATGGAAACAAACATTAGGGATCAGCCCGACATTCTGAAGATCGTTAAGAAAACAAGGAAAAAAATCAACGCGGCCGGAAAAAAGTACGTCAAAAATATGAAAAAAATGCAGATCTACGCCGGAAGCAAGGCCTGCGGCAAATGCCACGAAAAATTCTATAAAAACTGGCAAAAAAGCCGTCATGGCCAGGCCTTCCAGACCCTGGTGAACAAAAAACAGCAGAATAATATCAACTGTCTGCCTTGCCATGTTACTGGTGTTAAACCGGATAACGGAGTCATGGCTCTGTCGTTGCCTGCCAATCTCAGAAATGTGGGCTGCGAATCCTGCCATGGTCCGGGCAAGATTCATGCTAATGATCCCGACAAAAAGATTTTTCTTTCACGCCCCGCTCGGGAAACTTGTATCACCTGCCATAATGATGAACATGATGATTTCTTTAACTATGAACAGGATGTGACCAGACATTGCCAGTCTGATGGCTTTTAAAAGAACATCATGCCCTTCGGGCAAATTAATTACGAATTAGGAATTACGAATTAAGAATGAAGGTACTGAATCTAATCAAATATTTTCTTTAATTCATAAGTAACTATTCAGCTGCACCCCATCTTCGCCCATTTAGAGCTTCTTGAGTAGCATTAGTACGCTTCGAATCTCTAAATGAACAGGTAAGCGTAGACTCCGAATATGGGGCACATCTGAACAGATACAGTCTGGAGTAAAGGGTAATTTATTGCCCTTGCTGAATAGTTACATTCATAATTTCTAATTAGCAATTTAAGAACAAGCAATTAACCAGGAATCATGTAACTTCTCAATAAGTGGTGGTAATTTTACCAAAACAGATCCGACTTACGAGACTGCCAGTTGTGTAGGTGTAATGCGTAAGGAGCCCGGGCCTCCGGGCGATATAATGGATATCTGCAGCATCAGCTGAGCATAATCGCCCAGAGGGCTGGGCTCCTACGCCAAACAAGCGTCACCACTTATTGAGAAGTTACAAAAAAAAAGCCGGATCATCATAAAGATGATCCGGCTTTTTAATTCCGCTATGAAAATTTCAGCTTAGTCTTAGCAGCCGAAAGCTTTCTGCAGGTTCGGTACAGTCTGTTTTTTGCGGCTCATCATGCCGTCAATCCACATGGAATTGCCGTCAAGCTTGGAATCAAAGGCTCCCTCGATAAGAGCATTGTCATCGGAAAGGACGACCAGATCGGTGCCCTCTTTCACAACATCGGTGAGCATCAACAGTACGGTGTGACGACCGTCGGCTTTTACTTCTTCCATGGCTTTAAAAAGATCGTCACGGATAGCGGCAACCTGATCAAGTGTAGCCAGCTCCAGCTGTCCAACGCCAACCTTATTTCCCTTCATATCAAAGTCTTTGTAGTCACGGAAGAGAAGATCCTTGCAAGGTACGCCATCGACAGCTGATTTAGCTTTCAGCATATCCATGAACAGTGCGTCGGTATCATCAACACCGGCAACAGTCTTCAGGTCGGCAACTGCGGCTTTATCGGCATCGGTGCAGGTGGGCGACTTGAAATTTACAGTATCGCTCAGGATGGCGCTCAGCATGGCGCCGGCGATGTCCTTAGGAATTTCAATACCCCTCATTTTGTACATCTCGTTCAGCACGGTGCAGGTACAGCCAACAGGCTGAGCATTAAACAGGATCGGATTATTCGTTGTAATGTCACCAATTTTATGATGATCAACAACAGCTACAACCTCGGCATCAGTGATGCCGGCCGGAGCCTGACCGATGTCACTGAAATCAACCAGAGCGACCTGTTTGCCGGCGGCATCGGTAATTTCTTCAGGTGCGGTCAAACCGAATTTTTCCAGAACAACGGTGCTTTCCGGATTCAGTTTGGCAGCACTAGACTGCATACAGGCAACTGCATCCTGACCCTCTGCTTTGAGCAGGTTGGCAAAAGAAATTGCAGCGGCGACGGAATCGGTATCCGGATTTGAGTGTCCAAAAACGCTAATTGACATAGTGCATCCTCCTTAAAAAGAATGAAAAATAAATTTAAAAATCCCTATACAATTTTACATAATTATGAGCTAGAATATAAAAAGTGTTCAATCCTATACACCAAAAACAAATTGAGCGAAAGAAAAATTATCCAGTTTTCTGACTTTTTATTCAGTCGGCGCAATAAGGAAAATAATGGACGAAAAAAAGCCCTCCTCCTTATCAAAAAAACCAAAAGTGTTGATTGCCGAAGACAATCCTGTGGTGAGCAAAGGTTTAACCGAATTTTTAAACAAATGGGGGTATACGCCCGTGCCGGTCGATAACGGCGATGACGCCTTACAAAGGCTGGAAGAAGATCATCAGATCAGGCTGGCCATTGTCGACTGGAACATGCCGGGTTTAAGCGGCATGCAGGTCTGTCAACGATTGCGCATCAGATCTGGAGGTCCTTATGTTTACATCATTATGTTTTCTGCCAGGAAATCCAAAGAGGAAGAAATCCTTGCCCTTGACGGTGGTGCGGATGACTACCTGGTTAAGCCTTGTAAACCATCAGAGTTACGAGCCAGGATTGGAGTCGGCCGTCGCATTATTGAAACGGCATTGACCATTCAAATGAACCAGAATACTCCTACCGCAAAAACTGACACAGATGAAAAAAAATCTAAAAAAAACGATTCCGGCGACGCAGAGAAGGGAAACAAATGACGGACCTTAAGGCTGTACTCTTCGATCTTGACGGTACCCTGCTCGATACCCTTGATGACCTGGCCGACTCCATGAACAAGGTACTGAAGGAAATGGATTGTCCGGTGCATCCCACAGAGGCCTATAAATATTTCGTCGGGGACGGTATTGAAATCCTGGCACGCCGGGTTCTGCCGGAAAAGTGGCGTGACGAGAAGAGGATTAAAACCTGTGTGATGGAGATGAGACGCGTCTATGGCGATCATTGGGCCGACAAAACAATGCCTTATGACGGGATACCCGAAATGCTTTCCGAACTGCGCGTCAGGGGATTACGCCTCGCTGTTTTATCAAACAAACCCGCTGACCTGACAAAAACGGCCGTCGCCCATTTTCTCGACGGACAGCAGTTCGATCATGTTGCCGGCGCCTGCCCGGAATTTCCAAAAAAACCTGATCCCGCCGGAGCCCTAGAGATCGGCAAGCAACTCGGTATTGATGCAAAAAAAATTCTCTATGTCGGTGACACGAGCACGGACATGCAGACCGCCGTCAGAGCCGGGATGTATCCATTGGGAGTGTTATGGGGATTCAGAACATCCGGGGAACTGACGGAAAGCGGCGCTAAAGGATTGGTGAAAAGGCCGGCAGAAATCGTCAATTATCTCTGACAGGGTGTTAACTACATAAACAGGAGGGTAACTATTCAGCGCAACAACCGGGGGGACGGTCTCTATTTTAAATGCTACAGGTTAGGAGGCGAGTCTCTCCTGCTCTTTGACCTGCCGGATTTCACATGCCCTGCTGAAGGCCTTTTCCTTACCGTGCTTTTTAATTGATACCGAAGTTTTCCCCTGTTTACCCAAAGGCGTAACCCAACTCACCTCATACCGGTTCATCTCGTCGTTCAAACGAACACCGACAACGCCGGTCGTGGTGTTGCTCACCGTGACGATATGCCTGTCGGTTCTCTGCTTGCCAAGCTTTTTTTCAATTTGATCCCGCCAGGCCAAGGCTGAAAGCAGGCTTGAATAACGACCGCCGCATTTACCATCTGAAAAAAACTTGGAATGGGTTTTACCAAAATAACGAACACGCACATACCAGCCATGAGTTCGTTTTGTTTCTTGATCGATCCTGGCAATGTCCTTATGTTTTTCCAAAAGAATTTTTTTGTCAGGTTTTTTTGCCATTTTTTCTCCTTATCAAATTAAATCGGCTCGTCAAATAAAAAAGTCTTTATACTCAAATAAATGATGTGGTACTGTCCTTTATCCTGCCTAGGTACATATACGAGTGTAACACCTCATGTAACCTGATTGCAAAACAAATTAAACTATTTTTTAAAAATTTATTTTTTTATCATTTTTATCTACTTAAAATTATTATGAATCAATCCGAAAAAAACTTTATCGAACTTCAACGCGTTATCAAAAAACTTCGCGGCCCGGACGGCTGTCCATGGGACCAGCAACAGACACCGCAAAGTTTCAAGCCGTATATTATTGAGGAGGCACATGAGCTTGCTGAAGCCATTGATCATGGTGATCCGGAACACATCAAGGAAGAACTCGGCGACCTTTTATTTCAAATCATTTTTCTAAGCCGCTTATATGAAGAAAAAAAACAATTTCTCCTGGCAGATGCAATTGACGCCATTACAGCAAAAATGATTCGCCGTCATCCCCATGTCTTTGAAGATAAAAAAGTCAACTCTCTTGAAGAACAGCGGCGCAGCTGGCTGAAAATCAAAGCAAAAGAGAAAGGCCGGAAAGAACAGAACAAAAGAGATCTGGATTTTCCCAGTTCACTGCCTTCCCTAACTAAAGCCCTGCGGGTTTCTGAACGGGCCGCAAAAAACGGTTTCCAATGGCCTGAGCAGGCTGATTTTTTCACGAGTCTTGATGAAAAAAAAGAGGAGCTTAGCCGCGCTGTGAACGCTGAGACAAGCCAGGACATTTTCGACAGAATAGGTGATCTCCTGTTCTTGATCGTTCATATCAGCCGTATCAATAAGATCAACTGTGAAGACGCTTTGAATTCAGTAACGGACAAATTTATCTCAGATTATAACCGACGGTCGGAAAAATAAGAGTTGGATAGTGAAACTTCCTCATATTAAAAGTCATAACGGCGCATAAAAAATTCCAAATCCAGCCCTGATGACAAAAATATTGACAGTTCATAAAGACCATGTTATTTGCTTTCTTCTTAAAGTGTGAATGATCTGATCTATGAAAGATCGGCTCAATTATGCTTCCAACGCCGGTTCAACCGGAAAAAGAATACTACCTCCTTGCTCTCCACTGATGAGAAAAAGGAAAAAGAGGGCCTGTCACGTCCATAAGGGGGAAAACTATGCGCAGGTATGAAACGATCACTATCATCAAAGCAAATATTGCCGAAGATGAGATTGACACCATTCTTGACAGAATGGGGAAAATTATCCAGGAAGAAAACGGCGAAGTTCTCAAGGTTGATAAATGGGGACTGAGAAAACTAGCTTATCTCATTAAAAAAGAACAACAGGGTCATTATGTTCTCACAGAATATGCTGGAACTCCCGCTGCTGTAAATGAGATGGAGCGAATTTTCAAAATTGATGAACGCATCCTTAAATATATGACCATCAAGCTGCAAGATGTCTATATTGCCGATGAACCTTCGGAAGACGAGGATCAGGAAGAATCTGATCAAGAAGAAATCGAAACTGATAGCTCTGAGGCTGAAGTGCCTGAGGCTGTTGCGACTGATAGCTCTGAGGCAGATGTGCCTGAGGCTGATGCGATAGATAAGGCAGAATGATATGAAAAAGAAAAAAATCTTTCACCGTAGAAAAGTATGCCGTTTTTGCGCGGACAGAGACATTATTATCGATTATAAGGACCCGAAGGTTCTGAGAAGTTTCGTCTCTGAACGGGGAAAAATTATCCCACGCAGAATTTTCGGAACCTGCGCTAAGCATCAGCGGGAACTGACCGAGGCAATCAAAAGGGCTCGGCAAATTGCCTTGATGTCCTACAGCGGCTCCATGCAGGGTTAAATCAGCACCAGGCCTTTGCCAAAAAAAATAATGGCCGGCCAAGATGACAGTCAAAAAAGACCTTACCCTTCGATATTGGGCATTGGGTTAATTGCAACTGTATTCCTGCTCCCTATACTGACGTCTCAATTCGGTTGGCTTCATAGCCTGATTCCTCTACCGATTTTTCTGGTTTTGGTCGGATTCGGGACAAGCCATGGAACGCGTATTATCAGCGTTGCAGTCATTATCTCAGGCATGGTATCTGTTCTAACCGGTTCACTCGCGTCTCTTCTGGTCTCTTTTACGTTGCTTCCCCTTGGCTTCTACCTTGCCCAGGCCGTTCAAAAAAAAGAGACCTGTTTGCATACTGCTTTCATGGGCGTTGTGGTGCTCATTGCATGCTGGATCTCGACGGGTTTCCTGTATGGACTCATTTATCATAGCAATCCATACAATGAGATTATAGCCGTATTTGATCAGGGAATTTCAGCCACATATGCCATCTACCAGGAATCCTCTGATCTGTCGGAACAGGGGCTGAAGGAACTCGAGCCGGTATTTCTTCAACTAAGAAACATAGTGCCTGTCATTATGCCCGCTATCGTGACGATCAGTGCTGTTTTCACGGTATGGCTTAACATGACAGCAGGCAACTGGCTGCTCAAAAAAAAGGATCCATGCCTGACGCCATGGAAGGATTTTTATCACTGGCACCTTCCGGAACAACTCGTCTGGCCCGTGATTATTTTTGGTGCCGGCTTGATTTTACCGGCTTCTCCGTTTCGAAATTTCAGTATAAACGGCGTTTTGATCCTGGGAACATTATATTTTTTTCAGGGACTTGCAGTTCTGGCTACCCTGTTTAACAAATGGTCTGTACCTCGGGCGTTTAGAATTCTTGTCTATGCCCTGATCCTGATCCAGGCTTACGGTTTTGTTTTTTTGGCCATTGCTGGTCTGGCCGATGTCTGGCTTGATTTTAGAAAAAGCCGTTCAGAAACAAAATAAGGTCTAAATTGAACAATTCAGGCTTAAGTTAACGACATTAGAGCTCCAGGAGACTTTCTCCTGGACAGAACATATTAGAAATCTACCCTTGCGGGTGGAGGGATACAAAATGGAACTGATTTTAAAAGAAACGATAGATACACTTGGAGAGGAAGGGGATATTGTCAAGGTTAAACCCGGTTATGGCCGGAATTACCTGATTCCCACCAATAAAGCGATACTGGCGAACAAGGCCAGTCTGTTTCTCCTGGAACAGCATAAATCGGCGATTAATGCAAAAAAAGCAAAACTTCGGGCCGAATCTGAATTTCTGTCTAATAAAATCGCTGGCTCAACAGTGCAAATCTCCCTGCTTGCCGGTGAAGAAGACAAACTTTATGGCTCAGTCACTTCTACCGATATCGCTGAAAAACTTTCAGAGCTGGGTATCGTCATTGACAAAAGAAAAATCCAGCTGGATGAACCAATCAAGACTCTAGGCGTTACCATGGTTCCCTGCAAAGTCGGATACCAGATGAGCTGCGAAATCAAAGTTGAAATCGTTCCTGTTTCCAGTGAAGATACGGAATAATATTTTTGCTACTATTCAGCAGTTAGGTGGCGGGCAATTATGTTCACTACCTGAATAGTTACATCTTTATAACCATTAAGTCGATTCACCTGCTGCCGTTTGCCAAACACTCACTTTTTTGTCATCTGCAAGGACAAACTGCGGCAGCAGGCAAGTCATGTTCCGTAACTGTTCGGATGTCTCGTGACAATCGCTTATTGATAATTTCTCAGTTAAGCACCTCTGCAAAACAAGACATAGTTCGGCATCAAATATACTCTGTTGTAGACTTCTGAATAGTTACATCCCCAAGTTTTTTTATATTTTTTTTGCATCAACTTTATATAGTACTATGTTCCCATGGAACAAAAAAATATTTATGGTATAGCCCGTCGGCTGCCTCCTCAAAATCTTGAAGC
>JAYEPA010000202.1:0-31014 GCA_034723545.1 Thermodesulfobacteriota bacterium | reverse complement strand
ATTAAACAAGGGAAAGGCACAACCGGTAGCGCAGTTCCGGCTGTGGGCGGCTTAAAAGATCTTTTTTGAAACCGATTCGTTCATGGAGGGTCAGAGAAGGGATATTGTCTTTATCTGTGTAGGAAATGACTGCGGCGGCTCCTTTTCGGCGGGCAGATTCAATGGCCAGGGAGAGGAGGCTCGAGCCGATACCCTGACGCCGGTATCGGGCCGCAACTCCCGTCCCTCTGTTTATCCACTGATTGTTTTTTTTACAGGCCTGTAAATGGATAAATCCTATGATTTTTTTGTTCTGTTCGGCGACAAAAATCATGTCCCGGCCGGGATCCATTGTGGCCAGACGTTGCAGGCCGGCAACTCTCCGGCTCCTGGTGCCGTTAAAAACCGCTGTCTGGAGAGTTGCCAACTGCTGAACTTCTGCAGGAGATGGGTTTTGCAACCGTCTGCAGTTAAAAATTCCGGGCAAAATTAATTTCCGAACAAGCCTTTTAAAAGCCGGCGGGCGGCATCTGTCTTTTCGTTGCCTTCACCCTCTTTTGAATCATTGGAGAGGAGCTTTTGTAATTCCTCGGCGGCTCTGTTGGTCAGGATTTTGGTGGCCTGCTCCTGATCAATGATTGGTCGTGGGTGGTCCAGAGTGCCGGCCAGTCTGAGTTTAATCTCAGTGCGGCCTGTTTCATCGCTGAGATATTTGGCAACGGAGAGTTGCTGACCTAATTTCTCA
This sequence comes from Thermodesulfobacteriota bacterium, assembly GCA_034723545.1. Taxonomy (GTDB): domain Bacteria; phylum Desulfobacterota; class Desulfobulbia; order Desulfobulbales; family SURF-16; genus JAGHCC01. The sequence goes on along the minus strand of JAYEPA010000202.1, from coordinate 30,290 downwards.
CTCAACTCCGGAGAAAATTGCAGGGTCACAGGCAGATCAAGTTTGCCGTCAAGACCGATTTTTCCCTGGGCCAGTCCGGACACCTCACTACCGTTCATTGTTGATTTGAGAAATAACTGGCCGTTTTTCACATCGAGTGTGCCGTCAATTTTTTCAAAAGAAAGCTCCCGCAATTCATCCATTTTCAGTAGCCCGGCCACTGACTCGGTGACCGCTGTTTTCTTAACCAGGACGTTAAACAGTCCGTAATCACCTTCCGCTGTCAGGTTTTTTCTCATTTCAGGCCACTCAATACCGCTGCCGCTGAAAGTCATGTTGGTGTTCAGTGTGCCGGAAACCTGATTAAACTCCTTTTCGGTGAGTCCGGCCACGGCAGACATTACCTGGATACCGTCAATGTTGAACTTGCCATCATAGGCAAGACCCGGTTGATTGAGATCAACCCGCAAATCACTCTGGATTTGACCGTCCGCGGTCTGGGCGGAAAAGTCGTTCACAGTAAAAATACCTTTTTCAAGATTGTACTGGACGAGAAAATCAACGATACTCAAGCCCTTGTAACGGCTTTCATCAACCTTGATCTGTCCTGCGGCCTTAAGCCCCGGCGGCAGTAACTTTCCCGGAGCCACTGGAGATCCAGAAGTTTTTGCAACTGTCTTTTTTTCGTCCTGGGCAGCCGCAGGTGCGCCAAGTCCGGCCAGTAAAGCCATGAGATGATCAATATCGAGTTTTTTGCTCAGGACATTCAGTCTGATGTCCGGTGCCTTGGCGTAGTTTTTTACCTCGCCCTGGATGTGGGCCTTTTCATTGTCGAGGTCCACGTCCACGTTAAATGTGATCTGTTGCTGGTCAAAATGGCTGGAGCCTTGAACATGGGGTTTCAGCTCCTGGTAAAGCGCATCAACCATAAATTTCAGATCTCCCTGATAGCGCAGTGAGGCAAGGTCATGGCCGATTTCAAGACCGATATTGACATCGGCCTCAGCTGTGACCTCCGGCAGTTCACCAAGCTGGTCGGTAAATGTAAAACCGGCCTTTTCGATGCTGATCTGGTTGACGGTCAGGGCCAGGGGCAGGGCCGCTGTTTCCAGTCCCGGCTCAGGGGGTGGCGAAGGTGTTGTTGAAGAAGTCTCGGCGGCAGCGGCAAGCACTGCCAGGGTTTCAAAATTGAAGATCCCTTTTTTGTCGCGCTGAATGGCAATACGAGGTTCAACGATTCGTATTTCGCTGACAACCACTTTTTTCTGCAGCAATGGCATCAGGTCATAACGCAGGACAAATTTTTTGACACTAAGGAAGTCGGTCTTGTTGTCCGCCTCCTTCACCGCCACGTTCTCCACCGTTATGCCGCTGAAAAGACCGGCCTTAATCCCACTGATGTCCACGGGTCTGCCCAGACTTTTTTCCGCCTGGGGGATGATAATCTCTTTTAAGCGTTCTTCCGTCAGATAAAATCGGACAAAGAGGGAGAGTCCGATGAGGACGACAGCAGTGATTCCAGCTAAACCAAGTACAAATTTACCTATTTTTCCCATGTTATGCTCCTTGTGAGCTGGTGAACGCTTACAGGACGGGATACCGAAAATGAGGAGTAGCCCTTGGCGAACAGTTTTATGATTTGTGCGGATTTACACTTTCCGCATTCGGGGAGAAGTTGAATATCGACTCTGTCAGGAATCTATATCATATAAAATATGAATGCGAAAATCTTTTTTATTTGCAATTAGCCCTGGATCGAGTAATTTTCCGGTTCGAAAATAGAGACTATTTAATCCGGTGCCGCCTTCCGGAGATCCTCTGAAGGCGGTGAAAAGGGAATACGGTGTGAATCCGTAACGTTGGGCCGACGCTGTAAGCAGGGACTGCTGCCGCATGATGCCACTGTTCAATTAAGAATGGGAAGGCGCGGCAGGCAGATTGATCTGCAAGTCAGAAGACCTGCCGGATTAAACCGTGTTCATTCATGAGAAATGAACACGAGACAGAGAAAATTGTGTCCGCAAATTTCCGCCTTGCAGAGTGTTCTGCAAGGCGGATTTTTTTTTGCCCGATCGGACAGGTCCTTGAGAGGAAAACACTATGAAAACCCAGCTTGAACTGGCAGGAGAAGGAATCATCACCCCGCAGATGGAAACGGTTGGCCAAGATGAGGGCTACAGTCCGGAAGCGATCAGGGAACTTGTCAGGGCCGGAGAAATCGTCATCCCCGCTAATCCGCAACGAAAAAATCAGAAGGTGGTGGGCATCGGCACCGGTCTGCGCACCAAGGTGAATGCCTCCATCGGCACCTCTTCTGATATTTTTGACCTTGATCTTGAAAAGAGAAAGGCCGCCATTGCCGAAGAGGAGCAGGCCGATACCCTGATGGAGCTCTCCACCGGCGGCGATCTTGATGAGGTACGTCGTGAAATTCTGGCCCATTGCTCTCTGCCGGTGGGCAATGTACCGCTCTACCAGGCCTTTTCGGATGCCTCCCGCAAATATCGCAATCCCAACAAGCTTGATCCGGAATACCTCTTTGATCTCATCGAAAAACAGCTCAGCGACGGTATTTCCTTCATGGCCATCCACTGCGGCATCAATCGTTTCAGTATTGAGCGGCTGCGCAAACAGGGCTATCGCTATGGCGGCCTGGTTTCCAAGGGAGGCACCTTCATGGTTTCCTGGATGGAGTACAATAACAGGGAAAATCCGCTTTATGAACAGTTTGACAGGGTTTGTGCCTTAATGAAAAAATATGACGCCGTCCTGTCTCTTGGCAACGGCATCCGGGCCGGGGCCATCCATGACAGCCACGACCGGGCCCAGATGGCCGAGATGATCATCAACTGTGAACTGGCGGAACTGGGCCGGGAAATGGGCTGCCAGATGATGGTTGAGGGGCCGGGCCATGTGCCCCTGGATGAGATTGAGGGCAATATTATGCTGGAGAAGAGGATGAGCGGGAATGCACCCTACTATGTTCTCGGACCCCTGCCGGCGGACAGCGGCGCAGGCTACGATCATATCACTGCGGCAATCGGCGCTGCCAACTCGGCCCGTTATGGCGCTGACCTGATCTGCTATATCACTCCGGCGGAGCATCTGGCGTTGCCGGGTGAAGACGATGTTCGTGAGGGAGTACGGGCCACCCGGCTGGCCGCCCGTATCGGCGATATTGCCAATGGCCGCGGCCGTGAACATGAAAAGCGGGTGGCCCTGGCACGGCGGGACAGCCGCTGGCAGGATCATTTTAAGCTGTTGATGTTTCCTGACAAGGCTGAAGAGATCCGGCGCAGCCGCAGCCCGGAAAACGGTAAAACCTGTACCATGTGCGGGGATTTCTGCGCCATGACCAGGGGATATACGCTGTTTAAGGATGATATGAAGGGTGATAAAAAAGGGGGGAATGTTGAGGCCTTATCAAAAATGTAAAATCAGCAGGATAAGTTAAGAATATCCACTCACGTCATTCCGGCAAAGGACATGCCGGAATGACGATATAATTTTTTTGTTACTTTTAAAATATTTAAAATAAATGTCGGGATCAATACCTCCATCAAACAGTCTGTCTGAAAAAAGTCAAATCAAGATCGTATTTGTTCACTTTATCATAGAGGCTTTTTCTTGAAATCCCCAGATCCTGATAGGATTGGGTTACCTGGCCCCGGTTTTTAGCTAATATCTCTATAAGGTATTTTTTCTCTATTTGCTCCATCAGGGATTTTAACGGCACTTTCTGCTTAACTCCCTGCTCAAATAACTGGTCGGATTGTTGAGAAAATTCATCAATATTGGACTGCGATCCAAATATGCACATTCTGCGCACATAATTTTTTAACTCCCTCACATTCCCCGGCCATTCTTTTTTTTGCATGGACTGGAGTGTTTTAGTGTCAAAAGGTTCAACATCCTGCTGCCGTTCATGGCAGTATTCCTGACGGAAATATTCTGTCAGCATTGGAATGTCTTCGCTCCTTTCTTTCAGGGATGGAATGTTTACGGGCAGGACATTGAGGCGAAAATAGAGATCTTGACGAAAACGTCCTTGAGCTATTTTTTCAGAGAGATCCTTATTTGATGCCGCGATGATCCTGGCATGCACGGGAACAGGGATATTACTCCCCAGGGGCGTAATGGCTTTTTCCTCAAGCACTCTCAGCAGCTTGGCCTGAAGCACTATGGGCAGACTGTTAATTTCATCAAGGAAAAGCGTGCCCTTGCCGGCATAGGAAAATTTTCCCGCCTTTTGTTGGACTGCTCCGGTAAAGGCGCCTTTAACATGGCCAAACAGGTCTGATTCTATCATATCCACAGGAATGGCTCCCATATTGATCGCCACAAATGGTTTTCCGGATCGATCAGCAATTTCGTGGATAGCCCGTGCCACCAACTCCTTTCCTGTTCCTGTTTGACCGTAAAGCATGACCGGGTCATTTTCCGCAGCCACCTTTTCAATGGTATCATAGAGCTGCTGCATGGCCGGATGATTGCCCACCAGCCCATGAAAACGGGAACGGTTCCGCCGTTGTTTTTGCAAACGCCTGCTGAGTTTTCGATTCTCCAGCACCAGTTGTCTTTTTTCTACGGCCCTGCCGAGTGAGGCCATCATCACATCTTCATCAACAGGTTTTTGCAGGAAGTCATAGGCCCCTTCTTTAATGGCGGTAACTGCCATGGCCACATCACCATGTCCGGTTATCATGATTACCGGCAGCTCCGGATCAAATTTTTTGATATGGCCGAGAAGGTCAATGCCATCCATTCCCGGCATTTTAATATCCGTGATTACTGCGGCATACTCAATCTTTGCCACAGCAGACAGACTTTTCTGGGGAGTATTAAAGGTGTCCACACAATAGTTGTTGAGGATCAGGGTTTGCTCAATGGCTGTGAGCAGATAAATGTCATCGTCAACAACCATAATTCGGGGAGCCTGTTGCCCATAATCCGTTTTTTTCATGGTCGATCCTTTCTTCTATTTTGTGCTTGAACGAAAAGTCAAAAATAACATTTATTCAAGACGTTAAGCTCCGATTCCAAAATGAAGATTTTAGCGATTAGCTGTTAGGGGTTAGCTGTTAACGGCTAAAAGCTAAGCGCTAACAGCTTTTTAACAAATCTTCGCCACAAAGAATCGTCCGCAACCCGTGTTAACATTAGGATTGGCACTTTCCGTTCAAGCACTATTTTTTTTATGGTAGGGGTGTAACATGACTGAAAAACAGGTGCCGGAACCGGGCGAGCTCTCCACCTTGATAAAGCCTGAGAATCCACGGATAATTTGATCAACAATAGAGAGGCCCAGTCCCATACCCGTACCAACTTCCCGGGTGGTAAAAAAGGGATCAAAAATTTTTTCCTGCTTATTCTTGCTCATTCCTTCACCATTGTCCGCGATTGATATCACAACAAATGGTTTGTCTTCCAGAGTTCCCGGGTCAATGCTGTTCTGCAGCCGGGTTTTAACTGTCAACACGGGAAACTCTGTTTTTCCCATGGCCTGAATAGCATTCTGGATAAGGTTCAAACAAACCTGTTCCAACTTGACCTCCTGACCCAGAACCCAGGGAACCGTCTCATTAAGCTGCAGATTCAATTTTATATCAGACAATGTCAGCCGTGAATCCAGAAACTCAAGAATGTTGCGAAGAATATTATTAATATTCACCCCTGTAATTTCATCCGGCACTTTACTGCCGAAATTTTTCAGGCTGCGAATGATGGATGTTGCCTTGTTCACCCGATCAATAATGATATTCAGATTTTCTTCCAGCATGTTTTTATTTTTCAGGGGGTCATCCAGAGCCTTCAGGCAGTTTCTGGAAAAAAGCAGAATGGCATTCAGCGGCTGGGTCAACTCGTGGCCGACGCCTGCCGCCATCTCTCCCAGACTGGCCAGCCTGCCGGAATGAATTAACTGTTCCTGGGCTTCTCGCATTCTGGCCATCATTGTTTGAAAATCACTTCTGTCCGAGGCGATCAACATATAGCGGATACGACCTGATTTAGTTGTCGAGGTGGAACCTTTAAGGGTGACAGGCACCTCTTTTCCTGTCCGTGTGCGGAAATGGGTCTCCAAAGTGCTGAACTCCCCTTTGGTGAGAACAGCCTTAACCGTCTCATAATTTTTTCGTCCGGTAACCTGTTCAAGGGTCAGGCTCTCTTTATCTCCTGCGGAATATCCAAGGCAGCGATAAAATTCCTGATTTGCCTGCACGATTACAAGATCTTCGTTCAGCAGAAAAAACAGGCTGAAGAGGCTGGAAAGAATTTTGTTAGTGAAATCTTTTCCAGCCTCCAACTCTTCGTGTTTCTTAAGAAAACGAACAACGAGATCCTGTTTTTGTTTTTCAAGTATCTCAATTAATCGGCTGTCTGTTTTGTGGTCACTTCGAGTATGGTTAATCAATTTTTTCCCCTTGCCCCTTGCCCTTACAGGACTGACTGGTATTGCATCATTTCTCATCTCAGACGACACAGGTTTCTTTCCGACAGATCAACTCCCCAATCGTTTTGTCACTTTTTTTACACAAATATACACCAAACACCTGAGTTCCGTCACTTTTTTTACACGAGTATTTATCCGTGTTTATACAACGGATAGGTGTAGATTCTGTTTGAATTGTCACTTTTTTTACACGGAGCCAACACCACCTTTATTGTTTTCAATGATTTTCTTCATTACATTTTTTGTCGCATAACAAGTTGTAAATACAGGAAAAAATTTTTTTCTTACTCCAAGAAAATTATTTTGGCCTCAAAGTTGCCCTATGAAGAGAACAAACGGCAGATAATAAAATCAGATGAACAAGCGGCCCACGGAACTGAAAAAATTAAACAAAGGAGAAAATTATGGCACTTTTTAACGTTTTGATTGTTGATGATGAGCAGGAATTCAGAGATTTGACAATGAAACGCCTGAACAAACGAGACCTTCAATGTGAGGGAGCAGAGGGTGGAGAACAAGCCCTGAAGCGTATCAAAAAAGGAGATATTGATGTGGTTCTCCTTGACGTGAAAATGCCCGGCATGGGCGGTGTTGAGACTCTTCAGGAAATCAAACGCATACGACCGCTGACCGAAGTGGTGATGCTTACCGGGCATGCCTCTGTTGAATCAGGCATAGACGGTATGAAGCTGGGCGCCTTCGATTACCTGATGAAGCCCATGGAGCTGGAGCCATTGCTGGAAAAACTCAAAGATGCCTATGCAAAGAAGCGTATTCAGCAAGATAAGATTGAAAAGGCGCAAATGAAAAAAGACCTGGCCATACCAAGTTAGTGAGGTGATTTCTCAATAAGTGGTGGTACCCCATAAACAAATCGTCCTCAATCTTTTTTCGGCGTCTCCCAGGCTCGCTACCTGCTAAAGAGGGGGCAGTACACCAGCATTTTTTGAGAAATTACAGTTAGTGACGTAAGTCTATATTGCAATGGTCACGCACTGCAACAAGCAGAGGATAATGAGCAATGAGTTTTTTTAGAGACTTCAACCAGTTTATGATGATGGGGGCAAGGGCCCATGCTAAATGGGAACTGGAGATGTCAACCAACATCCTGAAGAGCCGTAACAGAAAACTGACACTCTGTCTGTTGCTGCTGCCGATTATCCTTGGCGGCATTGCCATCGCCGGTGGTGATGCCACTAGTTTGCCGGATGTGATCGGTGGAACTAAGGCCTACACTCCAGCCTTCTACACGCCCACAGTTTTTATTGCTTCAACCCTGGTGGGTCTGGCGGCCGGACTGATCACTGGCTGCATCGGGGCGGGCGGTGGTTTTATTATTGCACCGGCTCTCATGAGTATCGGCGTCAAGGGTATCCTTGCCGTTGGTACGGACCTTTTTCACATCTTTGCCAAGGCCATCATGGGAAGTGTACTCCATAAAAAATTGGGCAATATTTCGGTGCCGTTGGCGTTTACCTTTTTGATCGGCGCTATTGGCGGAGCTACGGCAGGAGGTCTTTTAAATCGTTACCTTTATGAGCTCAACCCCGTACTCAGTGATGCCTTTATTACCTTGGTCTATGTCTGCATGCTTGGCTTTCTGGGCTTTTACGCACTCACTGATTATTTCAGATCCAAAAAAGCCATGGGCAGCATGGAAACCCATGAGTTCAGCGCAACAGAAGAAGCTATACCGTCCATTGGCCAGAAACTGCAGGCAATCAACATCCCACCCATGATCAGCTTTGATCGGGGCATCACCCCCGGCGGCCGTAAGATCTCCTGGCTCTTCCTGGTGCTCAGCGGCGCCCTGGTCGGCATGGCAGCCGGTATCATGGGTGTGGGCGGCGGTTTTCTCACCTTCCCCATCTTTGTCTACGGCCTTGGCGTGTCTTCCATGACCACTGTCGGTACCGATATATTCCAGATCATCTTTACTGCCGGTTACGCCTCACTGAGCCAATATGCTATCTACGGTTTTATCTTTTATACCCTGGCCATGGGCATGCTCATTGGCTCCCTGTTCGGCATCCAGGTCGGTTCTCTTGTTACCCAGGTGGTCCCGGGTATCACCATCAGAGGTTTTTATGCCATGTCGGTTCTTGCCGGTTTTATTAATCGCGTCTTTGCCTTGCCGTCTAAGCTGCGGGATATGGAACTGATCAACTGGAGCCGGGAGACAACTTATATATTAGACCAGATCGGCATCTACGGATTTTTCATTGTTATCACCATTTTTTGTTTTTGGGTATTCAATACATTTTTTCGTAATATAAGCGTATTGAAAGGGGAGGGGCTTGTCTTATGAGTATGGAAAAAAAACTAAAAGCCCGGGGCATTTTGATGCTGTTGGGCTTTTTCGTCCTTCTTGGCGTAATTTTTATGCCAATCGTCAAGGGACACAATAGCCTGAATTTTCTCGACAATCTCTATAACTCCATATCCAAGGGATCTGCCTATTATATTCCTCAGACCATGGAAAAAGTCAAAAAATACGAAGGCACAATCGTTGATCTGCGACTAACCATGAAAGATGAACAGCAGGCCCGAAAAAGTGTCAAACTGCTGGAAGCTGGTGGAGCAAACGTCACCGTTGCCGGTAACCTCCTTGAGGTTAAAGGCGATATTGGGGCCATCCTCCACAACAGTCTGGTTGATGCAGACTTCATGTATCTCAACGATGGTGTGAAAATTGTTGAGAAATATGGCTATGACGAGCGGCAAGCTTTCTATAACTTGCATCAGTCACTGAAGGCTATGAAGAAAAATCTGAATAAGCAGGAAAGATTTGAAGAGGCTGAAATGGTTTCCACAGTGACAAAAAAGGCGGTAGAAGTGGCATATAATTACTATGGAATAGAGCCTCGGTCTGCAAAAGATTGCCTGATTCTCGTGGTTTTTTCTCTGGTTTTCTATGTGTTTTATACTCTTTGGTACGGATTTGGTATTATGTTCCTCTTCGATGGGCTTGGTCTCAAAATTGGGCATTAGCGAGAAATGAGTTACTGTCTGAAAAGGCACTAATTTCAAAAGACCGGACACGAGTTTTTTCGAGCGATCGGGTACTCACACGACCATCGCTTTTTATTTGACAACAAGGAAGGGTAACTGCCTTTGTTGTCTCTACTTACTCTTTTTGTGATTTTCTATGGCCGGCACCATCGATTGGATAAAAACAATTCTTTTTCCGGGAAAAAGTATCATACTCTCACCTGAAGAACTGCAGAGCTCTTTCAAGGCCAGGTACGGAAATTTCAGGGCATTGCTCACCGCCAACAACAATGCCCTTGAGGCCATGGCCGAGATGGAGCAGGCCCTGCAATCAGGTCAGACCTTCAGTATGGCATTTATCCGCTCACGCAGTACTGCGGTCATGATCAATGTCTACAAGATGATTCATCATTTGAGGGAGATGTCCGAGGGGCGTTACCAGCGGCTGGAAACAGCATTTGAAAAAATCAGCGCCCAGGTCGATGCTATCCTTGAAGAGGTTCCACGGGTTCAAAGCGGGGAATGGATTATCCCCCTGACCAGGATCAATAGAAAGATGGCCGATCAGGTGGGGGAAAAGATGGCCAATCTTGGTGAGGCAGCCAGCCTTGCCGGTATAGAAACTCCCCAGGGTTTTGCCATAACAGTTTCCGCCGCCGTCCACTTTCTTTCGGCAAACAAGCTGGAGTCTGAAATCCTCCGGCTCCAGCAGATGCTTGATCCGGATAATCTGGCGGATGTATATAAGACCAGTGCCGCCATTCAGCAACTGATAAGCAAGAGCCGTCTTCCCCCTGATTTGGAAGAAAAAATATATTCAGCCTATGCGGAACTTGAAAAAGAGACACAACAAGGTGTTACTGTTGCCATGCGGTCCAGCGCTCTTGGAGAAGATATTGCCGGTGTGTCATTTGCCGGCCAATATCATACCGAACTGAACGTGCATAGCGAATTTCTTGGGCGAGTTTATAAGGGAGTTGTTGCCAGTAAATACAGCAGCCGGGCCATTCTTTATCGCATGAAAAGAGGCTACCGTCATAAAGATATCGAAATGTGCGTGGGATGTCTGGCCATGGTGGATGCCGAGGTAAGCGGCGTAATCTATACCAGGGACCCGGCAAATCCGGCAAGTTTATGGGTCACTCTCAATGTGATACGGGGAACGGCCCAGAAAGTTGTAGACGGTACAACTCTCACGGATCTGTTTCACGTTTCCAGGCAACACCCGCACAGAATCCTGAAACATAAAATCGCTGAAAACAGAAAAAGCTCAGGAAGTACATTGTCTTCGGTTGACCTTTTGACCATGGAGCAGGCCAAACATCTTACCAAAATAGCACTCATTCTTGAGGATCATTTTGGCTCTCCTCAAGACATTGAATGGTCAATCGATAAACAGGGGAAAATAATTATCCTGCAAAGCAGACCCATGGTTCCTGCCCACGGGGAAGGAGGCGCCGATGGGGGAGAAGACACCGACAACAAGCGGGACGAGCCGGAATCATCTGAAGAACCCTTGCTCCGGGGGGTGGCAACCGGCAGTCCCGGTGTTGCCTGCGGCCCTGTCTTCCTGGTTCGATCTTCCGTGGATATGCTCCAGTTTCCGAAAGGGGCCGTGCTGGTGGTAGCACATCCTCTGCCGGAATGGGCGCCATTGTTGACGAAAGCGACAGCGTTGATAGGCGAGACGGGCAGTGTGGCCGGACACCTGGCCACTGTTTCCAGAGAATTCGGCATCCCGGCATTATTTGGGGTTGGGGACGCCTTAAAAAAATTGGCCAATGGTGAGGTCATTACCGTGGATGCAGGCAAGCGAATCATTCATTCCGGCAGGCGGGAAGACCTTTTGGCCCATGCGGCCTTGCAACCGGATCTTATGGCGGGTAGTCCTGTACAGGCGCTTCTTCATGACCTTCTGCAACATATTGCTCCGCTTAATTTGACCGACCCCGGTTCCCCTTATTTTAAGTCAAACTATTGCGAAACACTTCATGATATCACCCGGTTCTGCCACGAAAAATCAGTAGTTGAGATGTTCAGTTTTGGTGAAAAAAACAAATTTGATCCACATACCGCCATGAGGCTGGTGGCAGATGTGCCCCTGGATTGGTGGGTTATCGACTTGGCCGACGGTTTTCGGGAAGGAACAGATATCACAAATAAAACCATACGGATGGAAGATATCGTTTCTACGCCTATGATTGCCATATGGGAGGGAATTTCGGCCTTTTCCTGGCAAGGACCTCCTGCGGTAAGCGCTAAGGGCCTTGGCTCCATTCTTTTTCAATCCACCATGCAACCCGGCTTTGATCCTGCCGTGGCCTCAGCCATGACCGTCAAAAATTATTTTCTTATCTCAAGAAATTTCTGTAATTTATCTGTTCGGTTAGGATATCATTTCGCTATGATCGAGGCATACCTGAGCAAGCTGCGAACAGAAAGTTATGTGTCCTTCACTTTCAAGGGCGGGGCCGCTGATGACAAACGCAAGATTGGACGGATAGCATTGCTTTCCGAAATTCTCGCTCAGTTTGATTTTCGTATTGAACAGAAAGGCGATTCCCTGACCGCCAGAGTGGAAAAGCAACCCATTGAATTTCTCCGGCAACGGTTAAAAATCCTCGGTTACCTCAGCCTGCACGCCAGGCAGATAGATATGGTCATGAATAACCAGGCGTCAGTGGACAAATACAGAAAAAAATTCCTGGCCGAAATTAAAACAATACTGTCACAATCAAAAACGATTCTATAGCAGAACAGGACCTATAAAGAAGGAATTTCGCCCTATGAAAATCGAACAAAAAATTTTAATTGTTGACGATGAAGATGGTTTTAGAAAAATCCTGGCAAAAATATTTGCCAAACGCGGTCTTAGCGTGGATACAGCCGACAGTTGTTCCGAGGCCCTGGAAAAAATGACGGACGAGCCCTTTGGAGTCATCATTATGGATGTCAGCATGCCGAAAATAAACGGTATTCATTGCCTGATGATGATGAAAGAACAATGGCCCACTTCCGAGGTTATTATCCTTACCGGACATGCCTCTGTTAACACCGGGATCGAGGGAATGAAGGGAGGAGCTTTTGATTATTGCCTCAAGCCGATCGATACGAATGAACTCCTTGAAAAAATAGCACTGGCCTGTGAAAAGGTGCGTGTTACCCATGACAAGTAACCGTTCACCGGGGCGCTAATTTCCGGAAACCACAATCTTTGTAAACGTTTAGCATGACAAGAACACTCAGCCCTGAGCAACAGGCATGACACCTGAAAAAATAACAAATAATGAACTCGAAATATTGGATTTTAAGCAAGTGGCTTCGTTATGCTGTGTTTCCGAGAAGATGGTGAAAAAGTGGATAAAAAAAAGGGTGCTGAAGCCACTCGCAAAAGAATCAGAACACGTCCACTGCAATGATCTTGTTGATTTCCTGGTGCAATACAACATGCCGATACCGGCATTACTCCTCCCGGTTAAGGCAAAAAAAATACTCTTTATTTTTCCCAGTGAAACACTGGCATATATCTATGTAACATTTCTTGACCATTTTTTTAAAAAACTCAGGGCAGAGGAAAATTTTATTTCAGACACCATTTGTTACGATCAGAAAGCAAAATACAAGATACTGACTTTTGTCCCGGACTTGATTATCACAGACACTATCGGCGCCCATGATGATGCTTTGCATCTTATAAATTTTGCAAAAAAAACAGGTGGGTTTCACATCCTGTCAATTGTAGAAAAAAATCTGTCTCCAAAAAACGTGATGCAGCTCAAAGCAGCGGGAGCTGATGCCGTGGTTGCACGAAGTATAAAAATCAACGAATTGGTTAAGAAAATTCATTCTCTTTTTAAATGACACATTCCTTTTCAGGCCTTGTTTGGTCGAGGAGGGGTGAAAGCGAGGATTTCAGAATGCAGATAAAAGAAATATCTTATTCCATGATGCGAAAAAGTCTGACAATTACATCTTTTATCCTGATTGTTATTCCAATTTTGATTATTTCCTGGGTGACTACGTACAATATCAAGAAATGTGCTGTTCATAAAATTGAAATGGTCGAGAGCAGCATCATTGAACATAGAAAGGATGTCATTAATCTTTTTCTTAAAGAGCAGGGAGATCTGCTGGTAACCCTTACCGGCATGTATTCGCTCGATTATCTAGGGCAACAGGAACATCTTGAGAGACTTTTTATTGCTGTTAACCAGACAAATGAAATTGTTGATTTGCATGTTATTGATTCTTCAGGCGAACAGTTGGCCTATGTCGGCCCATATCGAAGCAGCATCAAAGGTAAAAGTTATCATGGCATGCCATGGTTTGAGGAGGTTTTGGTCAGCGGCAGACATGTCAGTGATGTCTTTAGCGGATACAGGGATGTGCCCCACCTTGTTGTTGCCGTCACGGATCCCCTTAAAACCTATATTTTGCGGGCCACTATTAATTCTGAAATATTCAATGCGCTCCTGCTCAGTGCCCAGATAGGAGCAAACGGAGATGCCTATATTATCAATCGCGAAGGAGAATTCCAGACACCGAGTCTTCAAGGCGCCAAGGCTCTGACGGCAGAGGAAAAGAAGTTTCTTGAACATCATGAAGGAACTGCTGTGCAGACAATAGGTGCCGATCTCTATACCAGCAAATGGATACATGACGGACAATGGCTTTTGGTTATAAAGTCCAGGATAGAAGATTCTTTTGATATGTTATATAAAACCAGAAATGCTCATTTTTTCATCATAGGAATAACCTCCAGCATCGTCCTGATGGTTGCTGTTTTTGTCAGCTGGTATATGGTCAGGAGACTTGAAATAGCGGATCGTGGCAGGTTGGAGATCGAGCAACATATTATTCAGGTGGAAAAAATGGCAACGCTTGGCAGACTTGCTGCCGGCATTGCCCATGAAATCAACAATCCGTTGCAGATGATCACCAACCAGGCAGGCTGGATTGATGAGTTGCTGGTCGAGGAAAATCCCAGCCAGGTTAAAAATCTGGAAGAGTACCAGGAGTCCATAGGCAAGATCAAATATCACGTCACACGCGCGGGAACCATAACCCACCGTCTACTCGGATTTTCCCGCAAAATGACTGCGGACAAGGAATGTGTGAACGTGAACGAACTGATTGACGAAACACTTTCCTTTGTCGAAAAAGATGCTCTGCACAAGAATATACATATTGTGAAAAAATTCGCTACGGATCTGCCAACCACCATGACTGATGGTCGTCAATTGCAGCAGGTGTTTTTGAATCTGCTGAACAATGGCCTGGATGCAGTCAAAGAGGATGGAGAGATAGAAATACAGACCAGGGAAGAGGCGAATTTTATATGTATCGGATTTGCAGACAGTGGAACAGGCATAGAACCGGAGGTAATGGACAAACTTTTTGATCCTTTTTTCACCACCAAAGATCCCGGCAAAGGAACCGGTTTGGGGATGTCAATCTGTTATGATATTATAAGGAAACTGGGAGGAGAGATTGATGTGCGGAACAGGAAAAAAGGAGGAGCTGTTTTTACCCTTAAACTGCCGATTGTTCAACTTGGGGACTAAGGGGCTGTCACAAAATAACTGTAACATCTCGCTTGCCTTTTCGGAGTCTCGCAACCTCGCTTACATGCCCATTTTCTGCGTTGCGAAAGAAACCACATAGTTCAACTACGGTTTATTTGGGGCTTCGAACGGTAAGCGAGTATGCGAGACTCCGCACTAGTGCTATTCGAGAAGGCCAGGTAAGCGTAGACTCCGAAATGGGCCAAGATGGGATGCTCCTGAAGAGTTACCTTTTCTTTATGTAATTTATATTGAGCTCAGTGCTTGCCGTTTTCAGCCTTTTATCTGTTGTCCATAAAAGAGCTTTAGCTAATTTCGCTGAAGCTAAAAGGTGAATATCTACAAAACCAATACCTTTGCCGTGTAATTGGTTTTGCTCAATAAAATATAGAAATTCATCGAATTCGATGAGTGGTGTTTGGGGTAATGCCTGAAGCAAGGATATGATTTCTTGCCTGTTTTTCATGTTTCCGCAGGCAAGCTCACCGATAATATGGGGATGACAAATTACTTCACCATCAAAAAGTAGCTTCTCTAAATGGTGATCGCTGTTTCGGAGATGGTTGATCCAAACTGAAGTATCAACAAGTACCATAGCTATGATTTTGTTGATCTGCGTCTTGGTATGTTGCGCAAGTCTTTCTCTGTACCACCTAGTATTGCAAGACGCTTACTGCTCTCACGTGCAATCAAGGCTTCAAGGCCAAGTTTCACTAAAGAAGTTTTTTCTTTTATGCCTGTTAAGAGAGACGCTTTCTCCAAAATTTGATCATCGATGTTTAGTGTTGTTCTCATATGCATCATGATGCATTATTTATGCATATCTGTCAAATTGTTTTTGGGAAGATAATGCCCGATCCCGGTTTCTTCCTGGAAGGTTTTTTTCCAGTAAGAGTTACCTAACCAACTAAAGTGGAATAAAACATCAGGTTTTTTAGGATAAGTCCCTTAACAGTAGAGGCAAGTTGTTTATTTCAAAGAAGTTTTTGAATTTTTTGCCACAAATAACACGAAAATAATTCCTAAGGGACTAATACTCCAGGGGCAATTTCAGCACCTGGGCCCGGGTGAGAACAGGGCCGTCATTGCAGACATAGAAGGGGCCGACATTACAGCGGCCGCAGAGGCCCACGCCGCATTTCATCCTGTTTTCAAGAGAAAGGTAGACCTGGTCATCGGTCCAGCCGATTTTTTCCAGGGGAGGCATGGTGAATTTGATCATGATGGGTGGACCGCAGATCAGGGCGGCACTGTTTTCCGGCGAGGGCGCCACCTCACCGGCAATGGTGGGAACAAAGCCCACTAAGCCGTCCCAGCCTTCGGACTCGCGGTCAATGGTGACGTGGAGATCAAGATCATCCCGCTCAGCCCACTCTTTCAGCTCATCCTGGTAGAGGAGCATGCCGGGAGTGCGTGCCCCGTAAATTACTGTGATTTTACCGTAATCAGAGCGATTCGCCAGCAAGTAGAGCAGGGTGGCCCGCAGGGTGGTAAAGGCAAAGCCGCCGGCGATAATGACAATATTTTTGCCCTTCAGGTCGCTGTTCAGGGGAAAGCCGTTGCCCAGGGGGCCGCGGACGCCCATGCGGTCACCCACATGCATCTGGTGCAGAGCCGTGGTTACAACGCCGGCCCGGTTAACGGTAAAGAGCAGATGCCCCTCTTCCGTGGGTGAGGAGGCGATGCCGATGGGGATCTCCCCTTTTCCTGCCAGGGAAAGCATGGCAAACTGGCCCGGAACATGGCTCCATGCCTGCCGATCGTTCTCATTTTCAAGAACAAGCTTAAAAGTTTTGAGGTTGCCGTCTTCCGTTTCAACTGTGATGTCATCAATGCGCACGGGATAGGGCAAATAGGAAATCATAAAAAAGCTCCTTACTCCACGACCAGGAGGTCGGTTAGGACCTCGCGGATATCGATATTAACCGGACATTCCTGGATGCAGCGACCGCAGCCCACGCAAGAGAGCGGCCCGAAACGGTCCGGAAAGTATTTCAGTTTATGCATGAAACGGTTCCTGACCCGCTGCACTTTCTTGCCCCTGGGATTATGGCCGGTGGTGTGCAGGGTGTAGAGCGGGAACATGCAGGAATCCCAGTAGCGGATACGTTTGCCCTGGCCCCTGACCACCTCATCCTGAATGTCAAAGCAGTAACAGGTGGGACATAAAAAGGTGCAGGCCCCGCAGTTCAGGCAGGATTCCGCCACCTTGTCCCAGAAAGGCGCCTCATGCAGGGCGGTCATTTCTTTTGCCTTCAGGATCTCGTCATGGCCTGGATTCTCTTCAACTCCCTGGCGCAAGCGGGCAAGTTCGGCAATCTCACTTTCCGAGGCCTCGGTGAGGTCGGCACCATTGCCCACAAGTTCCGCGCCCTTATCCGTGATGATCTCGACCAGGAAAGCATCTCCCACTAGGGAAAGAGCGATATCCAGCCCTTCGGTACCGTAGGGCGAACCGCCGGTCTTGGTGCAGAAGCAGGTGGCTTTCTGCTCGGCACAGCTGAAGCCTACCAGAATTGTCCGTTCGCGGTTGGCCTGGTAAAACGGATCATCGACATAGGGCAGGTTGTTGAGCTCCACGCTGCGGCCGTCACAGGGCCGGACTCCAAAGACAACCTGTTTTTCCGCCGGTGTGTCCTGGTTTTCCATGAGCAGTCCGTCCGGATCTTCTTTTTTGGCGGAATAGGTTGCCATGGTTTCAGGCTGGGGGAAATAAAAGGTCTTGACGGACGACTTGGCCGGACCGGTTGGCGGCAAGCTGAAATCGGTCATTTCCGTCCAGCCGGCATGGGCGCCGCAGGTTTCGCCTTTTTTGGCCGCAGCCCGGTAGACTTTATGGGTTGAGAGCCATGACTTTACCCATTCATCAAGGGCGGCCTGTTTGAATGTATACACCTTCATTTACACGCCCTCCTTTGCCGCGCCGCTTTCGCTCAGGATAAAATCCTGGGGATCATCAGTTTTATAGGTGCTCAGCGGCAGGGGGGCCTCCGGATCCAAACCCGCCTCGCTGCCATACAGCGCCAAGACATCCTTGGATAATTTTTTGGTCAGAATCCGCATGTTAATATCCATGGGACAGACCGACTCACAGGCGCCGCAGTCCGTGCAACGTCCGGCACAGTGATAGGCCCGCAGGATATGAAAGAGGCGGGTGTCAACCGGATCGATACTCTTGCCCACCCATTGGGGTTTGGAGTCATCGACAAAACAGGTGTCGCAGTAACACAAGGGACAGGCGTTACGGCAGGCGTAGCAGCGGATGCAGGAGGCAAATTCATCCTGGAACCATTGCCAGCGTTCATCTGTTGATTTATTTTCAATCTCGTCAACCTGCTGGAATGGGGTATCGTTTTTCCGTTCCTGGCCGGCTGCGCCAATGCGAACATCCAGCATGACCGGATCAGGATGGAGACAGGTCAGGCAATTGCCCCGCACCATGTCCCAGCGGTTGATTTCTTTCTTAAAATTTTGGCCGGAGACCAGAAGTTTGTGATCCTGCTCCGCAACGTTCATGATTTCCTGGTTCGGGAACCGAGCCCTGATTTTGCGCTGATCCACCATGCCCCGGCTGGCAATGCCGACGATAATCACACGGTCACGGTCAAGCTGATTTTCTTTGATCTGGATGGCGATATTGCGTGACCAGCAGCCGGTGGCCAGTACCGCAGCTTTAGGCAGCGGGCCTTCCGGGGCCGGATTTCTGGGGCCTCTCGGCGGTTCCAGGGATTTGAGCAGCTCCGGCAGGTAGTTGGTCGGATTCAAAACACAGAAACTGTTCCAGATCAGCTTGTCCGCCTCTTCCGGGCTGCGGGCCACAAAGGGCCGGGTGGTCATGGGCAGGCTGCCTTGGCAGAATCCCAGAAAAGCCGCGATCTCTTTGCTTTCAAGAAGTTTTTTGGCCTTGGCCCTGATCTCTTCGGTTATTTTTTCGTTTATTGTAGGCATAACGTTTGGTCTTGTTGGTCCGGTTGTTCTTGTTAGTCCTGTTGGTCGGGCTGATGAGAGTCAAATTAAGCGTTTATTTTTAGAATTATTCAGGTTGCTTAGGCTGTAGGCTGGTAACTTCTCAATAAGCGGTGGTAAACTATAAACAAATCCCCCTCAATCCCCCTTTAATAAAGGGGGAGGTAGTAGGTATGCCACCACTTATTGAGGTTACGTAGGCTAAAGGCTATTAGTTGCGGTGTAACAAACTTGTTACTCCTACAGTCTAACTGCCTACAGCCTATCGACCTGAACGCTTTGTTCTTTTACCAACCTGGTGGCAGGCCCCAGTTTTTTCACCCTTTCGGTGACCGTTTTCACCACCTCGGCAAATTGCTCACCCTCAGAGGCGGAAACCCAGGAAAAATTGACCCTTCCCGGCTCAATACCGACAAAGTCCAGGAGATTGCTGAACAGTCCAAAGCGCCGTCTGGCAAAGTAATTGCCACTGATATAATGACAGTCGCCGGGATGACAGCCGGAAACAAGGACGCCGTCCGCTCCGGATTTCAGAGCGGAAAGAATCATGTCGGCACTGACCCGACCGGAACAGGGCACCTTGACAATACGGATATTGGGCGGGTACTGAAAACGGCTCACTCCGGCAAGATCCGCCCCGGCATAGCTGCACCAGGTGCATAAAAAAGCAATTATTTTTGGTTCCCAGGTGTTGTTGCTCATATTGATCTCATTGATGGTGGTTCGATAGTTCGCCTTTTTTCAGTAACGATTAATTCGGCAGATCGTCAAAGGCGGCATTAACCGCAGCCATGAGCTGTTCATTGCCCACGTTCATAAGGGTCATGGCATCGGAGCGGCAACCGGCCACACAGGCGCCGCAACCCTTGCAAAGATCGGTGTTGACCACGGCCACGTTTCTTTCCTCGTCCATGTCGATGGCGCTATAGGCGCAGATCGTGACGCAGACCCCGCAGCCCGTGCATTTGGCCTCATTGACTTGGGCTGTGATGCTTTCGGCCGGCACCTCATCCTGGGACAGGACAATGGTGGCCCTGGCCACGGCGGCCTTGGCCTGGGCAATGGTTTCTTCCAGGGGCTTGGGATAATGGCAGAGTCCGGCCAGATAGACACCGTCGGTGGCAAAGTCAACCGGCCGCAGCTTCATATGGGCCTCAAGGAGGAAGCCGTGGGCATCAATGGCGCATTTGAAGAACTTGGAGAGGTTGCCTGAATCTTGCCGGGGCTGGATGGCCGTGGCCAGGACCAGCAAATCGGGATGCAGGGTGATGTCGCTGTCAACAATGGGATCATGGGTTTGAATGATGATCTTGCCGTTTTCCTCGTTGACGCTGGGCAGATGGTCAAGATCATAGCGGACAAAGATGATTCCTTTGGCCCTGGCCTCCTGGTAAATCCGTTCCCGCTGACCATAGGTACGGATATCCCGGTAGAGCATGAAGATGTCCATCTCCGGGTTCAGATCCTTGAGCTTAATCGCCGAATCAATGGCATGGGTGCAGCAGACGCGGCTGCACCAGGGACGTTCCGGGATGCGCGAGCCCACGCAGTGGATAAAAACAGCCTGGCCCGTTTTCTTGAAATCGGTCTGGCCGTCGATGAGCATTTGGTCCACTTCCAGCAGGGTGTGGACATTGGAATTTTTACCATAGAGGTAGTTCCACTCCCCTTGCGGCTTATAGGCTTCTCCTCCCACCGCCATCACGGCAACGCCATGGGTCAGGCTGTAGCCATCGCTGAACCGGGTGGTAAAGTGACCCACCGAACCACCCACATCGCTGACCTGGCAGTTCATCCGTACATCAATCTGTGGGTGATCGTTGATCTTTTTAATGGTCTCAGCCAGATAGGGTTGGACCTCGTCGGCCTGCCATGTCCGGTAGAGTTTGTTGGCGTTGCCGCCAAGACGATCAGTCTGTTCAATCAGGGTCACCGGGAAATCCTGTTCGGCAAATGAGAGGGCCGCGGTCATGCCGCCCATGCCGCCGCCGATTACCAGAGCGGATTTTTCAACCTTCACCGTGTTGTAGGGCAGGGCACCTTCACCGCGTACCCGGGCCACGGCCATGTGTACCAGATCTTTTGCCTTGACAGTGGCCGCTTCCGGTTCATTCCGGTGGACCCAGGAGTCCTGGTCGCGGATATTGGCCATTTCAAAGAGAAATTTATTCAGGCCCGCGTCCCGCAGGGTTTCCTGGAAGAGGGGCTCATGGGTGCGGGGTGAGCAGGAGGCCACCACCACCCGGTTCAGTCCCTGTTCCTTGATGGTATTGACCATCTGGTTAATGGTGTCCTGGGAGCAGGTAAAGAGATTGGTCTGGGCAAAAACGACATCGGGCAGGGTTTTGGCGTACTCCATCACAGAGTCAACGTCCACCACGCTGCTGATATTGGTGCCGCAATGGCAGACAAAGACGCCGATGCGGGGGGCTTCGGCATGAACATCCCGTTCCAGCGGATATTCCTTGTCAATGGTTTCCTGCCAGCGGGCCGGGGCAAGCAGGCGGCCTGCCTCCATGGCGGCGGCGCTGGCCTCCATGACGGATTGGGGGATATCCTTGGGCTCGGCAACGGCGCCGCAGACAAATATACCGGGCCTGCTGGTTGAGACTGGATGAAATACATCGGTTTTAACAAAATTGTCGTCGTCAAGCTCAAGATTAAGCATTTTTGCCAGTTCCACGGTCTGTTTATTGACCTCCAGGCCGGTGGAAAGAACAACCAGATCAAATTCTTCAAAACAGGTCTCACCCTGTTCATTGACGTAACGCAGGCGCAGATCGCCGTCTTTCTCGCCCGGCAGGACACTGTGAACCCTGGCCCGATGGAAATTGACGCCTTCTTTGCGAGCCCGGTTGTAATAATCTTCAAAGCCCTTGCCGTGGGTGCGCATGTCCATGAAAAAGATAGAGGGTGAGAAATCGCCATGGGCATGTTCCTTGGCAATCACCGTCTGTTTGATGGCATACATGCAGCAGACCGAGGAGCAGTAGGGATGGCAGGAGCGGTTGATGTCTCTGGAGCCAACGCATTGCAGCCAGGCCACCCGGCTCGGTTCCTTACCGTCCGAGGGCCGCTCCATATGGCCCATGCAGGGGCCGGAGGGGCTGAGGTAACGTTCAAACTCCATGGTGGT
This sequence comes from Thermodesulfobacteriota bacterium, assembly GCA_034723545.1. Classification (GTDB taxonomy): domain Bacteria; phylum Desulfobacterota; class Desulfobulbia; order Desulfobulbales; family SURF-16; genus JAGHCC01. The sequence continues at coordinate 8,203 of JAYEPA010000202.1, read as the reverse complement.
GATGACATTGGGTAGCCGGCCGTAACCGGTGAAGTCCAGGGGAGACGGGTCGTAGGGTGAAAATCCCAGGGCGAGAACCACGGAGCCGACTTCGAGAATATGCTCTTTTTCCGTATCGTCGAAATTAATGGCGTCGGCCGGGCAGACCTTGACGCAGGCCCCGCATTTACCCGGTTTTTTGAGCCAGATACAGTGATCAGGGTCAATGGCATATTTCAGGGGCACGGCCTGGGGAAAGCTTAAATAGGCCGCCTTCCTTTTGTTGATACCGAGATTAAACTCATCATCCACTTTTTTCGGACATTTCTCGGCACAGAGACCACAGGCAATACATTTATCCGGATCAATATAACGGGGGCGCTGCCGGACCACGGCCGTGAAAGAGCCTGGTTCCCCTTCCAGTGAAACCAAGTCGGAGAGGGTCAGCAGATTGATATTGAAATGCCGGCCGCATTCCACCAGCTTGGGCGACAAAATACAGGCGGAACAGTCATTTGTTGGAAACGTTTTATCCAGCTGGCTCATCTTGCCGCCGATGGCCGTGGTCTTTTCCACCAGATGAACGAAAAAACCGCTGTTCGCCAGATCAAGAGCCGCCTGCACGCCGGCAATGCCGCCGCCTACAACTAATACAGAACCTTTGGGCATGATATGTACCGTTTATCTTATTAAAGCCTTGACAATCCAACCCCACAGGTGGGTGGTCTGCCATTTGCCGCCGAAATGTTCACAGATATCCAGAACCTGGGTGTGACAGTTGTGGCAGGGTGTGATCACCACGTCGGCGCCGGTGGCATTGAGCTGGTCAAATTTGGTCTTGCCGTGCTGCCGCCGGTTGGCGACAAAGCCGGCCTGCAGCGCTCCGCCGCCGCCGCCGCAGCAATAATTATTGGACTTGTTGGGCCAGACATCAATGAAATTTTCTTCGCCTACCACGGATTTGATGACAAAACGCAGGTCATCGGCCACCGGGTCGCCCAGGGACTGGCGCACCAGCTTGCAGGGATCCTGAACGGAAAATTTCAGCCCTTCCGTGTTCCAGGCCGGGTCAACCTTGAGCCTGCCTTCCCGGATCCACTGAGCGTAGAGAGTAATGATGCTGACCACCTCGAAGTTGTGAGGGATGTTGAATCTTCGCAACCCTTCCAGGGTTGCATACAGCATGTGGCCTCACTCGGTGTTGATGTAGGTTGTACACCCAAGGTCATTTACCGTCTCCGCCTGCTTGCGGACCGTGTATTCCCAGTCCTCAGGGTCACCGGGAAAGAGACAGTAGTTGGCTCCATCCCACCACTTGGAGGAATAGGTCCAGTCAATCCCCACCGTGTGGAGAATCTTCCAGAGCGGCACCATCTCTTCCGGTTCAACCGTGGGTTCCTTGGCATTTTGGTTAAGATAGAATTTGGCGCCGACCTTATCCATGGGCGCCGGCAGATCGGCCCATTCCGGTTCAAGCTCATGCACCTCTTCAAGGATGTCCCCCACCACCCAGACAAAGTCAGCATCCGGGATGCCGGTGGAGTTGCCCTTTTTTTGCAAATCGCAGGAGCGCTGCAGGTTGGTGGGCCGCTCCTCTTTGGGCCGCATGCCTTTTACCTCATAAACAATGCGGCCGACATCAATGCCCATGGGACAGGCATATTTACAGCGCTGGCAGAGGGAACAGGAATAGATCCAGTTGGTTTTAAGGATGATGTCATCCTGGCCTAAAACCAGGTAACGCAGAAATTTGCGCGGATCCATGTCCTCAATGCCGCTGGCCGGACAGCCGCTGGCACAGAGACCGCAGGTAAGGCAGTAATCGATCTTGGCATCGGGAACCGCCTTTTCGATCTGCCGTTTTACCTTGGTTCGCAGTTTGGAAAGATCGTATTGATCGCTCATAGTGCACCGTTATTGTGACCGAACTTGTAAAAAGTCACAAACAGTATTGATTTTTTACTTTAATTTCAAAATGTTATTGTTTTCTATATTTATTTTTTTTGAAAATTGCAAAAAAAATAAATATAGAAATTAAGAATTAACTTATATAACAACTTTAACAATATTTGCAATATTGAGAATGCTAAAAAAAATCACGGAAGGAAGAAAGGTGATGGGTAATCGGTTTTTTGCTTTAAAAACAGTTTGACAAGGCGGTTTTTCCGTTGTAAGCAAACCGGTTACCAAACCCACTAAAATGGAATAAAACATCAAGTTTTTTAGGATAAGTCCCTTAACAGTAGAGGCAACTTATTTATTTCAAAGAAGTTTTTTGTTTTTTTACACAAATAACACGGAAATAATTCCTAAGGGACTAAACGCTTAAAATAGAATAATGATGAAGCTGTTAGGCTTTAGCATGCTTTATGCTTGAAAAACTCAGGATTTTAAGGAGAAAATATGTGTCGTCTCGCACTGAAGACCGCCAATGAGCCGTTTTCGCCATTTGATGTCCTGCAGGCCATGGAGGCCATGCAGGAGGGATATGACGGCAGCGGACTCGGGCTCCTTCTCCGGGGAATGGAATTTACGGATTTTAAATATGAAACAAAAAATCCCATTCTTTCCGGTATTGCCCATACAGAAAAGGCCCTGCACCGCCTGAACTCCTTTATGCAGGAGAAGGGCTTTGAGCTGAAATATGATCACGAGTTTGATATTGACGCCGCCAGTATCGAGGCCAAAGACCGGCATAAATATTTTTTACGGGTTTATAGACTTCCCGCCTCCTGGAGTTCTTTTAATGAGGAGCAGGTGGAGTCCGAACTGATGCTGACGCGCCTTGCCCTGCGCCGGGACGGTGAGAGTCACGATAATGACTTGACTGTTTTTTCTTTCTGGCCGGATGTAGCCATGGTCAAGGAAGTGGGTTGGCCCCTGGGCGTGGGCGAGGCTTTAGGGCTAGACGCCGGGCGCATCAAATCCCGGGTCTGTATGGCCCAGGGACGACAGAACACCAACTGGGGCATTAATCTTTACGCCTGCCATCCCTTTTTCATCCAGGGGGTCGGCACCATGACCAACGGTGAAAATACAGCTTTTATTCCCATCAAGGACTGGCTCATCGGCACCCACTTTCCCGGTTACATCGGTTATCAGTCCGACAGTGAGGTCTTTGCCCATATCCTTCATTATGTAATTAAACAGCTCAAGCTTCCTCTGGAGGCTTATAAGCATGTCATCACTCCTTTGAAAACCGAGGAGTTAATTGAGCATCCCCAGGGTGAGTTTCTGCGCGGTCTTCGTGATGTCTGTCGGCGTCTCATTATTGACGGCCCTAACTGTGTCATGGCCAGTTTGCCGGATGAGACCTGCATGCTGGTGATGGACGCCAAGAAACTGCGGCCCGCAACCATCGGCGGCAAGCCCGGAGAATGGGCCATGGCCTCGGAGATGTGCGGAGTTGACGCCATGATCCCGGATCGGGATCGTTCCCTTGATTTTATGCCCATGCGCGAACATACAATAATTGTCCCACCGGACAGACAGGAGTTTCAGATATGGTCTCAATTCGATCAGTTCCCTCTACCCCAAGCAGCTTAACGCCCAACGATCTGCCTTGGATCATTAAGCATAATGAGAACAGGTGCACCCTGTGCGGCAGATGTACCTCTGTTTGCCCGGTTGGCGCAATCAAGCTTAATTATATGCGCAAACGCATGCCGAGGATCGTGCTTTCTTCCAGTGAGCGCGGCAGTTCCTACAAGACTTTTGTCGGCATCCGCCAGCGCACCGACCCGGCCCATCGCTGCATCGGCTGCGGTACCTGTTCAATGGTTTGTCCAAATGAGGCCATTGCTCCGGCACCCAATGCCAATGACGATCGTTTCCGTTTTCACACCAACCAGAAAGGTGAGCCTGCCAAGAGGGGTGGCCGCAGAAACGTGGCCGGCGCTTCTCTGCTGGACCGCATGATTTTTAACCGTATCTCCATGCTCACTGATCCGGCCCTGGATGCCGGGCGGCATGAGTTTCAGCTCAATACCCTGCTTGGCCGCGTCCTGCCGCCGGAGGAGTATCTGCGCCGTAAGATGAGTGGTGAGTGGATTCCGCCCACCAGGGAAATTTTTCCGTTTATTATCGGCTCCATGTCCTTTGGCGCCCTGTCGCCCAATATGTGGCTGGGACTGCTCCAGGGTGTGGCCTACTGTAACGAGGTTCTCGGCATTCCGGTGGTTATGGCCACGGGTGAGGGCGGCTGTCCGCCCTGGGTTTTAAAGAGCCCGTTTTTGAAATATATTATTTTGCAGATTGCCTCCGGCTATTTTGGCTGGGATGAGATTATCCGGGCCATTCCGGATATGCAGTGTGAACCGGCCGCCATTGAGATTAAATACGGCCAGGGCGCCAAACCCGGCGACGGCGGCCTGCTCATGTGGTTCAAGGTGAGTAAGCTCATTGCCCGGCTGCGCGGCGTGCCGGAAGGTGTTGATCTGCCCTCGCCCCCTGTTCATCAGACCCTCTATTCCATTGAAGAGTCGGTCATGAAAATGATCCAGTCAATGTCCATGGCCTGGGATTTCAAGGTGCCGGTCTATCCGAAAATTTCCGGCTCCACCTCTGCCAAGGCTGTTTTGAACAATCTTGTCCGTAATCCCTATGCCTCCGGTCTGCTTATTGACGGCGTGGACGGCGGCACAGGTGCAGCTTACAATGTCAGCATGGACGCCATGGGCCATCCCATTGCCTCAAATGTCCGCGAATGCTATCTCGATCTCTGCGCCCAGGGCAAGCAGAACGAGATTCCTCTTTTTGCCGCCGGCGGTGTGGGTAAGAACGGCAATATTACCCAGAACGGCCTGGCGCTCATTATGCTTGGCGCATCCGGCGTGCATATCGGCAAATATATCATGCAGGCGGCGGCCGGCTGTCTCGGCAGTGAGCGCAACCGCTGCAACGTCTGTAATATCGGCCTCTGTCCCAAGGGCATCACGAGCCAGAATCCCAAGCTCTACCGCCGCCTTGATCCTGACCAGGTGGCCCAGCGTGTGGCGGATACCTTCATGTCCATCCGTACTGAAATGAAGAAGATCCTGGCCCCGTTGGGACGATCCCAGAGTTTGCCTATCGGCATGTCTGATGCCATCGGCATTGAAGATAAGGATGTGGCTGATAAGTTGAAAATTCAATATGTCTGTTAAAATTGATGAACTCGTGAAAGCTATAAATTAACCACAGAGCGCACAGAGCGCACAGAGACCACAGAGGTAACTTGTTGTCATAAGAACAATCTCTGCGATCTTCGTGTTCTCGGTAAGAAAAAAAATACTGGGTCATCAAAATTATTCTCCCGGAGGAGAAAAAGTGAGTGAAGCGATTATTGTAAAAGGGCTTGACGTAAACGGTCGGCGGATCAGTTCCAAGGACTATGAGGAGTTGGTGCAGCAGGCCTTTGTCTCCTCAGACAAGCTCATTTTGGAAACATACGGCCAGCATAATGTTGGTGGCCGCTTGAAAAATAACGGCAAGCCTGTTGATGTTCAGGTGAAAGGTCCGTGCGGCCAGCGTCTTGGCTGCATGGGGGTGCCGGGCACCACTATAACCTGTCATGGCCCTGCCTCCGATGATGTTGGTTACCTGAATATCGGTGCCGACATCATTGTTAAGGGTGACGCCACCAACGGCGTCTGTAATGCCATGGCTGATGGCAGGGTGATGGTGCAGGGCTCAATCGGCTCCCGCGGCCTGACCATGACCAAGTGGAACCCTGAATATCAGCGGCCCGAACTCTGGGTGCTGGGCTCGGTGGGCGACACCTTTGCCGAGTTTAACTGCGGCGGCGTAGGTATTGTCTGCGGTATTGAGCCGAAAAGTCCAAAAAATGTTCTGGGCTATCGGCCCTGCGTCGGCATGGTGGGCGGCTGGATCTTCTATCGGGGCGAAACCGACAAGTCTTACTCCCGTACTAACGTCATGGCGGTCCTTCCCGATGATGAACAGTGGCAATGGTTGCTTGCCGGACTGCCCGGCTATCTTGAGGCCATTGACAGAATGGATGCGCTGGAGACCCTGTCTGTCCGGGATGATTGGAAGATGCTGATCTCTATTCCGCCCCAGGAACGTGCCCTGATGTTCTCCGGCCCCATGCCCATGCATGAGTTTAAAGCCAATATCTGGAACAAGGGGTTTGGCGGCGGTGATCCCCTCCGGGATCTGGCCCCGGGGCTGGACAGGACTCCCATCGGTTTGATTGAAACCGGGGAGATGCGGCGGCGCAAGCCTTTCTGGGCTAACCGGGAAAAGGCAGCGCCCTGCGCCTATTACTGTCCGGTTCATATTCCGACGGTGGATCGTTTACGTCTGCTGCGTGATGGCAAAACCAGGGAGGCCTATGAGCTGGTTCTTGACTATACTCCTTTTCCGGCCTCCATTTGCGGCTCCATCTGCCCGAATCTCTGTATGCAGAATTGTTCGCGTCAGGCGGTTGACGACAGTATTGACGTGGCCATGCTCGGCCGCCACTCCAAGGATATTCCGGCCCCGCCGGTGGCTCCTTCCCTGGGCAAAAAGGTGGCTATTGTCGGCGGCGGACCAGCCGGCATGAATGCGGCCTGGCAGCTGGCCAGGGCCGGTGTCGAGGCCCATATTTTTGAAAAAGATGATAAGCTGGGCGGTAAACTTGCCCAAGTCATCCCCTGGGAACGTTTGCCCAAGGCTGTCTGGGAATCCGAGGTTGACCGCTTTCTGAACACGGAAAATGTTCATGTCCATTTTGGCGTCAACATGACAAAGGACAAGTTTACCGAGTTGGAAAATGATTATGATGCCGTTGTTGTGGCGGTGGGCACCCATGAGCCCCGCCGTATTCCCTTTCCCGGCCATGAACGGGTCATCCCGGCCCTGGATTTTCTGAAACAGGGTAAGAGCGATAAACCGCCCCAGGTGGGCAAGCAGGTTGTGGTTATCGGTGCTGGTAATGTAGGCTGCGACGTGGCCTGTGAGGCTTACCGTCTTGGCGCCGAGGAAGTTACCTTGGTGGACATCCAGAAACCCCTGGCCTTTGGCAATGAGAAAAAGGCGGCCGAGGCATTGGGAGCCAAATTTAAATGGCCGGTGAGCACCAAGGAGGTTACCGAGGAAGGCCTGGTTGATGCGGCTGATGAGCTGATTCCTGCCCAGACCGTGATTATCTCCATCGGTGATGTTCCGGCTTTAAATTTTCTGCCTGAGGGTGTCGAGGTGATGACGGTTGGCGGCGCGGCCTGGATCAAGACCGATGACGCCTGCCGAACCAGCGATGCCAGGATTTTTGCAATCGGCGATGTGGAAAGGCCTGGTTTGGCCACCAATGCCCTGGGCAGCGGCAAGATCGCTGCCGAGGCCATTCTTTGCGATATCAAGGGCGAAGAGTGGAAGCCCTATGCCAAGGATGTTGTTTCTCTTAAAAATTTAACTCCGGCCCATTACGAACCCGACAGCTGTCCCGGCCATACTGACCAAGATGAGGCGGATCGCTGCATGAGCTGCGGCACATGCCGGGATTGTCATCTCTGTGAAACCATCTGCCCCACCAGCGCCATTACACGTCGCAAACTTGAGGTTGGCGGCTATGAGTATGTTTCGGATGACGAGAAATGCATAGCCTGCGGTTTTTGTGCTGATACCTGTCCCTGCGGGGTTTGGACTTTGCAGCCGTTTTAGTAGGTGGTAAGGTAGAAGGCTGATAAGCGAGTTTACGAGACATCCGATAAGCGAGTTTACGAGACATCGAGTGGAAAAGGCCGTTGTCTGTCTTTTTTGATCTGTAATTTATATTTTTTAAAGGGATGCTGGGAACAGCATCCCTTTTTTTGTGTCTTAATGATTATGGCAGCTGCTTTCAGGTATCAGTATTTGTTTAATTTTTTGTGATTACCAACGAACTTCAGCCATAATTAGGCGCGGTACTGTAGGAGCCCGGCCCTCCGGGCGATAAAGGGTAATTTTTTTGCTCTGAGCCCCTTATCGCTCACAGGGGTGAGTGCCCCGCAGGAGATAAGCGTAGACTTCGAATGCCCTTGGGGGGCCCTCTGTGTCAAACTCTTCGTACCCCACCCCACGTTTTTCGGTAGCTATTATATATGAGGCTGAAGATTAGTGGTAATTACATAATTTTTTGTAACTATTCAGGTAGGGCTATAAATTACCCTTAACTCTGAGTCGGAACTGTTTAGTAGTGCCTTAGATTCGTTCATTTGGGTCTTCGAAGCATACTTGTGCTATTCGAGAAGGCCAAAATGGA
>JAYEPA010000201.1:0-10221 GCA_034723545.1 Thermodesulfobacteriota bacterium | reverse complement strand
CCCGGATCATTATAAAAATCTTCCGTGTTCAGGTGGCTGCGATACTTTTTATCTAACAAATTTTCCACATTCAGGGTCAACGTAATATCCCGCAAACCGGCATAATCAAAGGTTACCCCGCTGCGCACGTTACAAAGGGCGTAACCCGCTGTCTCCCTCTCACCCTGGGCAGGATGATCCTGGCGGTCATAGAGGCTGCTGCTGAATTCAAGCCAGTATTTCACGCCTTTGGCCACCTCATCCCGCCAGCGCATGCCGAGCAAACCATTGAGCGGCGGTATGGAGTTGAGCCGGTCATGAGTATGGCGCTCCCGCCCTTCCACATAAGCCAGATTGCCAAACAGGGTCAGCCTCTCACGAAGATCAAATTCAAGGGAACCATCGGCCCCAAACAGTTCGGCATCGGAAATGTTGACATACTCCCGGGTCTCACGCCCGGCAAAAAGCCTGCCGGTATTGACAAGATCAATGTAATCCTCCACTCGGCAGTAAAATCCACTGAAAGAGCCCCGCAGCCGGGAAAAATCCACCTTGAACCCGGCATCAAAATTATACGAGTATTCCGAATCCAGATCCGGGTCACCAAGAATCATATAGGTGCTGCTCCGGGTTGAATAGCGCTCAAAAATATCCGGCGCCCTGAAACCCGAGGAGAGATTGGAGGTCAGATGGACTTGTTCACTCAAAGCGTAGAGCAGACCAAAATTAAAGGTTGCGGCATCATCAGTTTTTCGGCCAAAATGGTTGACTGCGGTTATTGATTTAACCACAGTACCGTCCGGGCCATAAACGTCAGTTGTAAAGGGAACATCATCGGCATCAGCAACAAAATAGTCATAGCGCAGACCGGCCAGCAGGGTAAAACGTTCTCCCAGAGTGATTTCATCCTGGCTGAAAATACCAAAATGATCGCGGTCGGAATCAGGCACGGACTTAAAGGTCATCACCTTGGCGGTGAGATCGTTGCTTTCCTTTTTGTTAGTCAGTTGCTCATCCCCGTCGGTCTCCTCGTGAACCAACTCAAAACCGCTCACCAGGCGGTGAGCATCATTCAGGTCAACACAGGCCTGCACGGATGAACCAAGAGCCGAAGTGTTAATCTCGTTCCACTTTAACGTGTACGTGGGCTTTGTTGAGCTATAAATTTTGGCTTTATAACTCCGTTTCTGTTCAACATACCAATTCCTGAACTGCACATCCTGGAACAAACCAAGATTCCGGCCATGATAAGCCAGTTTGTAGGTATCCGTGTCAAATCTGGTAAAATGCGAATATGGAGCATTGGCCTTTTTCGTTACTCCCATATCATCAATATTATTGCTTCTGAAGACAAGGCTGACCTCATGGTCGTCGTTAAGCAGGTAGCGGCCCTTAAAATCCATATTCCAGGCGTCAAACTGGCTGTTGTCTACCTTGTTCCCGCCACCGTCTTCATAAGAATCGGCATCACGTTCAGAAAGGGCGAGATTAAAATCCAGACCATAACCGCCGCCGCTGATATCATAGCGACTGTTCCTGCCGTCATCAACAGAGGAGTACCTCCCTTCCAGGCTGTTTTCAAAAACCCATTTATCCTCCCCGGCAAAATCAGATTTTTTGGTTATCACATTGATAACCCCACCCAGGGCATCGGTTCCGTAAAGCACTGAGGCAGGGCCTTTAACCACTTCAATTCGTTCTACGTTATTGACATCGACAAACGGCACCAGGGGCGAGCGACCGGCCCAGAGATTGTTCTCCCGGTCACCGTCAATTAAAACCAGAACCCGGTTGCCGCCCATGCCGCGGATAACCGGAATCACATTCCAGAAACCGGAACCGGCCACAGAAACGCCAGGCAGCGATTCCAGAGGCTGGCCCACGCTGGCTGGATTGCTGACTGTCAGCGACTGAGAACTGACCACCGCCACCGGGGTCGGCACGTCAAAAGTCTTCTCTTCCATCCGGGTGGCGGTGACGACAATCTCGTCCAAAGCCACAACCGGGCTTTGATCTCCGGCTGCGGCAAGAAAAGGTGAGGACAACAAAAATACCGCAGCAGCGGCAAACTCTTTTTTTCTCATCTTTGCCCACGCCAATGTGGCGCCAGAGAACGCATGGCCATCTGGAAACTATCCCAATCTTTAATGAGAAAAAGGGTCATCTTGCCAAAACTCTGTTCGCTTAAAACCATAACACGGCTCCTTCCTGCGACCCGGGCCTGCCCCTGAAAAAGGCAAAAAAAATCCCCGGACCAATTTTAATTTGATCCGGGGATTCCCTGATTTTCCACGAATGAATTGAGGTGTCTCTGGTCCTCGGAGACAACTTCATTTATTTCCAGACAGGTTTTCTGACTCCCGGTTCATCCTACTTGTTGCGCCTTCCCATTCGTCGTACAGCACTACTACTGCGTACAGCAAACAGTGACATTTATGCAACGTTCGTCCCCGGTCACAGCGGCGGGCCCGTCCCGGATTTCCACCGGGTTCCCTTTAACGCTCGGCTAAGAGCATCTGAAAATTTTTTAAAAAATAACGAAAAAGACAAAAAGAGTCAATTTAAAAACAGATGAAGTCGTAAAAAGTTAAAAGTAAACGCAGAGACGCAGAGGACGAAATATTTTATTTAAAAAAATTAAATGGTTATCCTTACAATCTGTAACTTCTCAAAAAGTGGTGGTAATTTAAAAAAATCCCCCTCAATCCCCCTTTTCCAAAGGGGGAGGTAGTCTGTACTCCACCACTTATTGAGAAGTTACTACAATCTTTGCGTCTCTGCGTTGAAAAAGAACTTTTTACGAGGCCATCAAAACAAAGAAGACTCATTTTTCTAAAAGTACACTGTCAAACGCAACAACTTGATTGCGGCCGCTTTTTTTTGCTTCATAGAGAGCTTTATCGGCCATGCTTATCAGATCGTCCGGTTTCGCCGGTTGATGTGCACGAAAGGAGGATGCGCCTATACTGATAGTAACATCGACTGCTGTGGACCCATTTTGAAATTTTTCCGCCGCACAACCGAGGCGAATTTTCTCAGCCGCCTGCATGGTTCCGAAAATGTCGGTCTGGGGCATAAGAACGACAAATTCCTCACCGCCGAAACGAAAGACAAGGTCTGATGTGCGGCTCGAACAGGTGATGCGCCGCGCAACTTCCTTGAGGACAAAATCCCCGAACTGATGACCATGGGCATCATTGACATTTTTAAAATGATCCAGATCCAGCATGATACAGGAAAGGTCCCCTTCATACCGACGGCAGCGATAAAATTCATGTGTCAGCATTTTGTTCAGATGCCGCCGATTATACGCTCCCGTCAGATCGTCCTGTATAGTAAGGCGTTTTAAAACGACATTTTGCATTTCAATGGTCTTTTGTGATTCCCGCAGTTTCCTGACCGTTTCGCGCAGTTCCTGTTTTTGCCGGTAAAGATCAAGAAAAACCATCATCTTAGTTAACAGGATTTCAGGCACGATCGGTTTGAGAAGATAATCCACCGCACCGGTCCGATATCCCTTAAAAACGTGACTTTGCTCCATGCTGACCGCTGTCACGAAGATAATCGGGACATGGCTTGTCTCTTGATTGGACCGCATGAGTTCAGCAGTTTCAAAGCCATCCATGTCAGGCATCTGCACATCAAGAAGCACCAGGGCAAAATCGTGTTCAAGAGTCAGCCCCAGCGCCTCGTTGCCTGACGATGCCGTATGCACCGTGGCGTCGATATCCGCCAGCAGACGGGTCATGGCCAGCAGATTTGCAGGTCTGTCGTCAACAACAAGTATATCAGGTCGCATAATCACACTCGTAAGAAAGGTTGAAGGTATAAGGCTGAAGAATTACGAATATTTCGTTCTTATGCCTTCATAGGCTCATCCTGAATTCATAACCGTTCACTGGGACACCGATTTTACGACAACCACAGTTTTGTAAGCGTTTACCAGTGCCTTAGATTTGTTCGTTCGGAGTCTTCGCTTACTTGGGACTTCGAAGCATACTTGTGCTATTCGAGAAGGCCGAAACGGGCGAAGAGGTAAGCGTAGACTCCGTGAGGCGCTGGTGAATGATTACTAAAATCACATACCGAATTCATCCTTTAAAGCGACAAGTTCCTGTGGTTTGCCAAAGTAATATCCCTGTAACAAATCACATTCTTGCATCTTAAGAAAATCCACCTGTTCCCGCGTCTCCACACCTTCGGCTATGACATGCAGGTTCAGGTTGTGGGCCAGGTCGATAATCGATTTTACTATAATTTCATCGCTTTTAGTGATACCGATATTTTTCACAAAAGACAGATCAATTTTTAACACATCAAGAGGCAGACGGCTTAGATAATTCATAGAGGAATAGCCGGTGCCGAAATCATCAATGGCAATACGTACCCCGAGATCATGGATACGCTGCAGCAAGGCGATGACCTTTTCCGGTTGCACCATGAGCATATTTTCCGTAATCTCAATCTCCAGACGCGAAGGGGCAAGCCCACTTTTGACCAGGGCCTGCTCCACCGTCTCGACAAAAGTGGACTCCTGCAGCTGCCGCATGGAAACATTAACCGCCATGAGCGGCCCTTTTCCGCCAGGCCCGGCCAACGAAACCGCATTAGTACAGGCTGTTTCAAGAGCCCATTTGCCGATATCGACGATCAGGCCTTTCTCTTCCGCCAATGGAATGAAATCCACCGGGTTGATCACACTATGTTCATCCTTGCGCCAGCGCATCAGCGCCTCCATGCCCGACAACGTACTGTTATCACAGTTCACCTGGGGCTGATATAAAAGTTGCAGCTCATCGAGTCCGACACAGTTACGCAGATCCTCCTCCATCTGCAGCCGGCGGTGGATTTGTTCCTGCATTTTTCTGCTGTAATAGCAGTATCTGTTCCTCCCCTTTTCCTTTGCCGCGTACATGGCAATATCAGCCGAACGAATTAAAGCGTTAGCCGTGTCACCTCCGCCGGGATACACAACTATACCAATGCTGCAACGCACTGAAAGGGTATAACCCGCCACTTCATGATCGACAGCCAGGGTGGCAAGGATATGAGAGGCAATCCTGGCCGCATCTTCCTCGGAACCGATATCTAAACAGACAAGGGCAAAATCATCCCCACCAAGACGGGCCAGCATATCTTCGACGCGAGTTGACGCTTTCAGGCGCTGCGCCACACTTTTTACCAGCAGATCTCCAATTTCATGCCCCTTGGTGTCGTTAACCTGCTTGAAATTATCAAGGTCAATAAAAAGAACAGCCAGTTTACGCTGTTGTCTTTTGGCCTGTTCAATCGCTCTTTTGAGAAACTCCATGAAGGATGTGCGGTTGGAAAGACCAGTCAGAGGGTCGAATTTGGCAAGTTCGTAAAAACGTTTTTCAAATTTTTTCTTTTCACTAATATCCTGAAAAATAAGCACGCCGCCCTGAAAACGATCGCTTTCTTCCTGGAGGGCGGAACATGTGTATTCAACCGGAAAGCTTTCTCCGGTTGCCGGCCGCCAAAAAATCACATCGTCTTCCCGTACCGTGGTTCTGGCAATAATCATCTTATATATTGCTGAATCCTCCCAGGCCGGATACGGTATCCCGCCATTTGTCGGGTACATCATAATATGAAGATGCCGGCCGATGAGTTGATTTTTTCGCATATTCAAACGTTGACAGGCAGCAGGATTGGCGTAGGTGATCACCCCTGTTGAATCAATGCCGACAATGCCTTCAGCCGTGCTGTTTAATAATAGCTGGTTCTGGCGGTAGAGCTGGGCCAGGGTCTCTTTCTGGAAATACATCTCAAGAAAAAAATCGACCTTGCTCAACAAAATTTGCGGTTCAATCGGTTTACAAAGATAATCAACCGCTCCTGATTCATATCCTTTGAAAACATGATGTTCCTCTTTACTGATGGCTGTAACAAAAATGATCGGAATAGCGCGATGCGTCTTATCCAGACGAAGCAGCTCGGCCGTTTCAAAGCCATCCATGTCAGGCATCTGCACGTCAAGAAGGATCAGGGCAAATTCATGCTCAAGAGCCAAGCCAAGAGCCTCATTGCCGGAATCAGCCGTGACAACCTCGGCCCGGACATCGCTTAATAACCGTTTCATGGCGAATAAATTTTCCGGTCGATCATCCACCAGAAGAATTTTTGCCTTATGTTTTTTCTTGTGTTGCATAGTCACTATAGATATTCAGGTTAAGTTGAAGACACTAGGACAAGAAGCCTTTTTCCCCTGAGCCTTCAATCTTCATCATGCTTACACAGCCAAACTCTCAGCATGGATAACAGACGCTCACTGTCCACTGGTTTAGCCAGATAATCGCTGGCGCCCGCCTTGATGCATTTTGTCCGGTCACCTTTCATGGCTTTGGCTGTCAGGGCGATAATGGGCAGTTCATTAAAATGTTGCCTCTTTCTGATTTCCGCCATGGCCTCATAACCGTCCATTTTGGGCATCATGATATCCATCAGAATCAGATCAATATCGGCATGCTCCTCGATCCGTTTGAGGGCTTCAAGTCCGTCTTTGCCGACAACAACCTGCATGGATTCATCATTGAGGAGTTTCTTCAGGGCAAAAACGTTGCGCATATCATCATCAACAAGCAAGATTTTTCTACCAGCCAGCATTTCGTCCTGATCATGTAAATGTTTCATGATTTTCGGCTGACGGTCTGCACCCGCATCCTGTCCATCATTAATGACAGGGAATGATTTGTCTTCAGGACGAAGAGCTTTATAGTCACCCTCCACACCATCATCTTTTGTATCAACATCTGAAGGCCCAGACGAGCCGGCTGCCAGAGAGACATCCTCGGTCGGCTCCTCCCGAGAGTCCAGACGCGCCAATGGATCCCCAGGGCCGCTCTGTTCGGGGAGAAAGAGGATAAACGTGCTGCCGCGGCCGGATTCGCTTGTCATGGCAATTTCACCGCCAAGCATATGGGCCAGTTCCCTGCTGATCGATAATCCCAGCCCGGTCCCTCCATATTGACGACTGGTGCTGCCATCGGCCTGCCTGAACGGCTCAAAAATAAGCTGCTGCTTTTCTTCGGCAATACCGATACCGGTATCAGTAACTGCCATGGCAATCGATTTCTCAGGGTACAGTTCCGAAGGCAATAAAGCGGCTGCGTTGCCTCCAAGGTCGGCAGGCCGGCAGAATTGCACCATGACACCGCCCTGTTTGGTAAACTTGCAGCCATTGGAAAGAAAATTCTTCAATATCTGTTCAAGACGCTGCCGGTCGGTTCTGATCATTTTCGGTAATCCGGGGGCAACGGAAAATGACAGATCAAGACCCTTCATGTCAGCTATTGACTGAAAAATTCGCTGCATATTTTCTGTGACCCGGGCGAGTTCAACATACTCCAGGGATAACATCATACGGCCGGACTCAACCTTGGCAATATCAAGCACATCATTAATCAGCTCAAGCAGATCGCTACCCGAGGAGTGGATTGTTTCAAGCGATTGAACATCATCAGCGGACAGGGTGTTGTCCTTGTTATCGGCCATCAGACGCGAAAGCAGCAGTATCGCGTTAAGCGGGGTGCGCAGCTCGTGGCTCATGTTGGCCAAAAATTGCGATTTATATCGGCTGGCAAGTTCAAGATCACTGGCTTTCTGCTCAATCTCGGTCTGCTGCTTCTCCAGTTGCGCGGTTTGCCCCTTGAGCTCGACGGCATTTTTTTCAAGCTCTGTGTTCGACTGTTCCAGTTCCTCGTTGCTGGCCTTAAGCTCCTCTTTGCGGGCCTGCAACTCTTCAGCCTGTTCCTGTGTCTGCCGCAGCAGCTTCCTTGTCCGTTTGATTGCCTGAATTCTGTCAATGGCCATAGCTGTCTGTTCGGCAATGGCCTCCAGAAATTCAAAATCCCGAGCGGAACATTCGTGCAGCAGACCAAGCTCCAGCACCCCCATAACCCGGTCGCCGAACAAAAGAGGATAAACCAGAACCGTATCCGGTTGTGAAGAAAACAAGCCTGATTCAACCCGCAGTGATCCAGTCGAGCAATGATCCAGGGCGATATATTTTTTATCCAGGGCCGCCTGTCCCACCAAACCTTCACCAGGGCGGCATACCCCTGCTTCATTTTCCGGCGGCGCGCAGGCATAACTGCCGGCCACCCACAGGCTGCCGTCTTCTTCCGCCACATAAAAAAGCCCGACCCTGGCATCAACAAACCCGGCTATGTAGCGGAGCGCCTCAGTTGTAAACTTTTCTATCCCCCTGGTGGAAAGAAGCAGATCAGCCAAATGGGCCTGGCCTGTTTTGAGCCTGTTCTGCCTGGCATTGACCGCCATGGTCTCGCGCAGATTGACGAGCATGGTGTTAAAGCCATCAGCCAGCACACCCAATTCATGACTCTTCCGGATCTCGACGCCATGATCAAGATCGCCTTCCGCCGCGAGCCTGACCCCATCTGTCAGAAGAAGAACCGGCCGCAGCATTCGCCGGGCAAGAAGAAGGGCCAGAACCAGAACCACGAGAGCTGTTACCATAAAAAACACGATAACAAGCCGGCCCAACCTGCGGGCTGGAGCAAATGCCTCATCAGCTTCTATTTCAACAATAATTCCAAGATCACGCCCCCCTATCTCAATACAGTCATGGAGACCCAGAACCTGCTTTCCGTGGGGGCCGGTATAAAGAAAAGCTTTATGGATTTTGGGCGGGGGCTCCATTTCAGCGCGGATATGCTGCTGCCATAGCAAGGTCTGTTCCGTTTCCACAGGCTTATCAAGCAAAGGTCTATCCGGATCGAGTTTTAAATGAGATCGCAGACGCAAATCTTCTCCTACGAGATACATTTCCGCCCGGTTTCCCAGACCGGCCGCGCTACTCACCATTTCATCCACAGAGTCAATGGCAAACTGGAGAACCATGATTCCAATTCGCTCTTCCCTCTCATTAATCACCGGGGCTGCCAAAAAACCGAAAACCTCTGTATCATCAAAAAGCTTATAACGCTGAAAATCGGAAAAAGAAATTTCGCCGCTGTCAATGCTCCTTCGGCAGGCCAGACTGAAAGGGAAATCCGCACCCTCAGCCAGCCAGACATTCGTTCCCAAATTCTCTTCGCGGGCTACAGAAAAAAGAATATTGCCTTTGTTATCGATAAGGAAAATATCATGGTAGCCATAAGTTCGCCGGTACAGAGCAAGATCAGGCCCCATTTCTTCGGCAATAACTGCCCACTCGGGGCTGTGGACAAACTCTGCGGCGGCAAGACCGCTTTCCCACTTGCGCGAAATCAGTTTTTCCAGAAAAAGTGTATTTTGCCGCAGTTCTGCCAGCAGGTTGAGATTGACTGTCAGATTCCGAAAATAGCTCTTAATTTTCTTTACCTCTTGAGAGCTGACGGCATTCAGTTTGTCATTGGTTTGCTGGCGCAGTGTATGAATACTGCTTCGATAACTGAACAGACTGACAACGGTCATGGGAACAAGAGATAACAATAAAAAAATAATGACTAGAAATCGGCCCAATCCTTTTTTCAATAATATGTGCAGTGGTATTTTCTCCATGGAATCATTTGATCCTCTTGGTCTGTAAAAAATACGCCGTTCTTTTTTGTTCATTTGCCATGGGTGGCCAGGTAACTAATCACAAGTAGCATCACCTAAAGTTTGGACAAACTCCTATCCTGTAAGCGTTCATCTGTGCTGCAGATTTGTTCAAACAGGGCGGCCAACTATAGCAGGACTATGTTGGACGCCCTGTTTGGGCAAAGATGCGGTGCCGGTGATCGCTTACGTGGCCAGGTTTATCTACGGGACATCAAGCAATTACCTTCTCCGCCGGATAATATAATCCTATCATTCTTTTTGTTAAATTAACAAGAAGCTTGTCAGAAACCTGACTATCAATTCATCCGGGGAAGGGCAATTCTACCTTCTGTCTCGGGCAGCCGTTACGTGCCGGTTGAAATTCCACCATTCTCCTGCTACTATTGGCGCCTATTTTAAAATGATGCCGACAGTGGTTCGGCTTAAATTTTCGTAAATATTCGGATAGCACCTCCTCTTCGCCCATTCGGACCAACTCGAGTAGCACTAGTACGCTTCGCTGCCCCGAATGAACGAATAGGAGGCACTACCCAAATATTTACAGTCCTAGATTATTGCAACTTTTTCGTATAACTCGAATATTTACAAATTTTCACGGAGATTTCCTTTCACATGAATTACCTGGTGACCTTAATCGGCCTGGTTCTGATCCTGGAAGCGCTTCCCTATGTCGCT
>JAYEPA010000200.1:0-10226 GCA_034723545.1 Thermodesulfobacteriota bacterium | reverse complement strand
AAATAAATTAGTAGAGATGAGGTGACAATAGGACATAGATTAAGTCGAGCCGATTGAGCGAAACCGCAGGCGTAGCAGGGCTACGTTGAGGATTTCGTGATTGAGGATCGGCTTAAGATGTGTCTTAGTGTCTCCTCAGAATGCTAAGTTATTTTTGAGTGAGCCCTTAGTTACAACGTCAGAATAATTTCAAATGTTGTTGCATAATGACTAATTCATACGAAACAAGAAGTGAGTAAATGAATAAAAAGGCGAACAGGATATGGTATCCGTAGAGAAATTTGAATATCCGGAAACGGTTATGGGCAATTACAATCAAAAGACCTATGGCTGTAAGCGAATATTTGATGAAAAAGAAGATTCTGTAATCTTTTTCAATAAACATGTTCATGAAAGGATTGAGTTCCCTGCCGCCATTGTTGATAATTGTCATTGTAAAAAAAGCATCTGCCACGCATAAAAGAAGGGTGCTGAGTGATATGGCAACAACAAAGGGTTCGTGACAGTCAACATAGTATCCTGCCTCTTGATCTTGATTTCTCCGTGCTGCCACCCTGCGTCTTCGGAAAGACGACAACATAAATGTCTTTAATGTGTATTGCCGGCGGTCCGCCCTTGATTGCCTGAGGTCATTTGGTTTGTTTCTCTGCATTGAATCGCCTGGTACCCCGTATTTTTCCCGAAAAGCGAAAATGAATCCATGTGATTCCGGTATAGTGGAATTCATTTGGTGCTGTTTGTGGGGATTATTTCTGTTAACGTCTTATATTTTATGCAAAAATGAAATAATTCGTCATAATGCCGGTTAGAATACATGGATAGAGTATGCAGATTTTATGCCGGATTTAAGCCGGCGTTGGAATTCTGTAACGTGACTGAAGGTAATGCATTATTTAGAGCTTATCCGTAAATATTATTTACGGATAAGCTCTAAGGGGCTGTTACGTAATAGCCCCTTAGCACAAAGCTATCGACATATTTTAATATAATCACGGGTCAATGAGGGGTGGGATGCAATGATCTCGGCAAGGTTTTTATTTGAATTTTTAAC
This sequence comes from Thermodesulfobacteriota bacterium, assembly GCA_034723545.1. GTDB lineage: Bacteria > Desulfobacterota > Desulfobulbia > Desulfobulbales > SURF-16 > JAGHCC01. Next base: position 9,175 of record JAYEPA010000200.1, on the reverse strand, counting down.
AATGTAATCAATAGACTTGGTATAAGAAAGACCCTGGTCCACAGCTTCCTTGACATGTTTGATAAAAGCGTCACGATTTTTATCATCTTCGATAAAGGTAAAGATACGATGCTCAGCTTCTTTCAAATCCTCTCCATCTGATTTTTCAGGCAAAGTCTCCGCCATTGCCATATTCTCATTATTCTTCCGCATGACGCTTAGCTCATCTTGAACAATTTCAACAGTTTTTCGGAACGCCTCCACTTTCGTGGTCAGACTCGACATGTCGTCTTCCATCTTGGCGAGAAGCTCGCCGGGGTCGGCTTCATTCATTTTTTGAAGCTCCGCGACCTTTCCGGTCAGACTCGACATTTCATTTTCTATCTTGCCAAGAAGCTCGCCGGGAACGGTTTCAATCGTCTTTTGAAGCTTCGTCACTTTTCCGGTTAGACTCGACATTTCATCTTCCATCTTGCCAAGAAGCTCGCCAGTGTCGGCTTCATCATCTTTTTGAAGCTCTGCCACTTTTTCGGTCAGACTCGACATTTCATTTTCTATCTTACCAAGAAGCTCGCCGGGAACGGTTTCAATCGTCTTTTGAAGCTTCGTTACTTTCCCGGTCAGACTCGACATCTCATCTTCTATCTTGCCAAGAATCTCGCCGGGGGCAGCTTTATCCGCTGTCAGTTTACAATGATGTAACTGACGCCCCATGGCGGAAATTTGTTCAGCCAATTTTTTCTGATTGTCTTCCATGGAAACGATGCGCTTGTCGGCATATCGCTTTTTCTCTACTTCTTTTATACCGGTAATTTTTTTAAATAGTTCCGACTTGTCTAAAAAAGGCAGCATCTCGATGAGCTTAAAACCCAAACCCTTCTCTTTTAAAAAAATTGCTTTGTATCCTATTAACAAAAAAACGCAAAAGAGGAAAAGAACAGCAAAAGAAAGAGCAAGTCCCACAAGAAGTTGGACTATTCCGAAAAATCCTGAAAAAACAGCTCCTAAAGTACCCCAAAACCCGCTGTTCTGGGGAGCACTGAGGGCGAAGACAATAAAGAGAAAAATTGCGCCAACAATCAGTCCGGTTTTTATCAAGGGTATCTGTGATTCATTTTTGTCCATAAAGCAGTCCTCCGTTCCAATTAAGTTATTGATTATCCGTTAATAGCTACTCGTTAATTAAATAAAGTGGTGTTGCCATGATTAGACTTGCCATGTAATCGGCCAATTTAGCAACATGCTCATCAGCGATGATGTGGTCTGACAATAAGATTACTGAAATAAAAGCAATGATTACGAATAAATTTTTTCATGGGCAAACTCCTGTTTGATTAATTCGAACAAAAATATAAACATTACGTACACAATGAAACTCACGAACTGTTTATGCCCTAGTAGTTTATGCCACCTCAATTCTGATCTTTTTTCCAAGAGCACCGGCAAATTTTTCAATCGTGGATAATTTTATATTTTCAGCATGATTTTCAATACGAGAAATTGCAGATTTTTTGGTTTTTAATTTTTGGGCGAGTTGCTCTTGGGTTAAACCTGCTTCCTCGCGAGCTACTTTGAGTATTACCCCAATTTTCAATTTTTCATATCCTTTTTCATAATCTTCCACGAGTTTTGGATCTTGGACCTTTCTAGTGGTGATATATTTTTTTAAAGTTTTCATTTTCTATTTCTTCTCTCAAAATAATCTTGTTTTTTCTTCACGGAAATTTTGATTGCCTGAGAAGGAGTTTTCTGTGTTAACAAGTTTTTTGAAATACTCGGATGGGATAGTTTGTAAGTCTTCAATATTGTGTAAGCGGTCACAGGTGCCGGAGATCTGAGGCGGAGTTTATGCCCGCAGGGTGTTTACCTACCGTAAGCAGGGCGGGTGACTAACCCCTCTATGTCAGACGCCCTGATCGCGGTAGCGGAAGTCTTACCTCGTCCACTTACCTTCAATCAGGTTTAATGCCCAGGTAACCTATTGGGCTTACTTTGGCGAAAGAGAACCCTAAAAAATCTTCAAATGGGCATTTCTGATACTTTTTTACAAAATATTACATTTTATTTTATGTTGTTAACGCACAGGTTAACTTTGTCAAGGATTGTTTTGATTTATTGGCGATCACTTTCCTATCGGCGGCATGTGGCAGCCAATGCAATTGTGACGCTCTGGCGTACATAAAAAGGATGAAGCATTAGTCCTCCCCAGGAAGTTTAAAAGGCCATGCCAATACTGAAATGTACGACAAAACTTTCTTCATGTTTTCTATGATCCGGATTCCAGCCAAAATCAAGACGGGCCGGTCCCACGGGAAGAAGATATTGAACTCCCAAACCGAGGCCGGTACGCATATCGCGAAAATAGTCTTTTAATGTTGCCTCAATCAGGTCCGAGCTGTCCGCAGACATCAATTCCTCATCTCGGAGATTATTGCTGTTTGGCGCTACATTTCCCACATCCACAAACAGCGAGGACGCCCAACGGGGTGTCATTTTCTTTCGTAATTCCAGATTGAAAAGATTAAAAGCTGCGCCGCCTATGGGTTCTCCGTCAGCATCAACCGGCCCCAGGCGGGATTTTTTGAAGCTGCGCACCGAATTTTCTCCGCCGTTATAAAACCGTTCACCAAGGGGAATGCCCTCCTGACTGCCGGTAGGGAAAATGACTCCCGTGGAATAACGAAAACCAAGGACGAGGGAATCTGCAAGCCGATGAAAATAGCGGGTGCCGCCGGTCAGCCGGCAGTAGGACAACTCGCCGCCGATAGACGGTACGGCCAATTTCAGACTCATGTAGTGCCTGTTTCCGGAGGTCGGGAAGAAAAGATCGTTGCGGGTATCTTTGACGACTTGCATGATGACTGATGCTTTGCTGTAGTTGTCATCAGTCTGAAAGAGGTCGGCATCAAGGTCAATGTCGGAAAGATGATTGCTGCTGTACTCGTATCCGATGCTGGCGACGATCTTTTTGTGGAATTTTTTTGACAGATAGCAACCGATACCGTACTCTTCCAAGGTGAAAGATGGTTCCTCCCGATAGCGGTAATAAAGCGGGATGTTTCCGTCCACGGAAGTGCCGAACAGCCAGGGATCGATAAGATCAAATTCAATGGAACGTCCTTTTGCCGAAATGCCTGCGTCTGTCCGGAATATTCTGCCGCTGCCGAAAAGGCTGCTGTTTTTGTAACCTGTCTTCAGACGAAGAAGTTCATATGAGCCCCAGCCAGGTTCAATATAGACCTGTCTGGAGGGTTTTTCCTCCAGCTTGACCATGACATCCTTTTTTTCGGCTGTTTCCGTATCAAGAAAAGTAATGTCAATGCGTGAAAAAAGACCGGTTTGAAAGAGATTGCTGAAACTTTCCCGCCTGGCTCTCAGGCTGTATGGCTTGCCCGGATGAAGCCTCATTCTCTTCAGGATAATCGAACGGCGGGTGCGCTGATTGCCTTCCACGAAGATATCTCCGATAACAATGCGAAGTCCGCTTGTTATATCCGCGTGTAAGTCAACAACTTCATCTCCTTCATTTTTGTTGGTCCTTATGACAACTTCCGGCCGGAGAAATCCCAGGTTGCCATAGATCCCCATGATTTTGCTCTGTAAAAGAAATTTTTGCCGGGGAAAATATGTCGCACCCTTCATCATGTCGGCGGTTTTGTTTATCTCAGCCGAGCTTTCTTCCGTGATGTCTCCTGAAAAGGAAATGCGGCCCACTGTATAGCGCATCCCTTCCTCGATGGAGATGGTGACCGTTGCCCGATTTTTTTCAGCATTAAAAACAACCTGCGGTGGATAGACGACAGCGTCGATAAAACCTTCTGCGATATAGACGCTTTTTATGTCTTGGCTTAAAGAGTTTATTTGTCGCTTCACATAAATAAACGGGCTTTTTTTAAGAACATTTTCCCGAATCATGGTGTCGTGAATCAAAATGCCGGCGGGATTAAGCTGGTCTAGACCTTCGAAGAGGAACAGGTCCACGAGAACTTTATTTCCTTCATCAATGATAAAAATGACATGCTTTTCATTCTCATTGTGGTCGGTGACCCTGTAGCTGACTGTTGCCTCCGGGTAACCTTTATTCCAGCAGGCAACCTCCATCATGAAAGCGGCATCATCAACCCTGCTCAGTCTATATGGCTCGCTCTCTAAACCTTGAAGCTCATCTTTTGCGGCATTCCGTAAATTTTTTTCAGAGATGTTGGTATTTCCCTGGAAGAAAAAAAGCAACCTCTGCCCATTTTCTTGGCCGAAACAGGCAGTTTTACCCATCACCAGAAAGAGGGAAAAAAGCAGGAAAAAAAAGAGATATATTCGATGGGTTTTCATCTAAATGCTTACAATACAGTGGTTGCTGTAAAATCGGTATCTCGGTGACGGTTACGTTTTCTCGTTTGGTCAGTTGAATCTGAAGAGGAGACGGATACCGCCGTTATACTCATCCCAGATATCTTTTTCCGCCGTAATATAGAGAGAGTCACGATGGAAAAACACCTCATCCATGAGGCGGAACTGCGTCTCAACGGTGTCTTCGCCCTGGCGGGTAATACTGCGCCCGATATCAACTTGCAGTCTGTCCAGAAGAGAATCCTCATTTTCCATATTGCTGCCGAACAGTCTGGTGAGAAGATCCTGGCCCAGGTAGAGAGCAACCATGGACACATTGGCTGAATCGTCGGGACCGTTTTCCGGGGAAGGGACTTTGCCCGTCATTACCAGGAGGAGAAGATCTTCGTTTGACAAGGATGGTGTGGAGGAAAGAGTGATGACCGGTTCAACAAGGGATCCTTCCACCCTGACAGTGATGTCATACCCCATTATCCTGGTGTTTCCGCTGAGGACAAGCTCAGGATTGTTCGGATCTGTTTTCGGAAATTGTATCAGCCCCGGTGTCATGGCAAGACGGCCCGCAGGCAAACGTAAGATAGCATCATCAATGTATATTGTCCCTGTCAGATAGGGGAGTTCCCCTGTGCCGGCAAGGAGAAGATCAGGTCGCAATTTTGCCTTGACGACATTGTTGGCAAGAATAAAAGGCTTTTCAGCGTCAATATGGATATTGAAGCGGGTATCCTTGAGAGGGGCTTCATGAAAAGAGAAAATCATCTTGCCCTTTTGCCCCTTTTCGACCGTATCGGTTGAGAGAAAAGAAAGAAAGTCCACGTTTTTAGAGTATCTGCTATCTGTCAAAGAGATTTTACCGTCAACGACAGGATTTCTGGAGGTGCCATGGAGATGCAGGTCGCCATTCCCCCGCAGCTTTATCCATTCCTGCCGGTAAAAAAGCATATCCGTCCCTGTCAGAGTAATATCAAGAAGATAATCATCTTTTCTCTGGACAATACTGCCCCTGCCTGTCACCGGCGCCCCTCCCATCAAGCCGGTAAAGCTGTCAAGAATAAGTGTGTTGCCGTGAATCGATGTGGTAATAACGATTTCTTTCAGCGCGGGGAGTTCAGGGCTGATGAGGAATGATCCCTCTGACCAATGTACTTTTCCCGAGAGTTGAGGATGCTGTAACGGCCCTGTTATGTTCAATTCTCCCCGCAGCAAACCGCTCAGCCTGTGAAAATTAAATTTTTCCGCAAGCCAGCTGATATTATAAATTTCCATGCTGGTGTTTATATCAAGACTGGAGGATCTATTTGTATCATCGCGATGCTGCAGCCAGGCAAGAATCTGCGGCTCGATTATCTCTCCCGCCGCTTTAATCTGAAACATGGGGTTTGATAAAAAGAGCTTATCCAGATGCAGACGGTTCTCTTCAAACCGGACAATGGTGTCAATACTGTTCAGGCCGGGAGGCAGCCAGTCAAAATCGGCGGACGGGCTAAACCCTTTTCCAGTGATATGCAGAGAGCCGGCCGGCTTTTCCCATTTTTCCCGGACACTGATATCGGCGGCCAGAGAGCCTCCTTCATCGATAAAGTTTGGAAAGAGATCCCCGAGAAGATCGGCATCAGGCAGTTCAACACGGCCGGCCATTGACATCTCTCTGTCGAGAAATACTATTTTTCCGGCCTCAAAGCGAAGAGGGAGATGTCCGGTAAAGGAAATAGTTTCATTTTCCTTGCCGAACCAGTTAAAGCGTTTGAAAAACAGGCCGTTTTCGTCATAGATTATGTTGAAATCGCCATTTATTTCAAGAGGCGTTTTTTTGCTTCCAAGTCCTGTCATTGCTCCGCTCAGAGAAAAGTTGGGAGTTGCAAGTGGACCTTCGGCCTTGAGGATAAAATTGGCCGTATCAAAAAAGAATTTTTGCCCGAATAATTTTTCAATAATGATGTTTCCATTCAAATTATCGGATTCAAGCTGAAAAGAACATTTATCAGGTCCCAGGCTGCCCGAGGCTGTAATAAGGCCATGGCCGGTTTCAAGAAACAGGGGATCGGACAGGGTCACAAGACCGTTATCATACCGGAGATGGGCCGCAGTTGTCAGAGACAGAATTTCTCCATTGCTTGTCAGTGAGAATTTTCTAAGAAGCAGATCTAATTCGTTCCAGCTTGGCGAAGGTGTCAAAGATACCGAGGCGGTGATGAATGCCTGGTCAGTGATACGGCCCTGGAGATGATCAATTTTAATGTTTTTTTGTGATATCCGCCCATCAAGAAGGAGATCCGACAGTTGTCGTCCGTCGACCGTGAGGGCGCTACTTTTCAGCTGTAGTTTGCTCTCGGGAAACTGCAGGGAGCCCTTACCGCTCAATGTCAGGGAAAGATTTCCGTACAAATCCTTGTTCATTTGTTCGGGCAGATAAACATTGATATCCGCGACTGAAGCATCAATCTGCACATTATTCCACCATTTCCGGGAGAAATCAAAGGAGAAGCGGCCTGTCAGTCTGTCATTGTCAGCGGAGGCAGACAGGGAATCGATAGTGAGCGTCCGTCCGTCTGCACTTCCGGAGATTTCCAGGGTTTCTATCTCCTGCCTTTCAAAAAGAAGTTTTCTACCTGAAAGTGTGAATGAGGCAAGAGGCTGGGCTGCGTTGCCGGAAATTTTTCCCGAGGATGACAGAAAACCTGCGCCCAGGGGCAGGTTGACCGTCTTTGCCAGAGGACCTATATCCTGTATCTCAGCCTGCCATGCTCCGGTCACGCTTATTTTTTTCCAGTCATCCTCCTGCAAGGGAAATTCTGCCGTGACATTGGTAAAATCGACAAAATCCTTTTCCGAAGAGCACCTGGCCTTCCGGACATGTATTTTCCCATTGCCAAGCTCCCCTGTTATGCTCCAGCGGGGAAAAGCCGTGAAGAGAAATGCCCAGTCATCGGCAAAGGGCAGGGAGGTTAGGGCGACGGCATCATACAACTTCAGGTCGAGGATCCCGCTTCCCTGACGAAACAGGAGTGGCCATCCCTGTTTCGAGAATCCGGAGAGCGGGAAAAAAGAATCTGTCAGGGTGAAGTTGTTGAGTTTCTGTTTGGCTTTAAGGGTCTTGACGGAAATAGTGTCTTTCGATTCATTTAAGCTTAGAAAGACACCTTTTCCCAGCACAACGGAATCAGCCGTGGATACTGTAAACGACCAGTCGTCAAGGCGAATAGCGGGAAAAAAATCCGGGACAGGGGACAGGGAAAAAGATGAGTCGTTTTTATCCTGTTTTTGCTCTCCCTGGATCAATTTCGCGTTTACTACCCCCTTTTCAAGTTGTACGGACAATCCGCTCAGGAATTTTTGATATCCTTTGCGGAGAAGTAGAAGATCATAGTGAAAGGCGACGTGGGGAATAATGATCTTTGCCTGTCCTGACTCCGGATGAAGAAACTCAATAGTGATGTCCTTGAAATAAAGACTGGAAAAAAAAGAGCCTCTTATGTCACCGATGTTAAATTCAAGACTGGCATTTTTTTCGATTTCCGGCAGGATATAGTTCCGGACGAGAGCCTGAACGATCTCTGTTCGCTGAACGTAAGTGATTGCAAAGGAAAAGAGAACAAGCGCGGAGATGAAAAGAAAAGATGTGCGTCTTATGGTAAGCATGGCACGGCCACTAGGAGGTTGTCCGAGAATAGCAAATTTTCGAAGGTCTCGCAGGCTCGCTATCTCTCAACTCGCGGCATTTTCCAAAAGTAATCGTAGTCATATGGATGATATTGTAATGGTGTTGAGGTGATTCGCGATTTTATACATCAAAATAATAAGTTAGGGGCGAAAGCTTTTTTATTTTTTAGCATCAGCTAATCTGTTTTGCCTGTCTTTTCAGGGAGTGCGACACTCTGCAGACTATTTAATTCCCAGTTGTAATTCAGGTATTTGATCTTGTAGTTCCCGCTGGCCAGGAAGCCACGAGCCCGTTCGTTTTTGATGTAAGGGGCAATGAAGCCCACTGCATCACTAGCGCCCTTGGGAAAGGTTTTTTTGTCAAATTGGAAGATTTTTGAGAAAGAGACGGTTTTTTTCTGACGGTCAATTCGAATTCCTTTGTGCTGATTTTGCAGGAACAGTGTGGCCTGTTCTTCAAGCTGTTTAGATAATTTTGCCGCCGAAAAAGCGGTCACGCTTAAATCCGGGCAGCTGAGCGAGGCGCAGACAATGGCAAAATGAGCCCGTGGTTCTTGCAGTTTCCCCAGCAGGATCTCATGTTCGATTTCATCAAGGCTGAACATTTTGTTGCCGATCCCCAGAATTTTCATTTTCCAGGGATTTTTGAAAAAATTGATGGAACGGCTGCGAATGCTGTCCACGGGATAGTGATCAATAATCATCTTGATGGCTGCAAAGTTATAGGCATTGATCCAGAAGGCGATCTGTTCATCCCTGCTCGTGAGAGTTTCGGGCTGAAAATCGTTCAGCTGCTGTTTCACTCGATTATAGAGGGACTTGTCATTTTCGCGGCTCTGATAAATGGTTTCATAATCAACCACGTTCAGCGAAAAGCCCTTAATTTGTTGTCTTGGGATCACGTGGCTTTGCAGAAACTGTTGATAGAGGGAAACATCGAAATCCGCATGGACGGAAGTGGCCCACAATGTGAGCAGCAAACAAAAAAGGCCGGTCATCATTACAGGATTCTTTTTTTTATGATTCATGATTTCTTTTCATTTTGATTGAAAAACAGGTTGGATGCTCGTATCATTTTTAATGACTATATACGATTTTCTTCATCATTTCATTGAAACCGGGCCAGGCGGCAGTCGGAACTTGCCAGACTGTGGTTACCGTAAAATCGGTGTCCCGGTGAACGGTTACG
>JAYEPA010000199.1:0-10305 GCA_034723545.1 Thermodesulfobacteriota bacterium | reverse complement strand
TTGGATATAGAGCTGGGATTCCCAGGAGCTATAAGGCCCGTCGGGAATTCTACTGGTGCTCTTGATCTCCAAAATGGATTTGATCTTATGGATTTTGGAAGTGAAAACAAAGTCGATATGGGCCTTAAGTGGAACATCACCAGGCAGAACTATCTCAACCTGCTGCTCATAATTGGAGTAACCGGCGGCAGTAAATGCCTTGGCAATAATGTCTTCGGCCATATGTCCCCGCTGAAAGCGGAGAAGGGTAGCAAGATCATGTTCACCTGGATGAATCTTTTCGAGAATTACTTTCCGTGGGCAATACCCGATTTCGGATGCACCAAGGTAGCCTCGACGATCCCCAAGTGTTTCAGTGGTGTGTTGCTGAGCCAGCTTACGCAGACTTGTCAGCAGAGTGGTTTGGATATCCATGTGTTTATCTCCTGAAGTAAAAAAAGGAGGACACACAGATCCCTTGAGGGAGATGTAATCCTCCCTTGTTGGGTTGGTTAAAAAAGGATGGGTAGTCGTTAATGAACCGTAACTTCTTTGTACCAGTTCTTCCCTGACTTATCCCATTTGAAGCCTGCTGATTTCAGCAGTTCCTTCTTGTCAAACGAGTTGCCAACTGCAACGACGATACCGTCTCTTCGCTGGTACTTGATACCGGCGATTTTGGGCAGTTCGTTGTTGTTGACGGTTTTACCAGTCTCGGGTTGCCGAGATGGTTGTGTAGGTTGCTTTTGCTGCTGCCTGGTAGTTGTTGCTGGAGGACGATTGCCGGAAAGATAAACTTCCCTGAGCAAACCCCTGTAGGCATCACTTCCAATGGAAAGCAGGGACAAGCATTTCTGAAGAGCATCTGTGATTGCGCCTTTCATGGCATCACCGACATTCTTCTTGATGATCTGCATCTGTCCCGTCTGCGATCCTTTACAAAACCATTCATCCATAACTCGGAGAAACAGCTTCACTTCGGCAACCACCTGGTTATCAAAAATTTCCTTACTTACGACCTCATACCGCCAGTTCTCCGGCAGCAACACGCTGTTAACAGCATCAAAAACGTATTGCGGTTTATAGCCGTATCGAACCTGGCCGATAATCTTGCCGTCCTTCATCATCTTGATCTCCTGCACTGCCACACGGCCATAAGCCCTGAGCTGTACATTGATCTGTTCAACCTGTTTGGAAATTGTGATTCTTTTGTTTTCGTCGTCAGACATCGTTGTTTCCTCCTGTAATGTGGGAATGAAACAACACGTCCCCTGTCGGGAGTATGAGTTTCATTCCCGGTTATGGGTGGTGGTTTTACAAAAAAATTTAAATGCCGGGCAGCATACGAAGAAAAGCACGCGCAAAAATCCACGTAGAGTTTATTTGCCGGACATAGAATAGGGGAAAAATAAAAGGAGCAGGAATTCAAGACAGAATTCTGCTGTCGGGGGTGTCACATCTTGCTGCAGAAAGAGAAGTTCGCTGCTGCGATTAAACTGTTTTCAAGCAGATGAAAATGTGACTGCTGTAACAATGGTTCCAAGGGTAATCGTGAAAATCACAACCCAGCTATTTCCCTGCGAGAGGGATTACTTGTATGAAACAAGTGGAATATTATCTATATAATGGTAACTGGTTCTGAAAAAAGCAAGATAAAGTTTCAGTGTGGATTTTTACGATCGGCCCCTACTATTTTTAATAGACGTATCTACCAAAATTCGATAGATAGAGTTGTAACCGTTCACCGGGACACCAATTTTATGGCAACCACAATCCTGTAAGCGTTTACCAGTGTCCCATATTTGGACAAGCAGGGCTGGAAAGCTATAGCCCCTCTATGCTGCCGGCCCTGATCGTTCAAAGATGGGGTGCTGGTGAACGCTTACGATAGAGTTGTAAGCAATCACGGGGTAAAATGGCCAAACGTTCTGGAGTTGGAAGGAAAGATCTATGCTACAGAAATCAAGTCAGGCCGAAAACGGACAGATCGAGGTCTTAAAAAATTTATCAGCAGATATCCCGGCACCATTTCCGTTTTTCTGGACATGGAGCAGGGCATAAAGCTCCTTGAGGAGGAATCCGTAGACGATATTGTCAGGAGTTTTTGAAAAAAGGAAAATTGAAATCCTATAGTTCAAGGACGAATCATCATGGCTAAAAAGAAGAAGAAAAAGAATATCGCCAAACGTAAGGCCAAGGCTGGCCAGCGTAAGGCCCAGAAGAGAAAGCTGCGGTTGGTAAAGAAAAAACAGAACAGGCCGCGTCCTCAATCCGGACATGATTACCTGCCCCCGGATTTCGATTATCCACCCTTGGCTCCTGATGACGCACCTGCCGGGTTTCGGTCAGTTGGCATGAGCGAGGCATGTATGGAGTTTGCCAAGGCCATGATCAAATATCCGGACATCAAAGGGCTTGAAAGCATGGAAAAGGCCATCGGTCTGGCTATGCCCCTGTGGAATTATGCCATTGCCACGGAACTGGACGAAGTGAATCCTGCCATGAAGTCAGAGTGTTGCAAGGCGGTTATGCAGGCCTGCAGCGTCAACCTGCAGGAAGCGGAAGACATGGTCGAAAAGATGGTCATTTTGAAAAACGAGATGTTTCCCCCTGATATTCAGCCGCAGGGGGGCCCGATGATGTTCATGCGTAAAGGGACAAGGCATATCATAGAACCCTTTGACTATGGGCAATTGGTGCTCAGCGAGAAAAGACTGCCGGTCACTGAAGAGGATAATCGTTTTCTTGCCCTGCTGACAGACCTGGATGAAACAAAACTGGCCTCCCTGGACGATGGAGACTATGAGAGGTGGGAGCGAAAATATGATCCCATGGAACAGCAATGCGGCAAGGTATTCAGGAACTGGTTGGAGGGAAAGGGTGTTGACCCGAAATTTATCGATGATTTTGGTTTCCTGGCCACGTTTTTTGTCAACTTTGTTTACCAGTACGGTCATGATGAAGAAGGTATCCTGCGCAACACCGATGAACTTTTCTTCGAGGATTTTTTCTACGATTTCGTCCTGCGTAAAATCATGATGGAACCGGAGGAGCATGTGGACTGGGTGCCGGCCCTGCGCCTCTTTTTTCTCTTTCTGGCAGAAAAGGGCTATCTCGATGATGCCACCCGCTATATTGAGAGCCTCGATACCTTTGAAGAACCGTTCCTGCAGCTTCTACGCAAAGAGTTTGGCTAAGAGCCGTGACTTTCTGTCGGAGAATGTGATTAATTGAATCGACGGAGTGATAAATGACTGAATTAAAACTCAAAACAAATCAGGCTGCGTTGATTCTTACAGTGTCGGCTGATGGAGAGGTGGATGTAAACGTGGCCGTGCCCAAGACTGAAAACGTCGAAAACATGGCGGCGGATATCTGCACGGTAATAGGTCAAAAGCTTGCCGGCGATGAACAGTTTCAGGCCATGATATTGACCGAACTTGATGGCGACCCTGAAAAGGTTGAAAAAAATAATTGATGGATGATAAGAAAGCAGCATACCACTTACTTGAGCTGGCTGCGACGGCTGCGCCAGAAATCGAAATATGGGTAGACAGGTTGAAAGGCAGGAGGCTTTTGGAGGTGGTTAAGGGCGAAGAAGAGGGGGCTGGATGATCGGCGATGAACCCTGCCCCTGCCAGTCGGGCAGGGCCTTCTCCGACTGCTGCGAACTCCTGATGTCGGGCGAACGTCCGGCGGAGACTGCAAAGGCCCTGATGCGATCCCGGTATACAGCCTATGTGAAAGGAGATGCCGAATATCTTATAAAGAGCTGGCATCCTTCGACTAGACCGGCTCATATCGATCCCGATATGGTCCCGGACTGGTGCAGTTTGGTTATTAAAACCGCCATAGGTGGCGGTGTTGATGACACCGAGGGACAGGTTGAGTTCATCGCTACGGCTCGCGCCCGGAACAGAGTCGTTACCTTGCATGAGGTGAGCAATTTTGCAAAGGTGGACGGTCGTTGGCTCTACGTCGATGGCGATGTTGTCGAACGTGACGGGACTGTTGCCAAGGTCGGAAGGAACTCCCCCTGTCCGTGCGGCAGCGGAAAAAAATTCAAGAAGTGCTGCGGGCCGTGATCGATATCTCCTCTGCCATCCCCACAGTCATGTCGAGACTGAAAAAGTTATCGGATGGCCACTATGTCGAGCTATTGACCTTCAAAAAAGACAGGTCAATCAGGATTGTCAAAATTTCCGATGACGAGCTTCTGGTTATCGAAAGTGGATATGCGAGAGAGAGGTTTCAAGTTGCTCCGGACAAACTGAAAAAGACACTGAAGAAGCTTATAAAAAAGGAGTTTCCGCGGAGCAACAAGTTGCATCTAACCCACTAAAACGGAAGTGGTCTTAGATTTTTTAGGATAAGTGCCTTGGCGGTAGATATAACTACCTTATTTCAAAACTAATTTTTGAGTTTCTTGTTTTTTGTTACAGCTTTTCAGAAGTAAGGCACTAAATTTCGGCGAGCAGCCCGACTCGTGACCGATTTTTATTCCAGCTAATCGATCTGGACGGCGAAATTTGCTCAATCCCATTTCATAGGGTTCGAAGAGTTTATAAAGATGGAACAATTATTTGGAAACGAAACAAACACAACACCGAGGAGACAAAGTCATGAACAAAACAGAACTTGTTGCCGCAATAGCAGAATCAGCAGACATTAGTAAAGCAGCGGCGGGCAGGGCCTTGCTCGGCTTCCTGGAGGCGGTAACCGATTCGCTGCAACAGGGCGAGAATGTTACATTGGTTGGTTTTGGAACTTTTTCTGCAGCAGAGAGGGCAGCTCGCACAGGCAGGAATCCCCAGACCGGCAAGAAGATTAAGATTCCAGCAAAGACCGTGGTGAAGTTCAAGGCAGGGAAGAAGTTGGCAGATGCTGTGAAATAAGTTTCCATTTCTATATGCCTCCCCAAGGTTTCAAATGTAAGCAATGCGGGAATTGCTGTCTTAATCTCTCAGGCGCCATTGATGTCTGCGTATCAGAGGAAGATATTCAACTCTGGAGAGATAATTTTCGCTTGGATATCCTGGAATGGGTTGATGCTATCCATGTCGGTGAAGGCCAATACGTTTATGACATTTGGATAAATCCAGAAACTGGTGAAAACGCAGCAAGATGCCCTTGGCTGCGCAAATTGCCGAAGCAGGATAAATATATTTGCCGGATCAACGACATGAAACCCGAGCATTGCAGAAATTACCCTCTGTCGAGGGAACATGCAAAAAGAACCGGCTGCAAAGGCTTTGATCCCTGATTATGAAAAAACAAGAAAGAGCCAAAGAGATTGCTGGACTCGTAGAGTCTTTCGGCAGAGAAAATCTGAACGAAGAGCTTACCGACTGTTCCTTGAGATTGTGCGGCAAATTGAGTCGCAGCCGTAAACTTGATATTTCCAGAGGCAAAATAGAGATCTGGGCTGCGGCTATTGTGTATCTGATAGCCAGAGTTAATTTTCTTTTCGACAAGGAAAATATTAATTTCATTACGTCCGACATAATATGTGATTTTTTCGGCACTAAAAAGTCGACCACCGGCAATAAAGCAACATCCATTGAGAAAGCCTTTAATATCGGTATCGGAGACGAGAACTACTGCACCCGTGAAATAATTGAATCCTTTTCATTCGTAGAGATGCCTGGCGGTTTTATCATACCGGAAAAAATGGCCAATGAGATGGTCAAGGATATCGTGATCGGCATCGCTAATGAAGAGGAATCCCGAGAAATCGAGGAGTTCATGGCAGAGAAAAAGCGGCAAGAGGCTGAGGCAGAACGAGCCAGGAAGGAACGGCGAGCGGAAATAAATCGTAAGATCGCCGAGAAAAAGAGAAAGAAAAAGGAAGAAGAGCAAGCAAAACTAAAGGCAAGGCAATTGAAATTATGGTAACAAAGCCGCTAAGGTTCCATTCTGCTCGTTTGGCGATTCTATTAACCATCGTGGCTTTTTATGTGACTATAAGGAAAGCAATGGGGAGGAACGGGTGCTGCCGGCAACTTTAAAGAAGAAGCAAGCTGTAGCAAGAAGGAAGAAATAATTATAATATCTCATTCCTGCTATGACTGAAGAACAAATTATTTTTCTGATTCTGGAAACGATTGGATGCTTACTTGTGATTCTTGGCTATCTGATCAAATATAAACGAAAAATCCAACTGATTGCTGGTGTGTGTAAAAATGATGACCAAATAAAAGACAAGAGGGGGTTCGCTTCTCTTGTTGGCGGCAATGTGCTCCTGTCAGGCGTTATTTTTTGCACCGGAGCTATCGGGATTTATTTTTATCCAAACTTCAAAAACATTATAGAACCAGTACTTTTGTTAAGCTTATTAGCTACGATCATCCTGACATATACAAAATCAAAGAAATATATAAAAAGGTGAGATAACCTGCAGGAAACGCAGACTCGATATGACAAAACTCAAAAAGCGGTTTCGAGTCAAGCTTAACAGTAGTAGTGTAATGGTTTAGCGTTGTATAAAATATAAGACCTTATTACTGGCTATTGGCAGCAAGGCTGGACTTCGAAAAACCGTGCTACCTGCTGGTTCCTTGCAGCGTGGTTACCAAAGTTCTGGGTCGCATAACGAAGTAACACAAGCTATTTTGACAGGTGATTTTGCAATATTACATTCGTTAAGGGCAATGGCCTGCCACCCAAAAGGATATTGAAGCTTGTAAGGTGGAATGTATCGAGAGGCAGTATCGGCGTTGAAACCAAATCTGCTGTAATATTTAGGGTCACCATAAACAAAGAGGATGTTTACCCCCATTTCTAATAACTGTTGCAGGCCGATTTCTATTAGTTTCGACCCAATATGACAATTCTGATACTCGGGTTTTACACCGAGTGGAGCCAAAATATAGCCCTGTAAATTTTCGTTGTTCTCAATTTTTATAGGGCTGAACGCTACATGACCAAGTATAGTACCATCGGTTTCAGCCACTAAAGATATTATTTCAGGAGTTGTTTCTTCGGAAAGCAGATTGATTGCGAGTTTTGAGATAATCTCCCTCTCGCCCTCAGAGAAGGCGCATAAATGGACCCTGCGGACATCTTCACGATCCTGACTTGTTGCTATTCGGATACGCATCATTTGTTACTAACCATTGCTTATCAGGTAGGTAGTCCCTGACAAGTTGATATTGCCTCTGTTTTCGGGAAAGGACTGCTTTTTATTTTTAAGGCTGAATATTTTTCACAAGATAGAACACGGTTGCTAATAAATCCAGTGGCAAGAACAATAAGGAAAAAGATAGATCGGTTAACCTTCTTCCTGAGTATTTTGCTGAGCGAAATAGATCTTCAGCTTAAGACTGCCATGCTGAATGTCTGACCCGATATTACATCCTATCTGTTACTGTCAGTTTATAACTAAACTGTTGTTAAGGGTAAGCCGAATGACCTCCCGCTAAAATTGCAACAGCCGACGAACAGGATAAGTACGTCCTTTTTCCCGTAAATTTTAGCTCAATTCCATTTATCCTGACTTTTTGGCCTTGTCACCTCCACTTTATAATCCAGATTTTCTCTTGACACCAATTACCAAACGGTTAACTGTAGAAATTGAGGTTGCAAGAGAAGAAGTTAATCGTAATTTTACCCTTTTGGGCCAATTGCTGAAAAAACGATTTCTTGTCATCATTGACATGGAGGGCCGAAAATTACTTTTTGGGCCCAAGTGCTCAAAAGCACTTTCCTGTCAGCCAATGGGGGGGGAATCTCAAAATGCACGACATTGACTTTGCGCCGCTTTTAATCATCACCGCCCTCGCCTTCTTCATTCCCATTATTACGATCCATATCAAGGGTATCAATATCCCTGTGATCGTCGGCGAAATAATCTGCGGGATCATAATAGGCAAGAGCGGCTTTGATATCGTTCATCCCGGCCCTTGGCTCAATTTTCTCTCTATTTTCGGCTTTACCTTCCTGATGTTTCTATCAGGTATGGAAATTGACCTTTCCTTTCTGAAAAAGAAGCCGCAAAAGGTCTGTATTATTGACGACCAAAGTGAGGAGAGATGTCATGATCCGTTTATACTGGGAGGCAAGATATTCTTGCTTACTCTTGTCGCTTCGCTGGCTTTGTCATTCATGTTCTTCAAAGTCGGCCTGATTGGCGATCCCGTCTTTTTGGCATTAATTCTAAGTACCACATCTGTAGGGATTGTAGTCCCCACACTGAGAGAGCTTGGCATTAGCACCAGGATATTTGGACAGGATATTCTTTTTTCGTCTCTTGTCGCTGATTTTATGACGATGTTATTCATCACTGTTTATGTGGCGAAGATATCCACCGGCCTGTCCTTTGACCTTTTATTAATTCTGTTGATTTTTATCATATTTATAGTCGCCTACTGGCTTTCCCACTATCTTTTGGAAAAGCCCGTTACCGTGAAAATCCTGGAGAAACCCGGCATGCTCAAGGCGGAGATCAAAACCCGGGCAGCCTTTGCCATCATGATCGCCTTTATAGTGCTGTCACAGAAAATCGGAATAGAAATCATTCTTGGAGCATTCCTGGCAGGCTTTCTCATATCCATGCTTTCAGCAGAAACTGACCTGAAGCTCCTTCATGACAAACTGAACGCCGTGGGGTTCGGATTTTTTATTCCGGTTTTCTTCATCATGGTGGGAGTTCGCTTTGAATTACGCCCGCTCATCGAAAATCCCAAAAATCTCATTCTGCTGCCTGTAATTCTCGTTGCTGCGTATCTTGTCAAAATCCTTCCCTGCCTGGCACTCAAAAAACACTATTCCAAGAAAAATGCCCTTGCGGCAGGCGTTCTGTTGTCCTCAAGGCTCACCCTCATCATAGCTGCGGCAGACATCGGGATGTCCCTCAACGTTATCACCCCTGCCATTTACTCAGCGGTGATACTCGTCGCGGTCATTTCATCAACCATTTCGCCGATTCTTTTCTATAAAATGGAGGACATATCGGCGATCTCAAAAAATTAGAAATTTTGTTGGAGGACAAGGCGCAAGGAGGCCCGACAGCGCCGCATACTCCCACCCATGGAAGTAAATGAGCCTTTTTGTGCTCCGTAAGGGTATTTGGTGGAAATATTCCATTTGGCAATCTTATGCATTCAAAAAAGCTGCAATTTTACCTTATTCCTGAATTCTTCTCGACTAAGAAGTCGATCAAGAAATCAGATGAATTATATCTCCCTTCACCCTCTTTTTTCGTTTTTGGATGACAACAATTTGCTGGGGGGACGATATTGTAGCGTGGTTTCAGCATAACCGATTTTTTCAAGTTAAATTACCAACCAAAACATTCCGCTTCGTTTTGTCAATAGATATTCAGCAGGAGGATGACTGCGGATTATTCCGATGCTTCTTTCGATCCCAGCAGTAATTCCAAGGCGGTCTGCCTTTGACTGGTGTCCTGTTGCCGTACCGCCATCGCCAGTGCTCTTCTGGTGCCGACAAACACAGCCAGCTTTCGCGCCCGGGTCAAACCGGTATAGATCAGGTTCCGGTACAGCATCTTGAAATGCTGGGTCAGCAGCGGGATGATCACCGCCTGGAACTCGCTGCCCTGGGATTTATGAATGGTAATGGCATAGGCGAGATCCAATTCGACGATAGTCTCCCGCTGGTATTCAACCTCGCGGCCGTCGGGGAAAAAGGAAACGACGCAGGTCAGGTTTTCATTGTCGACCCGCACGATTCGGCCAATATCACCGTTGAAAACATTCAGATCGTAATTGTTGCGGCGATGGATTACCCGGTCTCCCTCGCGGAAGATTCTTTCGCCGACCTGCAGCTGGCCCTTCCCCTGCCGGAGAGGGTTGGCTGCGGCCTGGATCACTCTGTTCAAATTGACAGTGCCGAGGCTGCCCCGGATCATCGGAGATAATATCTGGATCTCGCAGTCCCGGCCATAATACTTCGGTACCCATTCAAGATAAAGCCTGGTGACGACATCAACGGCTGCCAATCCGTAATGCAAAGATGACCAGGGATGGACCTTCTTGAGAACGGCTTTTAACTCATCGACATGTCCCTTGGCCTTATACAGACTTTCCAGGTTGACGTGGCTGAATTTCCGGGGAATGGTGAAGTCATGTTCATAGGGTGAGGCGATCATTTCCTCTGTCCGAAACTCGAAGGGACTGCCGTCGCCTGCGGCCAATTCCTCAAGCTCCAAGGTTTGCAGATCAAGATAGCGCTTCGCCCTGGCAATAAAACCGATCTGCTCCCTGGTCGCCTCATCCGAATCAATGAAGAGACAATCCGTTTTGTTTCGCCAGACCTGCGGTTCTTTAAAAGGTGAGCCAATGGCCGGGATTGTGCCGCTATTAATCT
>JAYEPA010000198.1:0-31491 GCA_034723545.1 Thermodesulfobacteriota bacterium | reverse complement strand
CAGCGTTCAGCTGGGAAACCGTACCATGCGCAGCATTGTTAACAATCTCGTAGGATAATGACAAATCGCACTGACTGGCCCCGTCAAGCTGACCATTGGCAACCGTGTCCTCGTCAAGGGTCAACGTTATGTCGTTGGCCGTGGGAACAGGATCCAAAGGACATATCCAGACGGCTTCATCGGAATAATCGCTTTCAAAGCCGTCTTCGTCATATGCCGTGGCTGCATAGTAATAGGTGATGCCCGGAGAAAAGCCCGAGAGGGTGTAGATAATCTGATTGTCTACACTCTCTGGATTGCCGACATCAATAATTGTCGTATAATCCCGTGATGCCGTGCCATAATAAATCTTATAGCCGGCGAGATTTGCTTCACTGTTCGGGGTCCAGGCCAATTGCACCTCAGCGCCCTGAGCCAATGAGGCTATGAAGAAAAAAAGAGAGAAAAAGAAAAACGGAAGAAAAAAACGGCGGGAATTCGGCTTTCCTGACAACATTGCAACACCTCCAGATCTGACGCCTAGTAGCATCAGTCCAGAAGTGCTGATCCTACCCGGCAACCTCGCAACCCTATTTTTGCACATGCAAAAACGTAGGCCGATGGCTTTGCGTCCCACCCTTTAGGATGGTTTGCCTTTTTCGAGTAATAAATTTTTTTAGCTTTTAGCTGTTGACTATACTTTTTGCAATTGCCGTACCACAAAAAAACCAAAGAGAAATTATTGGTGAAATGATATTTATCACTGAGGACCGTTTTTTCGTCTCCGCTCTGATTTTCAAGTATTCAAGTCTCCTTTTCTCCTGAAGCCCTATTTTCCAGATCCCGGCTTCAGGAGCTTGCCTATGCAATATTTGTTAAAGTTACTTTCCAACGCGGCTTACTTTTCTCGATCTCATATTGCTGTAGCAATTACAACTTAACAGTTATCACGTCGGAACAAACGGAGCCATCTGTCTCACAGACCTGATAAGTATAGGTTCCACTTCGCTTTAATATTTCTTTATGATAGTTTTCATTGGCTACTGTGACGGAGACAATTGCATCACTATCACGGATCCTTATAATCTGAACAGAATCACCATCGGCATCTGACCAGAACAGTTCAACGGTCCTTATGCCCCTAATTTTGGCAGCATCCACTGCCAATGTGATAACTGTAGTTACAGGATCTGCATCAGGAGTAGAACTGCTGTCGGCAGGGTCAAAGCCCAACTCCACTTCCTCTCCATCCAGGAAGCCGTCATTATCACTGTCAGGATCGAGCAGGTTAACAAGTCCGTCACTGTCAGCATCAGAGTCCCATGCGATACCCCAGAAAATCACCTCTGCACCATCATCCAGGCCATCTTCATCAGTATCTACTGCTCCGGGACTTGTTCCATAAAGATCGCGTTCCTCGGCAGTTATGAGTCCATCACTGTCGGCATCCCCTTCCAGATCAATTACGGAGATAGCCACAAAACCTAAGGTCTCGAATGCATGATCGGTTTCGCTGTCCAATGACTGCTCTTCTGCTACTTTGACCTGTACGCCTGTTGCCGTCAACTCGGAGTGGCGGAGGCTGGCTGTGTCTTGCTCATACTGGCTTAGCATACCGGCAATAAGCACCGGGGGGTTGTCAAAGCCCTGCTGGAATGAAAGAGGAAGCCACTGATCGCTTATCTCCTCAGTGTGGACGGCAATTTCAAAGGCATAATCGCCTATCATGCCGCAGAAAGGCTCCCAGGCAATATAGGCAACATCTTCAAATGTATGCAAAGCACTGTTTTCTTCCTGCTCCTGCATCCGGTAATCAAAGCCGTTTTCTGTAATATTTTCAACACGGCTCACCAACGCATCATATTCAACTTCAGTGACAATTGATGTTGCCACCACAGGCATCACAGGAAATGATTCTATAAAAGTTTTTGTTTCCGAATAGTCGGTCAAATTCGTGTTAAAGATACCGGCTTCTACGCGTTTGCCATTTTCCAGAATAAAGCTCCCCTGTTCTACAGCGACATATCCCAGCTGCTCCATGCCATGTTCGTCGGCCAGGTAATCATAATTCTGCAGCCGGATCTCAAAGCCGCTTGAAGACAGGTTACGGATCCTGACAACACATGGTGACGGATCATTATTGCTTGCCGGTTTGGCAACAACAACCGGATCCGTGAATGTTTCCGTAAAGGCAACAAATGTCCATGTGTCACCAACGGTTACTTCACCGATTTCCATGGCAAAGACAGGTGCGTCCTGCTGGATTGTCACAGCAACAGTAGCCTGGTTTGATTCGCCGATTCCGTCGCTGATGGCAAATTGGAACTCATCTTCACCATATACTCCTTCAGTGGGTGTATACGTATATGTTCCTAAAGCAGGGTCAATGATGGTTGCGAAGCCTGAATCTCCGTTTGCAACAATAGAAAATGTCAACTGGCTGCTGTCGATATCACTGCCCGACAGAATACCATTTGCTTCTTCATTCTGATTAACGGATAAGGTGGCAGCATATGCCACCGGTGCGTCATTTATTGCTTCGATATCTACGGATACCGTGGCTATATTCGAATCGGACGTTCCGTCATTGACCTTGAAACTGAAGTTGTCTGATCCAAAGGAGTTTACTGCGGGCGTGTAAATGTATGCGCCGGTGGCCGCGTTGGTCATGATCACGGTTCCCATGGAGCCGTTGTTGACGATAGAATAAGTCAGAGTATCGTTATCTGCATCCGTTGCCGTCAGGACGCCACTTTTCGGATTATCTTCACTGGTGGAAATGGCACCATCTTCGGCCACTGGGATGTTGTTAGGAACAGTTTCCAAAGGACATGTCCAGACAGCCTCATCGGAATAATCGCTTTCAAAGCCGTCCACATCATATGCCGTGGAAGCATAGTAATAGGTGATGCCCGGAGAAATGCCCGAAAGGGTGTAGATAATCTGATTGTCTACAGCCCCTGGGTTGCCGACATCAATTTCTTCCGTATAATTCCTTGATGCCGTACCATAATAGATCTTGTAGCCGGCGAGATTTGTTTCACTGTTCGGGGTCCAGGAAAATTGCACCTCAGCACCATGAACCAATGAGGCAATGAAGAAAAAGAGAGAAAAAAAGAAAAACGGAAGAAAAAAACGGCGGGGATTCGGCTTTCCTGACAACATTGCAACACCTCCAGTCTGACGCCTAGTAGCATCAGTCCAGAAGTGCTGATCCTACCCGGCAACCTCGCAACCCTATTTTTGCACATGCAAAAACGTAGGCCGATGGCTTTGCGTCCCACCCTTTAGGATGGTTTGCCTTTTTCGAGTAATTAAATGAGTTAAGTTGGTAAATTTTTTTAGCTTCCAACTGTTGACTGTATTTTATAGCAATTGCCATACCACAAAAACATTAAAGGGGAAGTGATTGGCAAAAAGAAATTCTCTGTGATTTTTAATTATTCGAGTCTTTTTTCTCCTGAAGCCAGATCATCTAGGGCCTGGCGGTTAAGAAGGGAGATGTCTGCACCCTTGCTTTCAATATATTGCTGGTTGTTCATCCTGGTCAGAATCCTGGACAGGGTTTCGGGAATCGTACCGAGAAGACTGGCCAGCTGGGTTTTGGCTATACTCAGTTTTACGGTGGCGGCATCATTATTCTGACTGCTGAGCAGGAGGAGATAGGCTGCCAGACGTCCCGGCACCTCTTTTAATGACAGGGCCTCTATCATATGAGTGAACTGTTTGAGTCTCAGAGACAGAGTGGCCAGCATATTCATGGCTAGAGAGGGGTTCTTTTTAAGTAAATGGATAAAAGAGGTTCTTGGAAAGAAAAAAAGATGGCTTTTTTCCAGGGCCATGGCATTGGCGGGATAGTTCATGCCGGTAAACACCGCAACCTCGGCAAACGGCTCTCCCGGGCCAAGGATATGGAGAATCTGCTCTTTTCCCTCGAAAGAAAGCTTATAAATTTTTACAAGTCCGGAAGCGACTACATAAAAACCCACCCCAGCATCTCCTTCATTAAAGATAAACTGACCTCGCTTCGCATCCTGCTCTATGACGATTCCGGCCAGCTCTTTGTAATTTTCGCTGTTTAATCCCTTAAAAAGAGGGCTTTCAGCAAGATAATCCGTGATGTTCATGCGATTATTCTCCAGTTCGTGCAATGAAAAAAGTTTTTTAAATTTTAGCCCAACAACCTGTCAGGATGAAAAATTGTTTCCATGAGTGTGTTCAGGCATGGAAACCCGAGAAATGGCAAAGGAGTATTTGTCAAACTTCGCGGCCAATGCCGCGCAATCCATTGCAGGCAATTTATCTTTACGAGAACAGATAAAATAAAAAATAAGTCCAGCGCCTGCGGATTGTTTGATCGAGTTGAGCCTGATTTCGGAAAAATAAAGCAATGGAGAAAGGGCAATATTTTTTTTAATCGCTTCCTTGGCCGACCAGAGAAGGCTCAACATGACTGTCTCATCCCGCTCAAAGAAATCGGACATTTTTTTTAGGATGCTTTGCTCGGCCTCTGTTGAAAAATGTCTGCGCACCCGAAAAACAGCATTTTTTATTTCCTGAATATCAACCCCGCAGGGCTCTGTACAGGCGAGACCTACGGCCAGATCCGCGCTGTGAGAAAGAGAAATATGGCCATTTTTCCCGGAAAAGAAATCCTTGTCAACCTGAAGAAAAGGCTTGCCATGGGCATCCTGGTATATGATCATTTTATGCCAGATAGCAATGTTTTCCAACATCTCCTGTCTCGTTAACAGACAGGCGGCGGCCCCTTTGACACCGATTCGGCCGCCAAGCCACTCGCATTTTCTCTTTTCATGTTTCAATTCGGCAAATTTTTCCATCTCCCTAGCTGTCAGATATTGCTCTGCGGTGTGATCTCCGACAAGCTGTGTCTGTGTCCTGAGCTGTTTCAGGTCCACTTTAGCCACGGCGAAAGAGGGGGGAAGGATTTTTCCCTTGGGATCTAATTGATATATTTTTTCTGTCCAGTTGGCTATCATAATGTATTGAGGATTGATGAGGCCGGTGAAAATAGCTTGAAATTTAGTAACTATTCAGCGTAGGCTGGAAATTACCCTTTACTCCGTAGTGTAACTATTCAGATGTGCTTCATATTCGTCCATTTGGGGCTTTGAAGCATACTGGTGCTATTCGAGAAGACCCAAATGGACGAAGATGGAGTGCAGCTGAATAGTTACGAAATTTATAGCAAAAAGGTTTGTAACTGTTCAGGTCGATAGGCTGTAGGCATTTAGACTGTTGAAGAGATACGCTTGTTACACTGCGGAGCGGGGTAACAAGAAACACCATTAAAAACAGAGTATAGACCGACTTCGAAAACGAATAGCCTTTAGCTTAATCAACATGAATAGTTAAAAAGGTTTTTTTATGATTTCATCATTTGACATTACTGTTCTGATCATTCTTTTGATCCTACTGGCCCGTGGCTTCTGGGTTGGCTTCATCCGGCAGATTGCCTCTATATTGGCCCTGGTTCTGGGCTTTGTTGTCGCAGGCCGTTATTGCGGTGAGTCGACAGACCTGGTTCTTCCCTTTATCAGCGACCCTCAAATCGCCTTCCTTGTTTCCTATGGTGTGATTTTTCTGCTGGTCCTTTTTGGGGTGACCTGGCTTGGCATCGGACTGAAAAAAGTCATGAGCATTGCGCTTCTCGGCTGGTTTGACCGAACCATTGGCGGTCTGTTTGGCCTTGCCAAGGGCGTATTTGTGGCAAGTCTGCTTTTTATGATGATCGCCGCCTTTCTGCCCAGCGCCAACACTTTGTTTGCTAAATCCCTCTCTGCCCCCTACCTGAAACAAAGTTCCCAATTTATCCTGAATCTGGTCAAGGACGAGGATTTGCGGATGGATTTTCTCCCCAGACAGCCGGCCATTTCAACTATTCTTTCTGATTCGGTAAAATTTGGCAAGGACATCAAGGGAGATTCCCAATAAGTAGCCGATAATAATGAGCTGATTGATCAAGGTTGTCCTGAAAACGCCCAGTTTATTCCAGCGGCGGCCGGATGTCGAGACAGCAAGGGGAAGAATATGCAGATTAATCTTTTTTCGCAATTTTTTGATCAGGACATAATCCTCCATGATGGGCAGCTCCGGAAAACCGCCGACCTGACGGAAGAGTTTCGCGGACATAAAAAGAGCCTGATCCCCATAGGGCATGTTCAACCATCTTGATCGAAAATTAGCCGCCTTTTCAATCAGCCGCAGTCCTGGACCAGGGCTGTTGATCGCCAGTTCAAAGGCGCCGGCGCAGGAAGTACTCCTGCAAGTATCAAGAATTAATTCCCTGAAGCCTTGCGGTAGAATGGTGTCGCCATGAAGAAAGAGGAGAATGTCGCCTTTGGCCTGCCGGGCTCCATAATTCAGCTGGCCTGCCCGGCATGGGGGAGTAACAAACACCTTTGCGCCACAATCCCCGGCAATCTGCACGGTCTGATCACAGCTGCCGCCATCCACCACAATCAGCTCAAGTTCCGGCCGGTTCAGTCCGGTCAGAGTTGCCTGAAGAAATTTATCTTCATTCAGGGTCGGAATAATGATTGATATGACGTAACTATTCAGCTGCACTCCATCTTCGCTCATATTTGGTCTTCTCGAATAGCACCAGTGCGGAGTCTGCGCTTCGCTCCGCTTACCGTTCAAAGCCCAGGTAATCGACTGTGAGACTCCGAAATGAACGAGCGGAGTCTCACAGTCGATTACCTGAAGCACATCTGAACAGTTACAGTACGAGTTTTTCTTAACATTTTCACATACGCTGAATAGTTGCGATATGACAGAGGTCTTCGGGTCGGTCAACATCAGCTAAGGGCTCCAGCAGGTGGACGGATAGGCCAAGCATTTCGGCGCGTTTCAGGGTTTGGTTCAGGACCTGATCCATACCCCAGGGAATTTGGGAAAAAAGGGCCGGTTCCTCTGTTTTCAGACCGATCAGGTAGTAGCCGCCATCAAGAGCCGGGCCAAGGACAAGGTCATAGTCAGCAAGATTTTGAAAACCATTTTCGATAATTTCAGGCGTCAGGGCCGGGCAATCCGTGCCAATGGCGATAACCTTTGACATCCTGCCGGCAAAGGCCGCACGGAAGGCATGAATAAGCCGGTCTCCCAGGCTGCCGCCAACCTGCTGGATACAGGTAATTTTGCCATTAAGCCATTGCTGCATTTCCAGTTTGCTGCCGCCGGTATAGTGAACCTGCAGAGAAATCTTTCGCCGTCCGGACAGTTTCCGGGCCATGGCAAAGGTTTTTTCAGACATCGTTCGCTGTAAATAGGCCGCGCCCTGCTCACCCAGCACGGGAATCAGCCTGGTTTTTGTTTCTCCAGCCCTGGGATAACGAGTGAAAAGAAGCAGCATGTTCCGGTCTTCGGATTGAGTTGTCATAATTTGTTTTTTCGCAACCATTACTGTTAAAATAATGAAAAAATCAGCAAAAAAAGATCCGGCTTCATACCGGCAAAGAACCTACCGAGCCATTATTGACGCCGAAGGACTGCGAAAAAGTGAGGTCACGGTGCGGGAGACGGATCTACAAATTCTGGCGTCAAAGGATGTGAAAGAACGAGCCACCCGTCTTGTCCTCCAATACCGGGCTCAACTGGAAAACTATCTGACGAGAAAGCCTGCTTTCCTGACCTCCCTGGTTCCTCAGCCCTTTGACCCCCTTGCCCCCCCCATTGTCAAAGCGATGCTCCAGGCGGCCCAGGATACGAATGTCGGTCCCATGGCCGCCGTGGCCGGGGCCGTTGCCGAGTTTGTCGGTAGTGATCTGCTTGATGAATCCGGAGAAATCATCGTTGAAAACGGCGGCGATATTTTTATGTCCCTCCAGCGTGACAGTGTTGTCGCTGTTTTTGCCGGAGAATCCCCATTAAGCTACCGTCTCGGGATTAAGATTTCGTCCGACCGGATGCCGCTTGGCATCTGCACCTCCTCCGGCACAGTGGGGCATTCTTTGAGTTTCGGCAGTTCAGATTCCGTCACGGTCCTTGCCCCCTCAACCGTCCTGGCCGATGCTGCCGCAACGCGGCTTGGCAATGAACTGAAAAATGAGAATGATCTTAATTTTACACTGGCCGTGGCGGAGAGCCTGCCCGGCATCAGCGGAGTACTTGTCATAAAGGGCGAGAAGCTTGGTGCCTGGGGCGAGATCGAGCTTGTCCGCTTGTAAACGTTTACAGGACAGTGGTTTTTGTAAATCAGTAGCCCCTGGTGAACGGTTATGTCTCGTTGTCTGATTCTACAAAAAACCTGAAGCAATGAAGTGTCGATCGCTTGTCTGTTCAATATTTAAATGGGCAAGTTCTGCTGTTTCAAGCTGTTTTTTGACCTCATCCAGGCTGTATGCGGCCAAAAGCGAATGATAAAAATCCTCCTTAAGGATAGCCGGTTCACTGGCAGAATATTTTTCAACGATCTTTTGTGCCTCTTCCCGCCCGGCGGGGCGGAAAAGATCCATGACGAGGACAGCCGCATTTTTTTTGCCACACTCTTTGATCGTCCGCCACATCACCTGAGGATCGTCCAGATGATGCAGTAGGCTATTGGACAGCAAAGCATCATAATTGTCGAGTGGCAATGTTATATTCGGCAAAATTCCCTTGATAAGCGTTATTCTGTCTCCAAGACCCCGGTCGTTAATACTTTGCCGACCATATTTCAGCATGGCCTCAGCGCCATCCACGCCACAGACCCGGCATTGCGGGTATTGAAGGGCGAAACGAATGGGAATATCCGCCGGACCACAGCCTAAATCAAGCACGGAACCAGTCACCTGCAGGCCGGAAAAATTTCTGACAAAAAAATCAACAAACATCTGGTTGGGAGCCTTGAAATCGGCCATGGCATAAGCCTTGGCCTGTTCCCTGCCATTCATGATTTCCGGTTCTGAAACTCTTTTCATTCTCTCTGCTCCAACAATAAATCGTTCACTACGGCTTATTCAACCCTGTTTTCTTTTACTTTGTCGTGCCAATTTTTTATATTGAAATCCTTTATTCCTATAAACTCGACCGAGTTTGACCTGTTCGGGTTCCGTTGTAAAGAAATTCCATAAATAATAGATCAAATTAAGAGAAAATCACCAGACATCCCTTATCCAATTGACTTTTCATTTTAATCCTTATAACGTGCCAGAACTCATTGATAAAAATAGAGAAGTCGGTTTTTTAGAGGGGAAAGGATATGAAATACCGTTTCATCTGGGGCATGGTCATTGGCTTTACCCTGTTCCCGGCAATATTTGCTTTGGCGGACGGAGCAAATTTATTTGCCCGGAAATGCGAATCCTGTCATAAAATTAAAGGTCAGGCCGCACCTGTTAATCCGGCGGACAAGGCAGGAATTGTCTGGGTCAAGTATTTTAAAAGGGGACGTCACCCCGTAGACCTGGGAAAAGATCTGAATGATGAAGAGCTGAAATCGGTGATTCTTTATTTACAGGAACACGCCGCCGACAGTGATCGGCCAGCAATGGCGGCAATACCGAATTAGAGTAAGCGGGAGGAAGGGAGATGAAAAAAACCTTATTAAGCCTGGGAGTCATGCTGGTCTGGGCCGGCAGTGCCTTTGCCGGAGTTGGCGGTGAAACAGTCACCATGCCGGCGGATGTCTATAAGGCGATTCTGGAGAGGCTGGATAGCCTGCAGAAACGGGTCGATGACCTGGAGCAGGAAGAGGCAACCGTCCAGCCCACCAGGGAACAATATGACAAATTGACTCAGGATGTAGATAATATTTATGACACCCTGGACGAGGTTGAAACCAAGACTCTGCAGGATAGAATCAACTTTGGTGCTGAGCTGCGCACCAGGGTGGATAATTACAAATTTGACAATATGGGGACCAGAACTGATTTATTAACAGGCGCGCAGAGCACAAATGATGACGGCCATGATGATAACAACTGGTCGAATCGTTTCCGACTCAACATGGATGCCGAGATCAGCGACAGCCTGTCATTTCACGGTCGTCTGGCCGTGTATAAAAACTGGGGAGACAGCGATTACACCGAAACCGATCTCTATGTTGATATCAACCAGGCACATCGACCGGGCACCACTTCAGTGAAGCTTGACCGCGCTTATATTGACTGGATTCCGCAAGGTATTCCGGTTCCCCTGGCCCTGACCATCGGCCGGCATCCCTCCACGGAAGGCCCTCCTTATGAGTTGAAGGAAAACAGGCTTCGCCAGTCAACCTATCCGGCCCTGCTTATTGATCTGGAAACAGACGGGATTGTCGGCACCATTGGTCTGGAACAGTATACAGGCCTGAAAAATTCCGCTTTCCGTCTTGCCTATGGCATAGGCTATCATTCCGATTTTGACAATTCAGACTCCTTTTCTTTTCTGGATGATGACGAGGCCGGCGACTCCACGATGTTTGCGAGCTTCCTGGAAAGTGAAATGCCGGGTCTGCCGCGCAGCCTGGCTGTTCTCAGTTATGTCCATATAGATGACGTGCCCTCTTCCTTCCGGGGGCCCAAGAATGACGATGACAATCCCGCCAATGTCAATCTTGGTGATCTTGATCTTTACGGCATTCATCTCCAAGTCGACGATCTCAAAAAATCCGGTTTTGATCTCTTTGTCTCTTGGGGAGGAAGCCGAAGTGACCCAAACGGCAAGTTTGCCACGTATCCCGGTTATGGAGATATGGGACTTCTCACTGCTGACGGCCAGGACCGAAAATCAGGCTCGAGTCTGTATGCCGGTCTGCGCTACAAGCTTCCCATTGAGATGCTGAATCATCCCAAAATAGGCGTTGAATATAATCATGGCAGCAAGTACTGGATCAGCATGGGCAACGCCAGTAATGAGCTGTATAATAAGCTGGCTACCCGGGGTGATGTCTATGAAATATATTATATCCAGCCCGTGAGCAGGCATCTTTTCTTCCGGGCCGGCTATACAACCATTGACTATGATTATACCCTGAGCGGTTATCATACAGGCCAACCAGTCTCTACTGACGCGGAACTGGAAAATTATTACTTACTCATGGATTGCCGTTTTTAAATTCGAACCTTTTTTGAACCATGAACAATTCTGATCATACTGGACTGCCGGAAAACTACTGTGGCCGCATTTTATCCGGCAAATTCAGCGACAAATTAAAACGGCGGGTCTCTGAACTATGCCATGTGTTCAATAACATGAACGACATCGGCTCACCTGCCATGCTCTATCTTTCCGCCTGGAAAGAAGATGAAAAAATTATCTGGTATGAGCATATCGACAGGAAGTTTGCCACCCTTCTTGGCTGTAATTGCCTTCAGGCGCCGGAATGTCTGCGTAATGCTATCATCGACTGGAGGGTCTACCGCTATGATGATCGGATAAATCCTGAAATTCATGAAGAAATTCTGACCAGAGAGGAACTGAGGAGTGTCCGTTCCGGCCTGCGGAAAGAGGTGGAGAAAAAAGGCTCGGTAGAGGCAATTTACAAAATAGCCAGGCCGGACGGCACAATCTGCTGGCTTAAGGATCAGGCCTCTGTGGAAACCTTCAGCCGAGATGGAATCTGTCTTTCTCTGGGAACCCTGACCGATGTCTCCAAGGAGATGGCCCAGAAGGATCTTCTTGAAAAAATCGGCTTTTTTGACGAGTTGACCAAATTGCCGAAACGCAATATCCTGCATCGGATTCTTGAGATCAATCTTGGTCAATATGAAAGAAAACATATTGATGATTTTTCTTTTTTGATGATGGATATCGATTATTTTAAATCCGTCAATGATACATATGGCCATCAGGCAGGGGACCATGTGCTGGCCACCCTGGCCGAAGTCATGACCTCATGCAAACGAAAAGAAGATGAAATCGGCCGTTACGGCGGCGAAGAGTTTTATGGTGTCTGCATCGGTAACATCAGAAGCAGCATAGAGTTTGCCGAACGGCTGCGTGAAAAAATAGCGGCATATTCCTTTGAGTATCACGAGCAAAAGATTCCGGTGACGATCTCCATCGGTGTTGCGGCGGCATCTGAATTTGTTAAAGTTGATATGGATCAATTGATTAAACTGGCTGATCAGCGGCTTTATAAGGCAAAAGAACAGGGTCGAAACTGCGTGGTTGGTTGCTGAAGAGGTGGTAAACGTTCACCAAGGAGCACGGGTTTCGGTAAATCACATAGCTGTGAGCGTTTACAAGAGGTGAGATATGAAGTTTGCGGATGTTGTAAAATTTCATGGCCATGCCTGTCCCGGCCTGGCCTTTGGTTTTCGGGTGTCGGAAGTGGCTCTGCGGGAGACCGGCCGATCCCGAGATGAAGAACTCGTTGCCGTGGTTGAAAATAATTCCTGTGCTGTTGATGCCATTCAGGTCGTGACCGGCTGCACGTTTGGTAAAGGAAACCTGATCTTTGAGGATTACGGCAAGCAGGTCTACACCTTTATCAAGCGGCCCACGGGAGAGGCGGTGCGGATTGCCGTGATCTGGGAAGCTCCTGCCGAGGATGAGCAGACCACCGAAATGTGGAAAAGATTTGATCAGGGAGACCGTTCAAAAGAGGTGATGCAGGCGATCAAGGCGAGAAAGGCAGCCAAGATGAAGGGTATTCTGGCTGCTGAACCCGAGGATCTTTTTGATATCCGCCATCTCACCGTTCAGGTTCCCGAACCGGCCCGGGTCTTTCCCAGCCTGCGTTGTAGTGTCTGCAATGAAAAAATTATGGAACCCAGAGCCAGAATCATCGAAGACAAAATTTACTGTATTCCCTGTGCTTCCGAGACAGCTTAAGTGCGGATATTTCTTTGTTGTTTTTTTACAGCTCTTCTTTTTCCCCTGGCTCTCCGGGCCGAGTGCATTGAAGGAGATTGTAACAATGGTCACGGTACGCGGGTGTATTCCAGCGGCAGCAAGTACAGTGGTGACTGGCAGAACGATCTGCCCCATGGCCATGGCACCAAGAATTATCCAAACGGCAACCGCTATGAAGGAGAGTGGCTCAAGGGGAAACGGAATGGAAACGGCATCACTACCCGCGCGGATGGCCGGGTCTTTAAGGAAACCTGGCGAAAAGGGGTGGTGTTGACTCAGGTGGCAGTTTCTCCGGTCAAAGACTCAGCCGTGGCAATAAATGGTCCTGATGAGGCCATTTTTCAGACTAAAACCGAAGCAGAACAGATCACCGATGCATCGCTTGTGCAGACACCTCTTTCCCCGGATCCCGTTTCAAAACAAAAAGTCAGGTCAGGGGAGACTGATGCACAGGACTCCTCCTCAATGTCTGAGCCGGAGCCAATTCAGTTTGCCACTGCACTTCCATCATCAACAGAGTTGACTATGGAACCACCCAGTACCATGGAAAAAAATAAGGCCGGTATCGGGAAACAAAGCAAATCCCCGGGAAAATTAACCGACGATAAACCTGCTGCTCATCGTCAAGAGATGCAGATACAATCGCCGGCGCCGGAGGTCACCCCGCAGAGTGCGGCTCAGGTTGTGGAGGAGGGAACCATTATTGATCCGGCCGGTTCGGTTTATGTCGGCCAACTCCTTGATCATCTTCCCCATGGTCAGGGAACCCTGACCTTTGTTGACGGAGCCGTGTATAAGGGTGAGTTCCGGCATGACAGCCGTGAGGGGCGGGGCGTTTTGACGCTTGCCAACGGTGAAAAATATGTGGGGCAGTTCCTCAATAATGAGGCCCATGGTCAGGGAGAGTATTTCTTTCCGGATGGCAGGAAGTATGTCGGCGCCTTTGAACATGATCTCTTCTGTGGAGAAGGTGTCCTGATATTTACCGACGGGGTGTGCTACAGCGGCCGGTTCCGCGAGAATCTGCCCCACGGTTTCGGCGACCTCATCCATCCGGACGGCAGACAATATGTTGGTAACTTTGCAAGCGGACTTTTCCATGGCAAGGGAATGTATACATTTGCCGGGGGCAAAGAAAAGGCTGGTTATTGGCTTGCCGGGGAATACTCAGGAGAATAAAATGTTTGGTGGGCATGAGAGACGAACGAGTCAACGTCACAGGGCCGTGCACGGAACCTATGTGG
Source organism: Thermodesulfobacteriota bacterium (assembly GCA_034723545.1). Lineage (GTDB taxonomy): Bacteria > Desulfobacterota > Desulfobulbia > Desulfobulbales > SURF-16 > JAGHCC01. Next base: position 17,488 of record JAYEPA010000198.1, on the reverse strand, counting down.
TGACTGCCACCAAGATCGGCCAGATGGTCGATATCAGTCCGGAAGGACTCTCCTTTTCCTCTGTTGACCGGGGAGAATGGCCGGGAGAGCCTTTTGAAATTGAGATCCTTGCCGGGGACAAAGAGTTTTATCTGGGAAAGATAATGGCGCGTTCCGTCAACGCAGACCAAAGTAGCAACTATCAGCCTGATCAACCCTTTTTAAAAAATAGATACCACGTCGAATTTACCCGCCTGACAAAAAAACAAAAATTTCAGCTTGAATATTTTATCCTGACCCACACGGTCAAACCGGAATAAGGTAGTCGGTGCCTATGACCCCATGTCATACATATTCTCCTGGACTACATTTTTGGCTTGTTGTCGTCCCGTTGCTTTTTTTTCTGAGTATCATTCCCGAATGTCCGGCACAGCCCTTGCAACAGGAGATCAAGGCGGCTCGTAACACCCCAAGGCCCAAAAATGCGCCGGTCCGCATGGAACCGGTCTTCATTGAACGTGCTCCACAACCTGACCCTGTTTCCCGAGATGATGCGTCGCTCTCCCAGATCGTGGAAAAAGCCGGCGAGCCGGCGGGTTCCGTTTCTTTTCCCGCAACAATGTGGATTGGACTGGGCCTGGGTTGTTGTCTCGTTATCGGCCTGATGTTTTTGCTTAAACGAAAAAAGGGCGGGGATGATATTTTGGTTGTGTACCGAGAACAGAGACAACTGATCAGTCTGCGCTGCAGAGAAGAAAACGGGAGCATGGAGTGTGTGAACGGCCACATCATCGAGGACCTGGAAAAACGGCCTGATTCCGTCAATAAACTGCTGGTTGAGGCAAATAATGATCCCTCCACGCGTCTGATAGCCATTTTTTCCTCGGAGCGGGCCGAGATCCATGCCCTGACTCTCCCTCTTCTCCGGCTATCGAGACAGAAAAAGGCGGTGATCGCCAATTTGCGGGAACAAAATATCTCCTATGATCCGGAGCAGCAGGAGCTGCAGTTTTTCATTCGACACAGAAACCGTGAAGAAAAGAAAATGTCTGTTGTTGCCTGTCTTTTTCCGCAGCAGGATGTAGAATTTGAATGGGGAGGGCTTAAGAAAAAGCCGGATCTGAACTGTCCTCTTGCCCTTGCCCTGCTTTCCGCCTTATCCGAGGCCTCTAATAAGATGAGCGGGCCCTCTCTTCTTGCTTACAGGTTAAATCCCCAAGAACTTGTCACTCTTCTTGTTGGCGGAAAATCCATCACATCACGCCGGCTTTACTCACTTGAAGAAACGCCGGTGGATCAGTGGCAACCGTATCTGCCGAATTTGGAGCAAATCCTGGAATTCTACTACCGGCAACATCAACAGCTTGTTTCCACGGTTTTTCTGGCCGGAAAGGGTATTGGTCTGTCTCCGGATCCTGGCGGCGCCATCAGCCGCAGTCTCAGGTCCGCTGTCGAGGGCATCAATCTCCGCGGCCATATTGATTGCAGCGAGCCTTCATGCGCCCGGCTTCCCGGCCTTGATGTTCTCCTGGGCGCTGCGTCACTGTCTCGCAAGATTCAAAAATGTTAAGGGGCAAAGGGAAGGAAATGTCTGAGTAGAAACCTCATGAAAATGTGTGCCTCTGCAAACTACAAAAAATGAGGCGTTCGCAGGATGGGTACTGCTCACCTTCTCAGAGAAGACAGGCGTCCATGATCCTCTTGACCTCTGCATTGTCAGGGGCAAGACGCCGGGCCTGGCCGGCCCATTTTTCCGCAAGAATAATTCTGTTCAGATCAAGATAAACCCGGGCCAGGCTGAGAAACAGGTCGATATCGTCCTCATCGCCTTTTTCCACGGCCTGCTCAAGATGAATGACGGCCTTATGATAAAATCCCTTTTTCTCCAGCATAATCCCCAGTTTTTTGTGAAGAACGGGGCTGTCGGGATCATTTTTTAACATACTCTCCAGACATTTTATGGCGAGATTATAGAGGGAGTGATCAAACGCCAGAGTACCGACCTGTTCCAAAATGACACTGTCATACCTATTCTGTTTTAAAAGCAATCGCAGGACTTTGGCTGCTTCCGTCTTTTTATCCTCCTGGAGCAGAAGACGGGCGAATTTGAGAGCCCGCTTTGAGTCCCTGGGGCTGATCTGCATGGCCCTGGAAAAATAATGAATGGCTTTGTCCAGTTGTTTCTGCCTGTAATAAATCTGGCCGAGAAAATGGAAGGCGCTGACATCCAGGCGGTTGATCCTGATGGCTTTTTTGAAAAAATCTATACTTTCCTTCTTTTTTCCAGCTTTGAAAAAGAGTCGGCCTAACTCCCGACAGGGACGGGAGGAGCGCTGATTGTTTTTTAATGCCTTCTGTGCCTCATCAATTGCTTTTTTCAGGTTCCCTTTTTCCTCAAACGTGCGGGAAGCGCGTAAATGTATGATGTACGGATCCGGATGAAAAACCTTGTAAAGCAGTTCTTTTATTTTATGCTCCAGAGAGGCAGTGACAAAAGGCTTGGTCAGATAACCGTCCACATCATATTCCGCCGCCTCGGCCACAACCTCCATATTGGCTTCGGCGGTAATTATCAGAAAGGGGATGTCACGCAGCTTTTTGTTAAGACGGATACGATGCAGCAGTTCCGTGCCTGACATCACGGGCATGGCAACATCGCAGATTATAAAATCGATTTTCTCACCGTACTCTCCAAGAATCTCCCAGGCCACTTTACCATTTGGAGCCTCATAAATTTTTTTGCCGTACTTGATGATCTGTAACATAGCCCGGATCGAGCGGCGCATGTTATCCATGTCGTCAACGATGAGGAAGTTCATTTTTTCAGGTGATTTTGTTTTCATACCTTGTTTTCCGCCTGAAAATTAGAGAGGGAGGGTGAAAAAGAAACGGCTTCCCCGGCCCGGCTCACTGTCCACGCCGATTATGCCCCGGTGGAGCTCAACTGCCAGTTTGCAGAAATAAAGGCCCAGACCACTTCCGGTGAGAAAATCATTGGTTCTAGCGATCCTGGCATATTTATCAAAAATCACTTTCTGTTGACCCGGCGGGATGCCTGGGCCATGATCCTCGACATAGAATTCGATCTCTTTTTTATCGCCCATCATGCGGCAACCGGCGGTAACCGTTGACTCCGCTTCCGAGTAACTGAGGCCATTGGTCAGCATATTCTGCAGAACCCTCAATATCAGGATTCTGTCAATATTGATTGCGGGAAGTTCAGAGCATTCTTCAACAATGGCAATATTTTTTATCCGCGCCAATCCCCTGATACCGGAAAGACACTCGGCCAGCAGTTCGTGGGGACGCACCTCTTCCTTGAGAAGAATCAATCCGTCTGCCTCGATTTTATCAATCGTCACCAGATTAGAAACCATGCGCACGGCCCGGTCACAGCCGAGACGTGCTCCATCGAGAAATTCACGGTTATTTTCATCAATGGAGTAGGAAAGAATATCGAGATTGGCAATAATCTCGGCAAGAGGCGTTTTGAGATCATGAATCAGCAGACTGGAAAGCTGGGCCCGCAGCTCTTCCTGACGGTCAAGTTCCCGGTTCTTCCGTCGGAGGATTGCCCGCTGTTTTTGCACCTCCCGGTGCAGGTTCTGCTGCACCAGGGACCAGAGGATCATGCTGCTGAACTGCAGCAGATAGGAGATATCCTCTTTCAGTAAATCCCTGCTGCCTGCCTTGTCCGTAATATTGATAACACCGGTCACCTTCCTGCCATGCAGAATCGGCACGGAAAGGAGAGAGTTTTTCCTGTAAATATCACCCTCCCGCTGTTTAAAGCGTTTGTCTACGTCAATGTCCTGGATAAAAATGGCCTCGCCGTATTTTGCCACACAGCCGGCCACGGAATCGTCTGAAATCGTCTGTTTCAGGCCGATGATCTCCGGCCTTGTGGCAGCCCGTACGACCAGTTTTTTTCTTTCAAGGACCATGATTGAGCCCTGCTCTGCGCCGAGATAGTTCAAAACAATTTTCAGGACTCGGTTCATGCGTTTGTTGTAACTGAGCCTTGGGTTATTAATCGTTTCAGAAATCTGCAGAACGCTTTGCAGCAGCTTCTCAATTTTTTTCATTCGCTGACTTTTCCCCTCAGAGCCTTGGTCTTTCCCCGTCTGCTTTTACTGTCGAGGCGTTTTTTCCGGGAGCTGCGGGATGGCTTCGTTGGTTTACGTTTTTTTCGTCTCAGGGTCACTTTTTTAATAAGATCCCGGAGTCGGTTCAGCGCTTCATCTCTATTTTTTTCCTGGCTTCGATACTTCTGGGCCTTGATAACGATCACACCCGACTTTGTAATCCGCTGATCATGGAGCTGCAAAAGACGCTCTTTATAGAAATCAGGCAGTGATGAAGTCTTGATGTTGAAACGTAGGTGGACAGCGCTTGCGACCTTGTTGACATTCTGTCCTCCTGCTCCCTGGGCTCGAATCGCGCTGATTTCGATTTCGTTGTCCGGGATGGTTATTTTCGTGGATATTTGTAACATGGCATGAAAGTAGGCTGAGTGTCCCTAAAGGTCGATGATCATCATGTTTAAATTATCAATCCGGAGATTATAATTGTCAAGCAAAGTTCAAAAGAAGAACAGGCCCGACCTTCCGGCTTGACACTTTGGTTTTGATGATTATTTTCAATCGTAATTTTAATTTACTAACCCACCAAAGCGGAAAAAAACATCAGGTTTTTTAGGACTCTTTTCAGTACTCGCTTGGCGGGTGTAAGTGCCTCAATAGTAGGTGTAAGCATTTTATTTTAAAAACACTTTTTTTATTTCTTGTTTTTTATTACAGGGTTTCAGGTGTAAGGCACTAAAAATTTAAACATAATATTTTGTTACGAGGTGTTTTTTATGACTCAGAAGACAGAAACCAATGAATTCCAGGCTGAAGTAAAACAAATGCTGGATATCGTAATCCATTCTCTGTACACGGAACACGATATTTTTCTCCGTGAACTGATCTCCAACTCGGCTGACGCCCTGGAAAAATTTCGCCATCAGCAGCTCGTTGAAGATGAGGTTTTTGATCCGGGCGCTTCTCTTGAAATCAATATCACTTTTGATGAAAAAGAGCACACCTTGACCATCGCAGATTCCGGTTTAGGTATGACCAAGGAAGAGTTGAAACAAAATCTTGGCACCATTGCCCATTCCGGTTCTAAAAATTTTCTTTCCGCTCTTGGTGAATCAGGACAGAAAGATGTCAGCCTGATCGGTCAGTTCGGTGTTGGTTTTTATGCCGCCTTTATGGTGGCGAAAAAAGTGCAGGTTCTGTCCCGCTCTTACCGGACTGATGAAGAAGGATACGAATGGTCATCGGACGGCACGGGATCATACACCATTTCCCCGGCCCCTGGTCTGCATCGCGGCACCAAGATTATCCTGGAGCTTAAGGATGATTGCCACAAGTACGCAGATGAATACACTATCAAAAACATCATTGAACAGTACTCCAATTTTGTGCCCTTTCCCATCAAGGTCAATGGAGGCACGGTCAACACGGTCCAGGCAGTCTGGGCTCGCGGCAAAAATGAAATCAAGGATGAGGAGTACAATGAATTTTATAAATTCATTTCCAATGCCGCTGATGATCCGCTGCTGCGCCTCCATTTCATGGCTGACGCACCGTTGTCCATCAAATCCCTCCTTTTTGTTCCCCAGGAAAATTTTGAAATTCTCGGCCTGGGCCGTCTTGATCCAGGCGTGAGCCTCTACTGCCAGAAGGTTTTGATCGAGCAGCACAGCGCCAATATTCTGCCCGAATGGCTGCGCTTTGTTAAAGGCGTGGTCGACAGTGAAGATCTTCCCCTGAACATCTCCCGCCAGGCCCTGCAGGATAATATGCTGGTCACCAAGCTCAGAAAGGTGATCACGACCCGCTTTTTGAAATTTTTGGCAGAAACCGCGAAAAAAGATACTGAAACCTATGAAAAATTCTGGAAGACCTTCGGTATTTTCCTCAAGGAAGGAGCTACCCAGGATTTTATTCACCGTGAGGCCATTGCCAAACTTCTGCGGTTCGAATCATCCTCATCAGAACCGGGTCAGCTGATTTCCCTGGAAGAATATGTGGAACGGATGGATGAAAAGCAGGAGGAAATTTACTATATCAACGGTCCCAGCCGCGAGGCCCTGGAGAGCGGTCCGTATCTTGAGTCCTTTAAACAACACGATCTTGAAATTATCTATGCTCTGGAACCAATTGATGATTTTGTTTTCAGCCATCTTGGCGAATTTGACGGCAAGAAACTGGTTTCCGCCGACCGGGCCGACCTGAAACTACCCGAGACCGGCAAGGAGAAAAAGGAAGACAAGGCCGAGGGGAAAGATCTTGATAAGCCCGTGGCCGAGTCCCTGCTGAAATGGATGAAGGAGCTTCTTGGCGACAGGGTCAAGGAAGTGAAGTCCTCCGACCGTCTGGTGGACAGCCCGGCTATCATTGTTAATCCTGACGGCTTCATGACCAGCAGCATGGAGAGGATCATGCAGGCCCAAGGCAAAGAGCATTCCATCAGCGCCAAAAATCTGGAGATCAACACCAGTCATCCGTTGATTGCCGGCCTTGCCGATATGCGGATTAAAGATGAAAATTTTGCCAAAAACGTGGTGGAGCAAGTTTACGATAATGCCCTGATCCAGGCTGGCCTCATGGTTGAGCCCCGGAACATGGTGGCCCGCAGTTATGAGATTCTTGAGCGGGCTTTGCAGAAATAAAAACTTCAGGCTGAAGGTAGAAGGCAATGTCATTTGCCTAAGCTCAAAAAATCCCCCTAAATCCCCCTTTTTCTAAGGGGGACCTTTTCGGGGAAGGCCTCACATTAATGACATTGAGGTAGAAGGTTCAGGGGGAAAAACCCTTTTTCCTGATACTCTCGGCCATTATTCTTCAAATTAAACAGGTAAGCTCAATGCCCCCTGCCCACCGTCTCTCCTTTCAGCAAATCTGGAGCCGCCAGCTCCTGCAGGAATTTGAGAGTATCTGCTGGCAATACGGTCTCAAGCTGACCACACCCCTCTTTGAAATTTCCAGTTCCAGGAGCCATTATGGCTCCTGGAAACCCGCTGACAGAATTATTACAATCAGCTCCGTTCTCATTGAAGATTTTTCCTGGGACATCACTCTCCAGATCTTAAAACACGAGATGGCCCACCAGGTCTGTTCGGATCTCCATTCCGATTACCATGGAGGTCATGGAGCACGCTTTCAACAGGCCTGCGATCTGCTTGGCCTGGCCCCGGAGTTTCGGCGGGCCGGCGGTGACCTGCCAACCCTTTTTGAATCCTCTGAAACTTCCAGAGAACAGACCGTTTCCGGACGGCGGTTTATCAAAAAAATCAGCAAACTGCTGGCCCTGGCCGGTTCGGCAAACGAACACGAGGCAAACCTGGCCATGACCAAGGCCGGTCAGCTGATGGATAAATACAACCTGCAGCAGATCGAGGATGACGAAGAAACAGGCTGTAGTTATCTTATTATCAATCGGCGCAAAAAAAGAATCGAGGGTTATCAGCGGAAAATCTGCCTTATTCTGCAAAATTTCTTTTATGTACGGATCATTTATGCCGGTCTCTATGATCCGGCCAGTGATGCCGTTCATAAGGTCATGGAGCTTCTGGGCAGACAGGAAAACGTTAAAGTGGCGGAATATGCCTATCATTTTCTCGAAGACCGGCTTGCCGCCCTCTGGCAGCAGAACCGTCACCAGTACCGTGGAAATGCCAGGCGGGCCAGAAACAGTTATTATCTTGGCCTGCTGGAGGGCTTTTATTGTAAACTGGAGGAGCAAAATAATCATTTACAGCCGTCATCCAGTACTCCATCGACCACCAGCGCCTTGGTGGTCGCGGAAGACCGGCAGCTCAACCAATTTGTCGCGAATCGTTATCCTCGACTCAGCCGCCGCTCACACAGGGGAGCGCAGATCTACCGGCAAACCTATGATGACGGCGTTGAAACCGGCCGTCGGATTGTCCTTCACCAGGGAATCTCTAAACAGGACGGCAATCAGGGTCATCTGCTTGGTTGATATGATGACAGGGGAGGAAACCATAATGAAAAAAACAATATTGATCACCGGCGCCACCTCTGGATTTGGAGAGGCCTGCGCCAGATTATTTGCCCGTGAAAACTGGAAATTAATATTAACCGGCAGGCGCTCTGAGCGGTTGCGAAAATTGCAGGATGAACTGGCGGTGGACTCACATATCCTGATCCAGGATGTCCGTGAGCGGGAGGCGGTAAAAAATGATATTGCCAACCTGCCGGAATCATTTCAGGCCATCGATGTCCTGGTCAATAACGCCGGCCTTGCCCTTGGATTAGGCCCGGCCCAGGAGGCGGATCTGGATCAATGGGAGACCATGGTCGACACGAATATTAAAGGACTTATGTACTGTACCCGGTTTATTCTGCCCGGCATGGTCCGACGAAACAGCGGCCATATCATTAACATCGGCTCGGTTGCCGGCAACTGGCCCTATTCCGGCGGCAATGTGTATGGGGCCACAAAAGCATTTGTCAAACAGTTCAGCCATAATCTGCGTGCGGATCTGCTTGGCACGAATATCCGCGTCTCCAATATTGAACCCGGTTTTGCTGAAACGGAATTTTCCATAGTCCGGTTTAAAGGAGATAAGAAGAAAGCAGATGAAATATACAGAGGGCTCCAAGCATTACGGGCCGAGGACATTGCTGATATTGTTTTCTGGCTGACAACTCAACCGCCCCATGTCAACATTAACCGTGTAGAGGTGATGCCGGTTTGCCAGAGCTGCGGGCCTTTTGCATTCCACAGGGAAGGGAAGTAATCTTCCTCCTGGACTTCACCATGCCTAAATACATCTACCCCAAAGAGTTCGGCTTACCATCACGAACAGTCGTTGAAAAAATAGCCGCTGATACTCTTGCCATTGTTATTGATCGAAAAAGCCGGATTATCATGGCAGACGGCAGGAAGATTCTTGAAAAGGCCGGAAAGATTCGGCAAGAAAAACCGGCCATGAAAATAATTTTGAAAAGTTCCGCCCCGGTTTGCAGCAAAACAAACAAATTTTTGAGTGAGCATGGTATTGATGTTCAGAAATTTTAGATCCGTGAGCCAACCTCTTTATAATGCGCCTGCCTTTCTTCGCCGGGAAGAGCAAGGAAGGAATCAATTTCCGCCAGCATCTCGTCCCTGTCCTCTTTCAATGTTCCCGTGACATTGACATAGTTATTCTGATGATCGCAGGCCACAAAGGTCGATAGCCGATCAAGACAGGCAAGAAGCAATCTCATCTCCAGAACACTTCCTTCAGCGGTCTGGGGAATAAAAGAGCCGGCGCGAATTTCCCGCCACAGTGGGCATTCCGCGCCCGCAATCCCGGTGTCATCTCCATAAAGCCACAGCCGCCGGATTCTGACGAATTCCGGTTCAATCTCATTAATGAGAGCGGCCGTCTTCTCAATATGCTGCTGCCAGTGATCCCTGCCGCCAAGGCCGAGAAGGACGTAGAATGAAATCTCGATCCCGGCCTGTTTCAGCCACTGACTTACCTGCCTGACCATTTTCGGTGACAGGCCTTTGCGCTGGAAGCGCAGCGTCTCCGGATCGCCGGATTCAAGACCGATATGGACCCTGTTCAGCCCGGCCCGGGCAAGAAGATGGATTGATTCTTCCTTGAGCCTGTACAGGGTTGATGCCCTGGCATAACAGGTCAACCGTTTGATGGAAAAGACTTGGCGGAGGTATACGGCAATCTCGCTGAAGGCATCCACTCCCACCTCCAGCGGGTCCGCATCGCCGAAAAAAGCCGTCTCCGCCGAGGGCCTCAAGAGGCGCAGAAGATCAATATCATGTTTCACTTCGGCAACAGTTCGGATGGAAAAATTCGGTTGGCCAAGGGCGGGATAGATGCCGCAGAAGCGGCAGCAGTTCCACTTGCATCCCCTGGTAACGCGGACAAGAAGGCTTCTCCATTCGCTGGGCGGCCGGATTGTCAACATTTCCGGCATATCTTTTTGTGATTTCATGGCAGAGGGTTAGAAAATGAAAGAGGGATTGAGGAGGATTTTATCATCAACGACTGAGGTTATGAATATACCGCACAAAGCAAAGAGAATGAAGAAGAAATTCACCTTGCTGCCGGCTCCAGAACTCGTTAAGAATCAATATGGCTGACTTCTACGAGCAAAATTATCAGAAATATCACCAGGCAACGTTTAACATAGACACTGCGCCCTTCCTGTCGCCGCTGACCAATTTCCTGCCCGTTTCCGCTTCGATTCTTGATCTCGGCTGTGGCTCCGGCCGTGATATGCTCTGGCTCAAAAAACGGGGATACCGAGTCACGGGTTTTGATCGCTCTCCAAGTCTTGCCCGGCTGGCCCGGAAAAACAGCGGTTGTGAAATCATTGAAGATGATTTCACAAGCTTTGATTTTGCAACGATGGAGCGCAAATAGCCGAGCATGGGGTCGGAGTCCGGGATGTCCAGCCGGTTTAACCGTTTGACCAGAAAAGCAGCCCGCTGCTGGGCAAGATCATATTTGTCCTCCGCCATCAGCAGCTGGACTTCAAGCAGGCCAATGCCGAGATTATCCGGTTCGTCCCGCCGGGCCTGGTGAAACGCCTTCCAGGCAGCTTCGGCATCACCTTCATCCATGAGAATAGTCGAAAAGCGCTGCCAGGCCTCCGAGCGTAACGGGGATCAGTAACATAAAGACGTGTCTAGCCTGTTGTATTATTTGCATATTTGTTTATATTGGAATTATCAGGGGATTTTCCCTTCGTAATAATTGTTAGGCGCATGCGTAGCTGCAGGCCTGTTCACGAGCTGGTTCATTACCAATGACACAAGGAGGTTCTCATGCGGTTTCTAATTATTTTCAGTGCTCTACTTCTCACGAGTCTCACGGCATGCGAAACTAAAGCACCTGTGGCGCCGGTGGTAGTGGCGCCAGCGGTATCCGAAGCCCTCGAAGCGAAAATGACGGGCTCGGATCGGGATGCACATGGATGCATCGCATCGGGAGGATATGTTTGGTGCGAGCGCACTCAGCAGTGTGAACGTCCTTGGGAACTTGCTGAGAAGGAAAAATTTGCGAAAACCAGGGAAGCATTTGATAAATATTGTGATGACCCGGCGCAGCAGGAAACCACTAACGAATAAGGTTGGCGAGGAAAGTGTTGGGTGAGATGAGACTGGACGATCCTTCATTGTAATAAGGGATCTTAATAAGAATTGAGCAGGTTAAAAAGTAAAGGGTTTATATGAGTCGATCTATCTGTTTTTCAATTATCTGTATTGTGGCTTTTTCATTCAACGTTATATTCCATGTCAACACCGCAAAGTCCGAAGACACCTTTGACAATGTTGACATTTGGCTTGATGTGGCTGAAGATATAGATGAAGCCCCGGGCTACGAAGATCCTGACGATCGCCTTCGCAACTGGGCAATAGAGGTCGGTTTTGTTGGCGGCGTATCACCTGATTACGAAGGTTCCAACGACTATGAGTTTGGCATGGGTCCAAACTTCTCCATCACCTGGAAAGACCTGATCTGGTTCAAAGGGAAAAGTCTTGGGGTGAACCTCCTGAAGCGGGATGGCTGGACAGCCGGCCCCCTCGTCACAAAGAGTTCTAGCCGGGATGATGACGACAATAACAAGCTCAAAGGGCTGGACGATGTTGACAGCAGTACCGAAGTCGGTGGTTTTGCCAAATACAGGCAGAAGCCATTCCGCTTCGAGCTGGACATACGTCACGACCCAGGCTCTGGTCATGAGGGTACTTTCATTGAAGCAGGTGCCGGGTTTGGTTTCCCGTTTGACAAGCCTTTGTTTGTTGCAATGGCACAGACTACGTGGGCAAGCGATAATTACATGGAAAGCTTTTTCGGTGTCAGTAGAAAAGAGTCAGGACGATCAGGACTCAGGGAATTCGATGCCGACTCCGGTATAAAAGACATCGGGATCAAACTGACTTCCGGCTTCGGTTTTCGGGATAATTGGAAAATGGGGTTTAGCCTCCAATATAAGCGGCTGCTTGGTGACGCTGCGGACAGTCCCATTGTTGACGATGAAGATCAGTTCCTGGCGGGGATGAGTATCATGTATACCTGGGGCTCAAAAAAACGGAAAAAAAAGCCTTGAAAGAAGAATGATAAGCTCAGCCTTTCCAAACGATTCAGAAAGAATTCTATCAATATTTTGATATTTTGGGTTGCCTACGGCTTGATATTCTCTTTTAGATTGTAAGTAACAAATATCGTAACTATTCAGCGTAGGTAAAATATTCCGAAAAACTCGGTCTGTAACTGTTCAGATGTGCTTCAGGTAAGCGAGTATGCGAGACTCCGCTCGTTCATTGCGGAGTCTACGCTTACCTGGGATTTGAACGGTAAGCGGAGCGAAGCGCAGACTCCGCACTAGTGTTATTCGAGAAGGCCAAATATGGGCGAAGAGGTAAGCGACGACTCCGTGGAGTGCAGCTTCTAAGTAACAAGATTCTGAGTAGTCTGTATAAAAAACACAGAATCAGCACGATAAGTTAAAATTGTCCACTTACGTCATCCCGGCATGTTTTTAGCCGGGATCCAGGATGGTGTGTGTGGCTATTTTCTGGATTCCGGCTAAAAACATGCCGGAATGACGATATAATTTATTTTGTTACTTGTAATGCCTTGCTGAATAGTTACCAAATGTCATGACATAGGTTACCAGGAACATTAAGGGGCTGTTACAAAATAACCATTATATTTATTTCGTTACAGCCCCTAAGGACTTAAAAAATAAAAAATTCCAGCATATACCCTACAGAATTCTTGAGTATGCTTGAATCACTACCCTAAAATTGGACTAACAATTTTTTCATCGAGGCGAAATCCTCCCTGCCTATTTGTACATCATTCAAATATTCCGGCGTGAGCAGGGCTATGTCCTTTCCTAATCCTTGGGAAATCAAAGTCATCCTCTTCGTCGTCCGGTGCTTCTGCTTCCAATCTTCAATCAGTATTCTTCACAAAATAATGACACACTCCAAGGATGGTTCTCGCCGGACGTCCACCATAAAAAAACAGGTATCCCATGACATTTGATATTGATTTTATTCTGAAAACCCTTGAAAAAGAGGTAAGCGTCTATGCCGTGCCGGTTGTGGATTTGATTGCCGTGCAGACAAAGGATCCTTTCAAGGTTCTGGTGGCAACGATTTTATCGGCCAGAACCAAGGACGAGACCACAGCCAGGGCCTCTGCCCGTCTTTTCAAAAAAGCAGACGATGCGGACAGCCTTTCCCATCTTCCCGAGGATGAGATTGCCAAGCTCATCTACCCGGTCGGATTTTATAAAAATAAGGCCCGTTATCTGACAAAATTACCCGAGGCCCTGCAGGTCTTTGGCGGAAAGGTCCCGGATGATATCGATTCTCTGGTGACCCTGCCTGGCGTAGGCAGGAAAACCGCCAACCTGGTGGTCTGTATTGCCTTTGGCAAGCCGGCCATCTGCGTGGACACCCATGTCCATCGCATCATGAATATCTGGGGCTATGTCGATACCAAGACACCGCTGCAGACCGAAAAGGTACTGCGGGCTAAACTGCCCGCGAAGCACTGGCTCCGGGTGAATTCAATTCTGGTTGCCTTTGGTCAGGGAACCTGTCGACCCGTAGGTCCTCACTGCGACAGCTGTGTAATTCGAAAATCCTGTCCGCAGATCGGTGTCACTCCCAGGAAATCTCCTCAGGCCCGGAAGAAAGCCCGTTCCGCCGGTATCAAAAAATTCATTTCCTGGAATGTCAACGGCATTCGTGCCATTGAAAAAAAGGGTTTTGTCGAGATCGTTCATGAAATGGATCCTGACATTCTTGCTCTTCAGGAAACCAAGGCTCAGCCCGAGCAGCTTTCGGATAATTTAATCCATATTGACGGCTATCACTCTTTCTGGCACAGTGCCCAAAGAAAAGGCTATTCCGGTGTGGCCGTCTATTCCCGGCAGAAACCCCTCAATATTTATTATGGTATTGATCAAAAAGAATTTGACGAGGAGGGCAGGGTACTGACCCTTGAATTTGCTGATTTTTTTCTAGTTAATGGTTATTTTCCCAATTCAGCACATGGTTTGAAAAGGCTTGATTACAAGCTTAATTTCAATCGGTCCCTCCTTGCCTTTGCCAATGGACTGGCTGAGAAAAAATCCGTCGTGATCTGCGGTGATTTCAATGTAGCACATAAAGCCATTGACCTGAAAAATCCGAAAAATAACGTCAAGAATCCCGGCTTTACGCCCGAGGAACGGGCATGGATGGACGAGTTTATTGAATCTGGTTATCTTGACACCTTCCGCAAATTTCATTCCGGCCCCAACCATTATAGCTGGTGGAGTTACCGCTTTAATGCTCGGGCAAGGGATATCGGCTGGCGCATTGACTATTTTTGTGTCGATAAAAAGAGTAATGATCGTATCGAAAATGCTGCTATTTTAAAGGATGTCATGGGTTCCGACCATTGTCCTGTCGTTTTGGATTTTAAATGATGGGAATGATCATTCCCTGACAGGATTATTCTAACCGAACGTGCTGCCAGGGTTCAGGGTTATCTCAGTGAACAATCAGCTTATCAAAAAAATAGAAAAAATTGTCGGTCCGGATCAGCTCACCACCGCGCCCGAAGAACTGCTTTGTTATTCTTACGACGGGACAGGCCGGGAGTATCTGCCCGCAGCGGTCGCCTTTCCAGAAACAGTTGAAACAATCAGCGCAATTATGCGGCTTGCCAGCGAGGAAGCGTTTCCCGTTGTTGTGCGGGGCGCTGGGACCGGCATGACCGGTGGGTCCCTGCCTGTGGCGGGCGGGCTTGTCCTGGCCATGAGCCGCATGAATCATATCCTTGAAATCGATACGGACAATCAGATCGCCGTGGTGGAACCCGGAGTGGTGAACGGTCGGCTTCAGGCGGAATTGACCCAAAAAGGATTGTACTATCCTCCTGATCCCGCCAGTCTTAAATTTTGCACCATTGGCGGCAATGTGGCCGAATGCGCCGGCGGCCCCAGCGCGGTCAAGTACGGAGTGACCCGGGATTATGTTCTTGGCCTTGAGGTTGTGCTTCCTGACGGTCGAATCATTAACACCGGGGTCCGAACTGCCAAGGGAGTAGTGGGCTACGATTTGACTCGTCTTTTTGTCGGTTCCGAAGGAACGTTGGGGATTATTACCAAAATAATATTGCGAGTGCTGGCCAAGCCTACAGCAAAGAAGACCTTCCTGGTGTTAAGCAGCAGCCTCCATCAGGCAACAGCCCTTGTTTGCCGTATTCTGGCCTCCCATCAGCCTTGCACTCTGGAGTACATTGACAGGACAGCTCTTGGTATTGTCAAGGATCTGCTGCCTTTTTCCCTGCCTAATTCCACAGAAGCCCTGCTCTTGATTGAGGTCGATGGTGATGAACTTTCTGTTGCTACCCAGTCGCAAAAATTAAAAAAATTCCTTGATGGTCAGAAAAACCTGCTGGCTGTTAAAGAGGCGGATTCCAGAGAAGATGTGGATCGTCTCTGGAAGGCACGGCGTTCAATTTCACCTGCTGCCTTTCAAATTAAGCCGAATAAAATCAGTGAAGACGTGGTTGTTCCTCGCAGCCGTATTCCTGATCTTGTAGCCTATACCGAAGAACTTGCCCAAAAGCATGATTTGACGATCTTTACCTTTGGCCATGCCGGTGACGGCAATATTCATGTCAATATCATGCTGGACAGAAAAAATCCTGCAGAACTAACACAAGGACGGGCCGCCAAAAAATCTCTTTTTGGTGAGGTTGTTCGCTTGGGCGGAACCCTGTCCGGTGAGCATGGTATTGGTCTTACCAAGGCTGAGTACCTTTCCTTGGAACTGAGTCCCGCTACACTCGAAACCATGCGGCAGATCAAGATACTTTTTGACCCAAAAAATATTCTCAATCCTGGTAAAATTTTTTCTCAGAAGAATGAAATCAAAGGAGCGAACCATGTCTGAAATACGAATGACCGGAGAATTGCGCACAGATTATGAATGTGAAACAACAGGCATGCCGGCTGAGCGCTGGGGCGAGTCGGTTTTTAAGATCGGCGACGAAGAACTTGTTCTTGAGGTCAGTGTTGAAAAGAATGTTATTGTTGCCATTATGGCTGGAGAAGATGCCATGTGGAAGGGCACTCTTGAAGGTTTGAAGAAGTTGTTGAAGGGCGAAATTAAGGCGCGTTAGTTGAATGTCCATTTACTCATTTAGGGATTTCTGGTAAAATTCCACCCTTCAAAAAAATTAAAAAAATCCGCTAAACCAGAGGTTATGACGTGTACGTCCGTTTATTTGTTTTACGGTTTCCCAAGGAAACCAGCGATCTTCCCATCATCTGCAAGCTTGTGAAGCAGTATGACGTCGAGTTTAATATTCTTAAGGCTACTATACTTCCCCACCATGAAGGAATAATGGTCCTGGAAATTATGGGTCATAAATCCAATGTCAAAGATGCTATTGCTTACCTGAAAAGCTTTGGTGTTACCATTGAAAGATTGTCAACCATCATTCGGCGCGATGATGAAAAATGCTTCGAGTGTGGTGCCTGCACTGGAATCTGCCCCACTGCAGCCCTTCATATTCACCGGCCCGACATGGCTGTACTCTTTGACCCGGACAAATGTACTGGTTGTGGATTATGTGTTTCCGTCTGTCCTGTTCGGGCCATGGAGGTTTCTTTGGACCAATCTGTTGGCGCTTTGGGCTAGGAGGCTGTCCGAAACATGTCGATTAACCCAGACAGGCTGGCTTCAACCTTTATTTCCCTCTGTGAAATTGACAGTCCGGCCCGAAAAGAAGGCCGGCTTGCCAATCATCTCAAAAAACTTTTCAGCCTTATGGGCGCTGATGAGATTATTGAAGATGAATCTGCTGCATTGACCGGATCTGACTGCGGCAACCTGATCATCCGCTTCAAGGGCAGGGGACTTCCTTTGGAGCCGATTTTTTTTAACTGTCACATGGATGTGATCTCTCCCTGTGATGGGGTGAAGGTTCGCTTTAAAAACGGTTTGTTTTCAAGCCGTGGTGAAACAGTTCTCGGCGGCGATGATAAGGGTGGCCTTGCCATTCTCATTGAGGCAATGCAGACCTTGTTGGACAACGAAGTTCCTTTTGGACCGGTTGAATTTCTTTTTACTACCTGTGAGGAGGTTGGGCTTTTGGGCGCCAAGGCCTTTGACGCCGCTCTGCTCTCTTCTAAAATAGGTTATTCTCTGGACTCAACCGGAATTGATGTAGTAATCACCGGCGCTCCGGCAGCTAAATATGTAGTTGCCAAAATCTTCGGGCTCGCAGCCCATGCCGGCCTGCACCCCGAACAGGGCATCAGTGCCATTCAGATTGCGGCACAGGCTGTGGGCAAACTGCAACTTGGCCTTCTTGATGATGAAAGCACCGCCAATATAGGTTTGATCTCCGGTGGCACGGCCACCAATATTATTCCTGATTATGTTGAACTGCGAGGCGAGGTGC
>JAYEPA010000197.1:0-2593 GCA_034723545.1 Thermodesulfobacteriota bacterium | reverse complement strand
ACTGGCGAACATAGGCAAATCCATCACTCCTGTCTTCAGTCCAATGGGAATTGCAAATGATAACTGGCCGGCTACTGTCGGTATATTCACCGGCCTCTTTGCCAAGGAAGCAGTGGTCGGGACGCTGAATTCCCTCTATTCCCAGATTGATGCCGGTGCCGCCGGCGGCGAAGAGGGTGAAGAGACCTTTTACTTCTGGGGCGGCATCGTGGAGTCCTTTGCCACTATTCCCGCCAATCTGGGCGATCTGGCCGGGACTTTTCTGGATCCACTGGGCCTGTCTGTGGGTGATGTGGACTCCATTGGGGCGGCAGCAGAAGAGCAGGATGTAAGCGTTGGCACCTTTGGCTCTATGGCCACTCTTTTTAAGGAAATGAAGAGATGGATACCCAAATACGGGTTCAAGGATACCCTGTTTGCCTGACTGTGATTCCCCACGCTGTTTGGGCAAGCAAGGACTTTATCTATGTCGGCCTTGAAATTTATCTTCCAAGGCCGGACGCTGGAACTCTTGAAGACTGGCAGTTTGCCGCAGAGATTGTGGAGTGTATTCTAAAATGCGATGAGTCTCTGAGAAGCAACTTGTCTGACTGATCAGGCCGCTAAGCATTTTTGGTCAACCAGACGTTTTCTAATTGAACAATCTATTTTCTGGCCTCTGCCAGGGCCTCATCCCATAATTCGGAAAATGCTTTTTTCTGTCTTCCAGGCTTTCTCCTATTGCCACTTTAGCCCTATAGACGGTCTTTACAGTACTCTTAAATGCCTGGTTCAGAATATTTTCTCCATCTTCTTCAGCCCCGGACTTCTTGCCAAGCCGGTAGGCAAGGTAACCTGCTCCCGCAACGGCTAGAAGACCTATCGGACCAGTCGATCCTACGTAAAGCTGGATGTGTCATGTATATAACTCCTTATGCTTTTGCCGGTTTTTCTGCCCCGGATTTACTTTTCCCTGTTTCCTGCTTTCCTGATTTTTTGCCGGACTTGTATAAAAGATAGCCGACAGTACCAAGGATCAATAAACCAATGGGATTTGGTATTAAAGGCAAATAATGCATGGTTTCCCCCCTCTTTTATCATTAGAATTACAGTAAGGTAGAGCTTAAGCATGTCAACCGGACGTTTGCCGGAACCTTTGCTTGTGTTTTAGATCAGGGGGGTGCTGAACTATTTCAAAGGATTATCAAAATAACTTGACAGACCCAGGAAATCAGTTTATACAGTTTGTTACTGCAACTGATTAACAATTAACGATGCATTATTTTGGACGGCCAGGTTGACTGAGCTTGCGGCCGGCATCAAAAAAAATCACATCAGCGGCAGGAGTCTCTGCAAAAATTCTCACATTAGGAACTGTCCACTTATTTGCTGACAGTTCCTCAAATCGGGCTAGCTGTCCGCCCCCGCTCGCGGACGGCTAGCTTTTTTCTATCAATCGAAAAATTATAAATAAATAAAAATCGGCCGTTGCTCTATTCCACGTTCCATGACATGGTGCAAAACAACAGTCGCATCCAATCGGGCTTGTCTCACCATGCCGGTATAAATGTTTCAATTTGTATAAATCGGCAACTCATTCAACAACGATTTTTCTCCGGGCTGAAAAGGATTCACTACCACAACTCCTTCAATATCCTGGCCGGAATTCAGATCTTCTGAATAGAGAATTCGACACATGGAACCCTTGGCGGCAGAAATAATCAGGGAGTCCCAATAGGACAGAAGATATTTTTTCTGCAAAGAGATAGCTGACAATACAAGTTGATAATCAACTTCTTTAATGTCCAGGGAACCATATAACTCAATCGCACGCATGGCTGAATCAAAAGGCAACGGATCAGGTATCTTTCTAGTGACAGTTACCCAGAATTCACTTAGCACCTGAGCTGAGATAACACCACTCTCATTTTTGATGGCATCGAAGATCAGACGACGACTAATGGACTGTTTTTCCCTATCTTGTTCATCATGGGCATAGACAAAAATATTTGTGTCCAGAAAAAAACTATCTTTCATGCAACTCATCCCTAGTCCATATCACAGGCCCAATTTTTCTTTCAGTCGCACGATACAAAACATCCAGTTCCCTGATAATCCTGTCTTTTTTTTGATCTTCCCGCGCCACAAGTTTTCTAAGATAGCTTCTCACCATGGCTGTCATGGTAGTATTTTTTTCCACGGCAATCTTGCGTGCTTTTCGTATGAGATCTTCGTCCATAGACATGGTAATGTTCGGCATATAATCCTCCTATGGTAGTGGAAAAGCCTTAACCTCACATAATATGTGTAGCACATATTGTGTGAAGATGCAATCGAGAAAATAATTTGCCCGTCCCTTTTATATTTCGTCTCCAAAGATGTGTGCTCAACGCCTTTCGGCATCAAAGATCAATTCAGACCGCCTTGTTTTGGTGGTACTGGCAAAGTATTTGATGCTCTTCCGCTAATACTTTGATTATGTTCTGATTTTCACTTCGGCCACTTTTGGTAAGTTGGGTTTCGGAAAGCAAAACCCAACGATATTAAGCTATTGTTGGGTTTCGGGGCTCCGTCTCTCAACCCAATCTACGTGATTAAGCGAATCAAGGGCCTA
>JAYEPA010000196.1:0-10498 GCA_034723545.1 Thermodesulfobacteriota bacterium | reverse complement strand
CTCACTCGCCCGAAGCTCTGTTCAAAATCGTCATTCGATTAAGTTACGGTCATTCGTAACGGGGAGAGATGCATTCTTATATTTTTAAACAGTAATCATTTTCCTTTTGGAACAACTATAAGTTACAAACAAAATATCACTAAAACTATCCTATCCAACCAACCCCATCAAAAAGACATTGACTTGACCACAGCTTTAAGTTAACTAAACACAATATATAAAAAATATTATCTTAACTCATAACAACGATACCTTCACACCTACCTTTAAGCTTGAGCTAAATATTTATTTTTCTTGAACAAAAAGAAAATACAAAAAACCTTCCCCAAATTAATATTTGGAAAATATTTCATTTAGAAAGTAATATTTACAAAAAGATGACCATTGAAAAGCGAAAACTTCAAGAATTAATTTTAAGCCATAAAGAATACTCTTTAGTGAACAAAGGCATCTTTGATCGACAAATCAGTAAAAACAGCTCTTCTTTTTTTTCCCAAAAAGAAATTCATATCATTACAGGCGTCAGACGTTCGGGCAAATCCACTCTCATGCGTCTTCTCATGCAACATCTCATCAAAGATCAGGATATTTCACCACATCAGATTCTTTATCTTAACTTTGAAGACGAACGTTTTGTCAACTTCAGCGTGGAAGACTTTCAAACGCTTCACGAGACATATCTCAGCCTGGAAGGCCCGGCAGGAAAACAATATTTTTTTCTAGACGAAATCCAAAACATTGAACACTGGCAACGCTGGGTAAACAGGATTTACGAGTTCAGCGATACAAAAATTTTCGTCACCGGCTCCAATGCGGCCATGTTAAGCAGCGAAATAGCCTCAACTCTTACTGGACGGAATCGGGTCATTGAGGTTTTCCCTCTGTCTTTTCTTGAATTCATTGAAGCCAGGGGCTGGTCTCCGGAAAAAAAAGATTTCTTTAAACCGGAAGTCCGTGCCGCTCTGGCCAACCTTTTTGACAGATACCTGAAAACAGGAGGCTTCCCGGAAGCGCTGAAAACAGGGGACTTATCAATTCTACAGGAATATTTCCGGGATATTATTTATCGGGATATCGTAGCCCGGCATGGCTTAAAAAATGTTCGGGAATTAAAAGAACTGGCTCTTTATCTTGCCACTAACCACGGTAGCAGAACAAGCCTGAAAAAAATGAAGGATATTGTTTCGGTCAGGAGCCTTTCCACTGTAAAAAATTACATCAACTATCTCGAAGATACCTATCTTTTTTTTAGTATCGACCTCTTTTCCTATTCCCTGAAAAAACAAATTTACAATCCGTCAAAAATTTACTGCGTAGATCACGCCCTTGCCGCTGCAGTGGGTTTTAAATTTTCAGCCGATGCCGGCAGGATCCTGGAAAATATTGTCTGTGTTGAGCTGAAAAGAAGGGGCCACGAGATTTTTTATTGGCGCAACCAGGCTGGAATTGAAGTTGATTTTCTGATCAAACAGGGGCGGGATATCACGGCCATTATCCAAGTCTGTCTATCACTGGATGACAAATTGACCAGACAGCGGGAAACCAGAGGCGCTCTAGCTGCGGCACAGGAATTCAACCTCAAAGAAGCCACCATCATCACTTCCGATACCTGGCAGCAGGAAATCATTGACGGAGTGAAAATTGACATGATTCCTGCATGGAAATGGTTATTGGAAAACCAGGAGGTGCATCATGTTTCAACGTCTTTTTGAATTAAGCGGCCTCCTCGGCATCAATCGTCGGAAGCCTTGGGAACTGTTGAACCACGGCATGGACGAACAGTATGACCGGGGTTTTGCCATCTGCTTTGACGAACAGGGTGATTATGACGGCATCAGAACCATCAACAGCAATCAAGGCGTGAACAACCGGGGGGTGACCTATCTGCCCGGCCCAAGCAGCAACAGCCCGCCGCTCATTCCCTGCACCCGGCTTTCTCAAAAAATGGAGACAAAAATCAAGTACCTGTTCCAATGTACGGCAGAGGTGGGACAAACCGAAGATCTGCCGGAAAGCTGGCGGGAATGGCTGGCCCGAATCAACTGGCAGGACAAAGAGTTACAAAAAAATATTGTGGTTGATCTTGCCGATCAGGCCAGTGCCGCCGGAGTTGGCGAAAAGATTGATTCTACCCAAATAAAACGCTCCGGCTACTGTTTTCCGGCCCGCTACATCAAGGACTGCATCCTGCCACTCTATGAAGAGGAAGCAGCCAGGAGCCTGATGGTAAAAAAGGCGCTCCAGGTATGGCAAAAGCATGGTACGCGCCAGGGATCCTGCTCCATTTGCGGACAGGAAAAGGATGTGTTCGGCAATTTCTCGGAACTGAAATGCTATATTCTGGACAAACCGGGGCTGATTACCGGAGGCTTTAAAAACGACCAGGCCAAAAAAAATTTTCCGGTCTGCCGGGAGTGCGCCTTTGCGCTGAGCTTTGCCATCAACTACAGCCGGCGCAACTTGATAGCCCGGATGGCGGGACAAGACTATATCATTCTACCATACTGTTCCGCGGACCCACAGATCCGGGAGTTCATCAAAGAAGAACTTGAAGTCCGACCCGACCGTTTCACCATTTCTTCTTCCTGCGATCCCCTTGTCAACTTTGATGATGAGTTGTTGGAGTTTATGCAGGAAGAAAACCTGAAGGAGCAGCTGGCCTTTGCCCTTATTTTCTTCAAAAAAAAGAACAAGGAATGGAAAATCCTGGCCGAGGTGCAGCAGGTGCTGCCCGGTCGCATGCGACGTGTGCGGCAGGCAAAGCATAGAGCGCAAGACGATGACCTGCTCATTCAATCGGGGAAACAAGGAAAAGGCACGATAATCAGCGGAAACACTTTTTTCTATTTTTCCGGCTCCGAAGGCCTCAAAGGCAGCAATCGGACATTGCTCCAATGGCTGGCCGCGGTCTATGGCGAAGACGGCAGAATTGAGAGAAGAGTTCTTCTCCAGCATATCGTAAAAAAACTGCTCGCTGTTGCCCGCCGTGAACCGCAAAAAACAACAAATTTTGCCGGTCAGGCGTGGGGGCTTTATCTATTTTGCAGTTATCTGCAACTTTTTGATCAAGGAGCAAATCACATGACATCTATCTTTTCAGATTCAATTTTTGGACAATACATGGCGAAACATCCGGGCTTCTTTTCAAAAAAAGAGATGACCATTGCCTTTCTCACCGGCTGCTATGTCAGCAAAGTCTGTGCAGCCCAATACAAACGGGGAATGAAAAAAATCCCATTTGCAAAAAAATACCAGGGACGGCTGCTTTCCCGCAAACATCTGCGCCGCCTCCTGCGGGAGGGACACGACAAGCTGTCTCAATATGAATCACTGGGATATGTCATCAAAAACGGACTTGAGTTAGACCTAGCCCAGGCTTGGGTGGAATGTGGAGAGCAGTGGAATATCAATGACGAAGAAGTCACCTTTGCCTTTACCCTGGGCGCAAGCCTTGCCTGGAAAATCAGCACAGACCATGACGAGGACGATAAAAAAAACGAGGGAGGAGAATAGATGAGCACTACAATAACAAACCGCCAGGAAATCCTTTTTCTCTATGAAGCCAAGGACTGCAATCCCAATGGTGATCCACTGGATGAAAACCGGCCGCGAACCGACGCGGAAACCGGTGAAGCCACTGTAACCGATGTCCGGATCAAACGAACAATCAGAGATTATCTGTTCAAGGAAAAAAATATGGAAATCCTGATCAGAGATACCTTTGAAAAAGACGGATCGCTTAAGGATGGCAAGGGAAGATGCAATGACTTCATTGCCCAGTGCGGCGCGGCGGCCAATGCCAAACTTCCCGAACTGATCCAGGCGGTTTCCCAATTGATCCTTGAAAAATGTATCGATGCCCGCCTCTTTGGCGCTACCCTGCCGGTAGCCAAAGGCTCTATCAAGATTACCGGTCCGGCCCAGTTTTCCGCCTTTAACCGTTCCCTGCACCGGGTCAGCCCGGTCTTTATCCAACAGACCGCCGCCTTTGCCAGCAAAAAAGGAAAGATGCAGAAATCTTTTGCCGAACGCTGGCTCCTGCCTTACGCCATTATCGGTGCCTATGGCGTTATCAATGAGACTGCGGCAAAATCCACCAATCTTTCAGGCCAGGATGTCAACCTGCTCCTTGAAGGACTCTGGAACGGCACCAACAGCCTGAACACCCATTCGAAAATGGGACATCAATCCCTGCTCTTGCTCCGCCTCCGCCATGAACCCGGCCATCGTATCGGCGCCCTGGCGGAAAGAATCAAGCTGCAAAGCGGCAAGGAAGATACCGCTCTCCGCAAAACTGCGGATTACACAATTGATATCAGCGGGCTGCTGTCGGCCATTGCCAGGGCTGGCAAAACAATCGTCTCTGTCGATTTCATTCAGGACGAAAGACTGCAGCTCACGGCAGACGGCCACGAAGGCAATTTTTTCGAACTGGCCGGCCAAAACAAGATCACAGCCACCCCCCTTGACCTGTAAGGACACCAGGATGCGGACGATCATCTTTGACATAAAAGGGCCATACGCTCATTTCCGCAAGCCATACGCTCCGGCCAGCCCGGTCACCTACCCTTTCCCTCCGCCGCCCACCGTGCTTGGCATGATGGGCGCTATCCTCGGCCTGGGGAAGGATGAGTACCATGAGGCACTGGGCTGGAATGACATCCGCATTGGCATACGGCTGCTGAAACCAATCCAAATCTACCGTACCGCTCTCAATCTGCACAACACCAAAAAAAGCTGGTGCGATATTAAATCCCGCCTGCAGATCCCTTATGAATTTCTAAAAAACCCGGCATTTAGAATCTACGCGGCAAATCTGCCCGAACAACAGGCGGACCATTTAACCTCCTGTCTTTCAACAGGAAAAACAGCCTATACTCCCAGCCTTGGCCTGGCCCAATGTCTGGCCGAGATCTCTTTTGTGGCGGATGCGGCTGCCCGTCCCGCTGTTGACGCCACGGCAACCTTCAGCGTGATCCCTTTACGTCAATCCACGATTATTGAATATGAACCGGGACGTCGCTATGAAAGGGTCCGGGTGGCCGCCAAAATGGGACCTGACCGGACGGTGCACGAATACCGCGAAGCAGTGACCTGCCTTGACAATAACAAGAACCAGCCTGTCATGGGCAACGGCCTTGAACTTTATGAGGTTAATGATGAATATGTTGCCTTTTTCTGAAACATATGCTCACCCAGGTGATCCACTTTCGTACCATCTTGAACGGGTGGCAAGGGAGGCAAAAAGAAGTTTGGCGGGCACATCCCGGCACCTTCAGCTCCAGGCCGTTCTTGCCGGGCTCTGCCACGATCTTGGCAAGGCCACCTGGTACTTTCAGGAATGGCGTCTCAAGCAGAATCGTGTCGATAGAGAGACATATCATTCCCGGCTGGGAGCCCTTTTTTTCTGGTGGCTCAGCCAGGGATTACTTCTTGAAAATCTGGGAGAACTTCTGCGGCTGCGCCTTAATGTGCTTACCGTCATTCTGCGCCATCACGGCAGCCTGAATGAAAACCAGCTAGACACTCTGGGACGATTAAGAGAACGGATCAAAGATGAGGACGAACTGATTACAAAACAACTGGGAGCTATTGATCTCAAAGGGATCTGCTCCTGGTTTTCCGACCAGGCAGATCTACTCAGCATTCCCTGGCGTCCTTTTTGGGATTCAACTCCCAAAGCCGCAGATATTCTTACAGCAGCGCTGCAGCCAAACGGATTGAAGATTTTAATGAAAATTAAAAATCCGCCTGGCGGCCCATTGCAGGACATGACCGCGTTCCTTGCCGTTTACGGCGCCCTCCTGGCAGCAGACAAAATCGACACGGCTCTGGAGAGCAAACGAATCAGCCGGGCATATCTAGCGCCTGACCTCGTCACCAACTACAAGCAGACCTTTTTCAAACAGGAGACGCAACCCTCGGCCATAACCGTGCTACGCTGCGAAATCGCCAGGGAAGTGAGCAAGAACCTGCTTGCTCACAGTGACTGTCACCACTTCACCTTGACCGCGCCCACCGGCAGCGGCAAGACTCTTGCTGTACTCGATGCTGTCCTGCGTCTTCGCGACAGGCTTCCAAAAAACGATCATCCAGCCAGGATTATCTATTGCCTGCCGTTCACCAGCGTCATTGATCAGAACCACCAGGTTATTTCCGATGTTCTGAAAGCAGGGAATATTGAACGGAGCCAGGATATTCTTCTCAAACATCATCATCTCACTTCTCCTGTTTTTCGGACCTCAGAAAACAGTGAAACCATGCCTCAGCATGAATTTGATGCGGATGGCGCCGGGCCGCTGCTCACTGAGACTTGGCAAAGCGAGATCGTGGTCACCACCTTTTATCAGCTTCTCCATACTTTTTTTTCCGGGAAAAACCGTCATCTGAAACGAAACAGCCAGCTCTCTGGCGCCATTGTCATTCTCGATGAAGTCCAGGCCGTGCCCCTGCACTACTGGCAGGCCATCAGCAACCTTTTCCAGGCAGCGAGTACAATTCTTCACACCCGCTTTATCTTAATGACCGCTACCCAACCCCTTATTTTCGGCCAGGAAAAGGAAATCCCGGAACTGCTGCCCAGCCACGCAACCTTCTTCAAAAGACTGAGCCGGATGGCAATCCACTGCCGGCAACAGCAACAAACTGACCTTATTGATTTTGCTTCTCGCCTGCAGAAGGATTTTCTCGAACAGCCACAGCCGACCCTGGTTATTGTCAACCGAAGAAAAACCGTCAAAATCTTATACCAGCTTCTCTCGAAAAAACTAAAAGGCAAGACAATCCTTGCTCTTTCCACGGACCTGACGCCGCTGGATAGAAAAGAGAGGATCAAAAACATTCAGACAGCCCTTGATAAAAAAGAAGCTCTGCTGGTCATCTCCACCCAACTGGTCGAGGCAGGTGTGGATATCAGCTTTCCTGTTGTCCATCGCGATCTGGCGCCGCTGGACAGCATTATCCAGAGCAGCGGTCGCTGTAATCGTCATAATGAGGCGGAAAGGGGAATTCTTCATCTCTGGCAATTGATCGATTCCGAGTCTAATAGTCCCACCACTCCACTGTGGCAAAAAATTTATGACAGCAACCTCATCCAAATTACCCAGGATATTTTGCAAGACTCTACAACAATTCCTGAAAAAGATTTTCCCTCCCTGTCCCGACGTTATTTTACCATGTGTTGGGAACGTAGTGGTCAAATCAAGATAGATCACTACCTTGCTGATGGTGATTTTGAAAAACTTGCGGAAAAATTCAAGCTGATTATGGATGATTTCCCAACCGTCACTGTCTTTGTTATCCAGAATAAGACCGACCAAAAACTCTGGGATCGTTACCTTGAACTTGATGAAATTGAATCAGCCCTGCAACGGCGGCAGGAGTTTTTGAAATACAAATTTGATTTTCTGGAGCGGGTCATTCAGGTTAACTGTAGAGAACGGCAGGGAAAAGAAATCATTGCCATTCATGCCGGAGACGATAGATATAACTCAGCCACGGGCTTTGTTGCTCTTCCGACATATCAAGGACCATCATGGACAATCATCTGATGGAAGAACAACATTTCATTCAAATTACCGTGGCCAGACTCTACACGGATCAACCTTTCCAAGGCAACGGCGGAGACCTGCGCAGGACTGTAACTGCTCATTTTCCGGACATCCCCCTCCTGCATCATCATAATCCGGCAGGAGAATCAGATTACTCTCTGCCCCAGGTTCGTTACCTTGTCATCCATAAAATCCCGCATTTGGTTGGCTTGAACAGGGGAAGAAAAATGGTTGCAATGGTAGCGGAAAAAACATCTGAACTGACCGTCGGCCGACAGAGCTACGACATCACCGGCCACGACTTTATCGAGGAGGGTATCATACTCGGCCTCTCATCCGGGCTGACAACCTACACAAACCGTTCCCCCTGGCTGGCCTTAAACCAGAACAACGCAAATAAATTCCAAAAACTCTCTCAAAAAGCGGAAAAACGCGAATTGCTGGAACGGATTCTGATCGGCAACTTTCTCTCTCTGGCCAAGGGGCTTGACATCCGCCTCCAGAGCCGCATCCTGCTGCGGGTTGTCTCCTTTCATTGGCGGAAAATAAAAACTCCGAACTCCTTACTCGGCTTTCAAGTCTCTTTTGTCAGCAACCTGATCCTGCCCGAATTTCTTGGACTTGGAAAAATGGTCTCCAAGGGATACGGGTTGATGAAAAAACAAGAATAATTTTAAGATTATGCAACTTATCCTTAACACCTTCGGCACATCACTTAAAGTCAAAGACGGCAATTTTCTGGTCAGAGCGGCAGACCGCAAAATGGAGCTTGCGCCCCGCAAAATCAGCTCCATTCTCATCACGACAGGTGTGTATCTTTCTTCTGATGTGATTCAACTGGCCCTTCAATGGAATATCGACCTTGTTTTTCTTGATCGCTTTGGGAACCCCTATGGAAGAGTATGGCATTGCAGGCTGGGAAGCACCACCACAATCAGGAGGCGGCAGCTGGAAATAGCAGACGGCCGGGAAGGGCTTCATCTCGCCAAAACCTGGATTGAGAAAAAAATACAAAACCAGATCGATCACTTGAAAAAACTAAGAAAACGGCGAACCAGAAAGAGCAGTACATTAACGAAAGGAATAGACCGACTATCCGCACATTATAAATCCTTATCAGATCTCCGGGGAAAAGATATTGAATCAGTTCGGGGCAGTATCATGGGAATCGAGGGCAGTGGCGGGCGCATTTATTTTCAAACTTTATCCGCCATTCTCCCGGAAAAATACCGTTTCAACGGCAGGAGCCGAAATCCGGCCAAAGATTTTTTCAACTGCCTGCTCAACTACAGCTATGGAGTGCTTTACTCCATGGTCGAACGGGCCTGCATTATTGCCGGACTCGATCCGTACACCGGCTTGCTGCATACTGACAATTACAACAAAAAATCCCTGGTTTTTGACTTTATCGAACCTTACCGGGTCTGGGCTGATCGAATTATCATGCTGCTCATTTCAGGCCGCAAGGTTAAACAGAATCATTTTAACAAAATTAAAGGCGGTTACACCCTGAACAAGGAAGGTAAAGCCCTGCTTCTTGGAAAATTCAACTCACACCTGGACGAATCCATCCGCTACAGGGGGCGCAACATCAAAAGGCGTAACATTATCCAGTTTGACTGTCATCGATTGGCAAACCAACTGATTAAAAAAAATAGTCGCGCACCGGAAGAGGTTGAATTCTGATGAAGGCAAACGAAACCCTTGTCTGGGTCATTTATGACATCTGTGAAGACAAGGCCAGAACGAAAATTGCCAAAACCTGCAAGCAAAAAGGTTTGTACCGAGTGCAGTATTCGGTATTTGCCGGCAGTATCAACCGTTCGGCGCTGGATGAACTGGTCTTGCAGATTGAAGAACTGATGGAGGAATCTGACAAGGTTTATGTCTTTCCCATGTGTGAAGAAGATTTCCGAAAAAGTATTCTTTTGGGAAAAGCCTTTGATCGTAAGCTGATCAAGGGGGAGCTCCTGGAGTTGATTATCTGATGATGACACCAGACAGCGTACAGAAAATTTCATTTGCTGAAGCAACATCGGAGCCCATGATTACGCCGAGCGATGTTATCGAATATACGTTCTGTCCCAGATTTGTCTATTTCATGCATTGCCTCAAAATTCCCCAGAACGAAGAACGACGATTTAAGGTCATGGCAGGCCGGGAAATTCATCAACGCAAACTGGTTAGAAACCGGGGGTATATTCGTAAAAAAATCGGTTGCGTTCTCAAGGAAGAAGACGTTTATCTGGCCTCATCCAGATTAAAAATTCGTGGTAGGATCGATGAGCTTCTCTCCCTGTCCGACGGCAGCCTGGCTCCATTGGATTATAAATTTGCTGAATACAAGAAAACCATTCACAAAACCTTACAGCTGCAAATATTTCTCTATGCCGGCTTAATCATGGAACAATACAATAAACAGGTTACACGGGGATTTCTCTGTTTTGTGAGGAGCTCAAATAAAATTATTGAAATTCCCGTCACAAGAGAAGGGTTGCAGGAGGCATGGAAAGCGGTCAATGAAGTTTTTGACATTATCTATCGTGATTACTTCCCCAGAAAAACAAATTCCCGACAAAAATGTCTCGACTGCACATATAAAAATATTTGTGCACAATAAAAACATTTTTTATTTCAAATAGTTACCCATGCATTATTCAATAAAACAACAATTATCAGCAATAAACAATGGTATTTCTTGACCAATTTCACCATGGCATCACAAAACAATTCCTCATACTTTTCAAACTGATACAGGAAAAGTGAACCAGAGCGGCATGATCCAAAACAACAAGGATTGAAACATCAGTCATTTGCAGATACAGATCCCGCTCAAAAAAACCAGAGCGGCATGATCCAAAACAACAAGGATTGAAACTTTTACTTTGAGCCATTGATCCGCCTCACCTGACCGTGCCAGAGCGGCATGATCCAAAACAACAAGGATT